>CAYVOX010000021.1:9519-28034 GCA_964453035.1 uncultured Anaerolineaceae bacterium
CGGGGGGAAATTTGCTGTCGGTGAGCTTTTGGTGCAGGCGCAGCAGGGTGGCGGAATCCATTTTCTCAACAGCGCGGTCGTAAGTCAGGTAGCCGTTGATTTCAATTTCCACGTCGGTGGTCTGGGTGTAGATGGCGGCAGCCAACCCTTCAGGAATGAGAGGTAGCAATTCCTCCTCCAGCAATGCCTGGTAGGCGGCGGTGAGAGCCTCTGGCGTATCGTAGAAGCGGTAGCCGAAGCGTTCTTTTTCATCCCAGACGTGCCCTGCCACCTTGAGGCTGTAGCCGCCAAATTCTGAGATGACGAAGGCGCGCCGGTCGGGTTTGGCGCGGTAGAGCTTTTTGAAATAAACGTGGATGCTCTTAAAATCGCCGGCGTGCTGGTCGAACCAGCCGGAGGCATGGTCCACCAGGCGGGTGGGGTCAACGGTTTTGAGCCAGGCGGCGACTTCGCGGGCGTGGAACTGGCCCCAGCTTTCGTTGAACGGCACCCACACGGCAATGCAGGCGGCGTTGTAGAGGTGCTCCACCATGCCCTGCAGCTCGGCTCGGAAGGCGGCGCGGTTCGCCGGGTCGGCGCGGCCAAAGCGGCTGAGCTTGAGGGTATCGTTGCGGTGCAGGCCCAAAAACTGCAGCACAAAGCCCATGTTGCGGGTATCGTTCAACCCGCCGGAGGGCATATCCTGCCAGACAATCATCCCCAACCGGTCGCAGTGGTAGTACCAGCGCAGCGGCTCCACCTTGATGTGCTTGCGAATCATATTGCAGCCCACCTGGCGAGTGTATTCGATATCATACAGCATGGCTTCCTCGGAGGGAGGCGTGTAGAGGCCGTCGGGGAAGTACCCCTGGTCGAGCGGGCCGTAGAGGAAGAGCGGCTCGCCGTTGAGGGTGAAGCGCAGGTGACCGTCACCATCAGGGGCAAGGGCGAACTGGCGCATGGCAAAATAGCTGCCAACTTCATCGACGACGGCGCCAAGGGGGTCAAGGAGCTGCAGGGTGAGGTCGTAGAGGTGGGGGTGAGCCGGGCTCCAGGCGGCGGGGCGGGTAATTTTTAGCTGCAGCGGCCGATCTGCCGGGCCCTGCGCGGCGGCAGCGGGTTGTCCCTCCAGGCTGGCTTGCGCCGCGAGGGTGAAACCTGCTGCGTTCGCCGCTCCGCTGAGGGTAACCTGCACCTGCAGGCTTTCTGCGTCCAGATGAGGGATGAGCTTGAGGGAGGCGATGCTCACCGCGGGGACGCCCTCCAGCCAGACGGTCTGCCAGATGCCGGAGACGGGGGTGTACCAGATGCCGGCGGGGCGCAGCACCTGCTTGCCGCGCTGTTGCAGGCCGGAATCGGATGGATCCCACACTGAGACGAGCAATTCGTTTTCGCCTTCCTGCAGGGCGGGGGTGATATCGAAGCTGAAGGGCAGGTAGCCGCCGGTATGCTCGCCCACGCGGCTGCCGTTAACCCACACCTGGCAGCGGTAATCCACCGCGCCAAAGTGGAGCAAAATGCGCCCGCCGGCGAGGCCGCCGGTGAGGAACTGAGGGCGGGGGTCGGCAAAGGCGCGGCGGTACCAGAGGTTCTGGGTGGGGGTGAGGGCTTTTTGCACGCCGGAGAGCTGCGATTCCACCGCGTACGGCACCAGGATCTGACCCTGGAAGGCGGTGGGGGTGGGGCTCTCGATGGTCAGGATGGCGTAATCCCACCAGCCGTTGAGGTTGGTCCAGCGCGGGCGGGTCATTTGCGGGCGGGGGTATTCTGGCAGGGGGATGGGCTGCGCGGGGGCAAAGCGGGTGCGCAGGGTGGGTGAAGGCTTGGGCATGGGGGCTCCGTTTAGCTGAGGGTAGCGTACCTGAGGCGGTTAAAAAATTGTATCACGCCCGCAACCTTTCGGACTATAATGCGTATATCAGTTCAGGAGGCAAGGGTATTGGACGCACTGGGAATTTTTTCTGCTTTTGGCCTTTCGGCCAGCGCCGGGCTAAACGCCTACATTCCACTGCTGGTGGTGGCGCTGCTGGGTAAATTTACCGATTTGATTCATCTTGAAGAACCGTGGACGGCGCTGACCAGCTGGTGGATTATCGGCCTGCTGGTGGTGCTCTCGTTGATTGAATTTTTCGCCGATAAAATTCCGGCGGTGAACCATATCAACGACCTGGTGCAAACGCTGGTGCGCCCGGCAGCCGGGGCGGTGGCTTTTGCCGCCGGCAGCGGGGCAGTGAAGGATGTGAACCTGGTGCTGGCGCTGGGTGTTGGTCTGCTGGTGGCGGGCGGCGTGCACGGGGTGAAGACGCTGGCGGTGCGCCCGGTGGTGACGGCGACGACCGGCGGGGCTGCCAACGTGCCTGTGAGCATGGCGGAAGATGCGGTTTCCACGGTGGTTTCGGTGCTGGCGGTGATTGTGCCGGTGCTGATTGCCTGCCTGATGGTGATGTTCACCGCCTGGGTGGTGTGGCGGCTGTGGCGGCGCGCGCGGAGGGAAGAAAATTTATAAGCTGTTGGTCTGAGTGATGTTCTAAGCCATTATTGAGCCATGTTGCGCTCTCCAGTAACGCTGGGGAGCGTTTTTGTTTTCACAAAGCTTATACAAAAGCGTTACACATCCGTGCCGGGTTGATATAATCCGTCTAGATTAACCAATAAACGGAGAGCCATGAGCAAAAACAAGCATTTATCATTCAACCGGAACGCGCCAGACCTGACCTTGCAGGATGCCAGCGGGAAAACTGTTCAGCTTTCGGGACTGTGGGCTGAAAGGCCGCTGCTGCTGGCTTTTACCCGCCATTTTGGCTGCACCCAGTGCAAGGAGATGCTGGCTGAACTGGTGGCGGGGCGAGAGCACATCGAAAAGCAAGGACTGGCGATCGCAGTGGTGATGCAGGGGACGCCGGAGGCGACCGCTCTGTTTGCAAAGCAGTTTGCGCCCGGGTTGCTGTGCCTGGCAGACCCGGAGCGCAAGGCTTACGAGGCTTACGGATTGGAACGCGGCAACCTGTTCCAAACCTTTTTGAGCCCCAGGGTGTGGTCGGCGGTGAGAAAGTCGGCGGGAAAGGGCTACCAAGTGGAACCACCACCCGCTGGACAGGACGCCATGCAGATGTCGGGCACGTTCATCATCAACCAGCAGGGGCGCATTGTGCTGCCTTATTATTACGACGATATCGCCGACCATCCACCGCTGGAATTGCTGTTGAACGGCGTGCTTTCGACGGGCTGGAACCAGCCTTTTGACGGACCGGTTGGTCCGGGCGTGGAATCAAAATCATAATTTACTGGAGAATAAAAAAATGAAGAAATTATCAACGCTGATTATCCTGATGACGGCAGCCGCGCTGGCCCTGGCGGCCTGCAGCCCGGCTGCGCCGCAAGCCACCGCTGTGCCAGCTGCCAGCCAGAAGGCAGGGTTCATTGCCGAGGGGCGGCTGCAACCGGTGGCTGTGCTGGAGCAGTCGTTTTCACTGCCGGGGCAGGTGGCGGAAGTGCTGGTGAAAGATGGCGACGTGGTGAAGGTAGGGCAGGCGCTGGCGCGCTTGAACGCCTGGCCGGAGGGGCAGACTGCCCTGGCGCGCGCAGAGCAGGAAGCACTGGCAGCGCAGCAGGCGCTGGATGGGTTGAAGCTTTCGGCAGAGGTGAACCTGGCGCAGGCGCAGGTAGCGGTGATTAACGCACAAAAGGCGCTTGAAGCAGCCGGGGAAAGCTACGATGAAGAACAAAACGATGAGAACAAAGCTCAACTGGATGCAGCCCGGGCCAAATTGAGCCTGGCGCAGTTAACCCTCTCGACCCTGCAGTTGGGCAAGGGGATTGACCCGGCGGTTGAAGCCGCTGCGGAGGCACGCCTGAAGACCGCCAGAGCTGCTGCAGCCAGCGCGCAGGCAGCTTTGGATGCGCTGGAACTCAAAACGAGCGCGGCGGGCACCGTGGTGGACCCAACCGTGCAGGTGGGCCAGCGGGTAACCGGCGGGCAGCCTCTCTTCACCGTGGCGGATTTCTCGCGCTGGGTGGTGAAGACGGACAACCTGACCGAATTGCAGGTGGTGGACGTCAAAATTGGACAGAAGGTTGAAGTGATGCTGGATGCGCTGCCGGACGTGGTGTTGAGCGGCGAGGTGAGCCAGATTAACCGCCGTTATGAAGAAAAACGCGGCGACATCACCTACACGGTGACGATCGTTTTGAGCCAATCGCAGGCGGCTTTGCGCTGGGGGATGACCGCAGCGGTGAAGTTCTTGCCCTAACCCGGGAGATGTTCATGAAACAAATGTTTGCAATTTCCACTTACCTGGCTGTAAAGGAAGTGTGGCGCAACCGGGGCAGGTTCTTGCTGGTGAGCCTGGTAATCGCGCTCATCACGCTGCTGGTGCTGTTCATTGCGGCGCTGGGCGAGGGGCTTGGCAACGGCAACCGCGAATACATCTCCAAGCTGGATGCCGGGTTGATTGTTTACCAGGCCAAGTCGGATTACCTGATTGCAGCCAGCCGGCTGGGGCGCGACCGCCTGGCGGCGGTGCGGCGCGTGGAAGGGGTGGCGGATGCCGGCATGCTGGGCACATCCAACGCCACGCTGGTGGACCTGGGCGCGAGCGCGCCGTTGAAGGTGGCGCTGCTGGGCGTGGAACCGGGCCGCACGGGCGAACCGCGTGTGGTTTCGGGGCAGCAGTTGAGCACCGACCTGGCGGACGAAGTCATCATTGACCGCAACACCGCGCTGCGCAGCAAGCTGGCGCTGGGTGATACGCTGACGCTGCGCGTCACGCAGGGCACGCGAGACGAGTTCTTCAGCCTGAAGGTGGTGGGAATCACTGATGGGCAGCAGTATGGGCTGCAGCCTGCGCTGTTTGTGCCTTTCTTCACCTGGGACCGCATCCGACCCAAGTCTGAGGCTGAGGTGAGCCGCGCAACGCCGGTGGCGAATGTCATCCTGGTGAAGCTGGCGGATGGGGCACAGGTTGATGCGGTGCGCCAGCGGCTGGTGGAGCAGGTGAACAGCGTGGAAGCCGCCACGCTCGATCAGGCCATCCAGGCGCTGCCGGGCTACTCGGCGCAGCAGAGCACGCTCAACACGCAGGGAGGCTTTACCCTGTTCATTGGCATCCTGGTGATTGGCGGGTTCTTCCAGATTCAAATTTTGCAGAAAGTGGCGCAGATTGGCGTATTGAAAGCCATTGGCACATCCAACCCGCTGGTAGCGGCGGCATCCATCATCCAGATTGTGGTGGTAACGGTGGTGGGGGTGGCTATCGGCGCGCTGCTGGCTTTTGGGTTCTCGTTGACCTTCCCGCCGACGGTGCCGATCGTCTTCAACGGGACGACCTCAGCGATAGCCATTGTGGCGCTGCTGTTGATTGGCCCGCTGGGAGGGTTGGTTTCCATCCGCTATGCGGTGCGCATCGAGCCGTTGAAAGCCCTGGGGTTATCTTCATAATGGACGCAACCATGAACGCATATGCACTGGAAACAAAATCGGTTATCAAGCGCTACAACAGCGATTCAGGTCCCATCTTTGCGGTTGATGAAGTCTCGCTGCAGGTGGCGGCGGGTGAGTTTGTGGCGCTGGTGGGGCCGAGCGGCTCTGGTAAGACCACCATGCTTTCGATGCTGGCGGCGCTGCTGCAGCCCACTTCCGGGCAAATTCTGCTGGATGGGGTTGACCTGGCTGGGATGAGCGACGTGGAGCGGGTGGCGCTGCGCCGGGAGAAGATTGGCTTCACCTTCCAGGCCAACAACCTGGTGCCGTACCTGAGCGCAGTGGAAAATGTTGAGTTGATGCTGCGCCTGAACAACCGTTTGGATAAGGCTGGCAAGCTGCGGGCGCGCGAACTGCTGGCGCGGCTGGGGCTGGGTGAGCGGTTGAACAACCTGCCGGGGCAGATGTCTGGCGGGCAGCAGCAGCGGGTGGCGATTGCCCGGGCGCTGATTCACAATCCCAGCCTGGTGCTGGCTGATGAACCCACCGCCAGCCTGGATACGGAACGGGCTTACCAGGTGGTAGAGACTTTCGCTGGGCTGATTCACGAGCAGAACCGGGCGGGGATCATGGTGACGCACGATTTGCGCATGTGCGAATACGTTGACCGCGTGCTGTTGATGCAGGACGGCAAGCTGGTGCGCATCTACACCGGGCGTGATGAGGTTGGCGAGTTAATCAGCGGCGGGAAGCATTAAACCGGGGGTGAGGGTAAAAAGAGGGGCTATAATTCAGATGGCAACTGCCAGGGCGAGATTGACTCGCCCTGGCGTTTTTTATAAGAAATGAAGGGGCGCTGCGGCTGATGAGAAGGCTCATCGGCTAACAGGCTGCGGTGCGGGTGGCCTTTGCGCGGCTGAATGGGCTATAATAAAAGAAATTCAGTGTTGATGTGGAGGCAACCATGCTTGTGCGCGATTGTATGACCCGCAACCCCCTCACCACCAGCCCGGAGACGCCTGTGCATGTGGCGCTGAGGTTGATGAAGGAAAAAAAGGTGCGCCGCCTGCCTGTGGTGGATAGCCGCGGCTGCCTGGTGGGCATCGTTTCGGAAAATGATCTACTGGCGGCATCCCCTTCGGCGGCGACAACCCTTGCGGTGTGGGAACTGCCCGAACTGCTGGCAAAAATCACCATTGAAAAGGTGATGACCCGCAAGGTGATTACAGTTATTGAAGATACACCCCTGGAAGAAGCGGCGCGCATCATGGCGGATAACCGCATCGGCGGGCTGCCGGTGATGGCCGGGGATGCCCTGAGCGGCATCATCACCGAGACGGACCTGTTCAAGGTGCTGCTCACCCAGTTGGGCGCGCGGCGAGCCGGGGTGCGCCTGACGGTGATGGTACCCAACACTCGCGGGCTGCTGGCAAAGGTGACTCAGGCGATCTCAGCGGTGGGGGGCAACATTGTGGGCATGGCGATTGGCGAGGTGACGCAAGATGGCGCCACCCGCTGGGAATTGACCTTCAAGGTGCAGGAAGTGGACCGTGAGCGCCTGGTGGAGGCGCTGCGCCCGGTGGTGGATAAAATTGTGGATGTGCGCGAGATGTAAACGGGCTTCAGGCCCAAGGATGTGATGCGATGCTAACCATTCGCCCGGCTTTACCCGCCGATTGCGCTGCCCTGGCGCAGGTGCAGGTGAATAGCTACCGCACCGCGTATGCAGGGTTGTTCCCACCGGAGTACCTGGAACACTTCAGCCTGGCCGAGCAGGAGCAGGACTGGCTGACGCTGCTGGCAGAACGCCCGGAGGATATCCTGCTGGTGGCTGAGACGGCGGAGAAGGAAATTATCGGTTACACGCTGGCAATCGCCGCGCGGGAGGTCTTCCCGGATTATGATGCTGAACTGGTGGCGCTGCATGTGAAGCGCGGATACCAGCGCGGCGGGGCGGGTAAGGCACTGGTGCGGCGAGCGGTTGAACTGCTGGCGGAGCGGGGGGCGCAGTCGGTGATGTTGTGGACGTTGAAGGGCAATCCCATCCGCAAGTGGTATGAGCGCCTGGGGGGTGAGTTCCTCGGCGAGAAGCAGGATACCATCCAAGGCTGGACGGTGGTGGAGGTGGCTTACGGGTGGGAGGATATCGGCCTGCTGCTGGCTGCCGTAAGCCGATAAATTCTGTCAAATGTGATAAAAGTCATACAATTCACAGCTCTCAGTGTGGCATACTGATGGGGATGTTCATCTTATTTTAATCTGGGAGGGATGTGATGTTTACGCTGGATAACCTGTTCTTGCTGCTGACGGGGCTGGTGGCGGCTTACTTGCTGTGGCGCTTTTACACGCGCTGGAGCAAAAGCAAAAAACTGTATGATGTGTATTATTTGATGGGCTTTGCCGTACTGCTGGTTTCGGGCCTGCTGCTCATCTTCCTGGGGCTGGGCATCCTCAAGTCGCCGTGGGTGCTGACGGTGGCTTCGCTCATCCCGCTGGGTATTTCGATGGGCGTGGTGGAAGAGTACTTCCCCAAATATAAGAAAGCCTTCAAGTGGTTTGCACTGGTGGGCTTTGCGGCTATCGCCATCTCAGCCATTGCGGGCATTGATGTGCTGAAGAAAATCTCGGTGCCGCTGTTCCACGGGGTGGCCGGGCTGGTCATCTTCCTGGGCCCGTTCCTGGCAAAGAAAGCCCCCAAAGGCTTCTGGTGGGTGGGCATCGGCGGGTTACTGATTGGCCTGGGCGGGATTGCGCTGGCTTTCATCTCGGTGGGCGGGCAGCTGTTGTTCTTCAGCCCGGCCTTTGTGATGACCATCCTCACGCCGCTCTTGCTGTTGATGACGCTGGCGTTCACTTACGGTTTTGTGCGCGACATTAAAGGTTAGAAGTCGGCGCTAACAAAAAAACACAACGCGGGGCTGTTCCCAAAGGGCAGTCCCGCGTTCATTTGACGCAAGGCTTTTTGGAGAGTATGATTGGGGGTGGGAGATAAACGCGGCGAGGTTTCATCAACATGACCGGACCGGGGGCGCTGGCATTGTGCGGTTACGCGGAGGGATAAGCTCGATGGACGTTGTTTTGTGGATTGTGCAGGCCATCCTGGCGATTAAGTGCCTATCGGCGGCTGTGACTCACGGGCTGCAGCCGGGCAAGGCGAGCATGGCTCAGGCGATGCAGCGCCTGGGACGCGCCGGGCGACCGCTGGCGGCTGCGGCGGGGGCGCAGATGCTGCTGGCGGCGATCGGGTTGATCCTGCCGGGGATTCTGGGCGCTCCGGCATGGCTGACTCCGCTGGCGGCTGCGGGGCTGGCGGTGATGCTGCTGGTTTCAATCGGGCTGCACCTTAAAAGCCGCGACGACCCTAAAGTTTTTGTGAGCGTGGTGCTGTTTGTGCTTGCGGCGGCGGTGGCTTACGGGCGCTGGGTGGTTACGCCGCTGTGAGTGAGAAGGGAGCCTTATATGCGCAGCGAAGCGGAGATGTTTGACCTGATTATGAGCACGGCCCGGGAGGATGAGCGCGTCCGCGCGGTGATGCTCAACGGGTCGCGTGCCAACCCCAATGCGCCGCGCGATTTCTTCCAGGATTACGATATTGTTTACTTTGTCACCGGGCTGGATTCTTTTTTGCAGGATCCGCACTGGATTGACCGCTTTGGCGAGCGCATGATTTTGCAACTACCGGACGAGATGGGCGACCCGCCCGCGGGCGATGGCCCCGGTTATGCTTACCTGATCCAGTTCATGGACGGCAACCGCATTGACATGACCCTCTTCCCCGTAGCCAGACTAGACCGGCTGGAGGAGGACAGCCAGACCATCCTGCTGCTGGATAAGGATGGGTTGTTTGAACCTTTTCCGCCTGCCAGCGACCGCGGTACCCTGCCCAAACCGCCCACCGCCCGGCAGTTTGCCGATTGCTGCAACGAGTTCTGGTGGGTGAGCCCGTATGCCGCCAAGGGGCTGTGGCGGCGCGAGCTGCCGTATGCCAAGACCTTCCAGGATAATTATCTGCGCCATGAATTGATGAAGATGCTCAACTGGGCGGTGGGGGTGCAGACCGGGTTCAGCGTTAACCCGGGCAAGCTTGGCAAGTACCTGGAGCGCTGCCTGCCCCCGGAATGGTGGCAACTGCTGCTGGCCACCTATTCCGATGCGGATTACGAGCGCACCTGGGAGGCGCTGCTGGCGATGGGGGCGCTTTTTCGGATGGCGGCCAGGCAGGTGGGGGAGCGTTTTGGGTACACCTACCCGCAGGGGGATGACGACCGGGTGAGTGCTCACCTGCGGCACGTGCGCGCGCTGCCGCGCGACGCGATGGAGATGTATTGAAAATCAGGGTTTTGTGATATTCTATTTGCATATTTCTCGCGCTGGTTGAGTCTTTCCATCCCGTAACATGTTCACCGGGTTGTAAACAGGAGGAGATATGGTCATCAAGCGGCTTAAAGTGGTTGTGCTGGTTTTAACCGTTTTTGTGGTGGCTTCCGGCTGCCTGACCTTCACTCTGCCTGAAGCCACCGCGCCTGCCCCCACCCAGGCGCCCAGCGCTGCGCCGCCGATTGATGTTGAAGCCATCCGCCGGGTGGTGCAGACGGAGGAGGCGCTCAAGCTCAAGGCGCAATCTACGCGCACCCTGCCGCCGTTGCCGCAGCCCACCAGCACCCCCTGGCGCGATACGATTGACGATGTGGAGATTGATTACACCTACACCAACAGCGTGGTGACCGCGCTCTACCACCTCTACGGCAGCGTGCTGGATCACTTTGTGGATATCACCCTGGCGAACAAGAGCAAAAATGACCTGACCTTCGTGGTGATGACGGAAATCCCGGGATATTCCTCGCAGGCATTGGAGACGGTCAAGGTTGCCGCGGGAGAAACGGTTGAGATCTCCCAAAATCCGCGCCTGCTGCCGGAAGCGGTGGATAAACTCAATTCCGAAAAGCCGGGGACGTTTCATATCCGCGTGGTGAGCCTGGAAAAGGGCAAAGAGAACCTGCTGCTGGATGAAACCCAGTCCATTTTGCTCTATTCGCGGCGCGATTTTGTCTGGCTGGAGGGTTTTGAATGGTATGAGCAGTATGAGCTGTGGGCAGCCTGGGTGACGCCGACTGACCCCGAGGTGGAGGCGCTGATCCGCGCGGCGGCAGATTACACCAAGGGCGGCAAGATGTGGAGCGGTTACGGTGGAAAAGAAAATGACGATGACGGGGGTGTGTGGGACCGACTGCAGGCCATCTGGAAGGCTGAGCAGGAAAAATACAACCTGACGTACATCAGCACAATGGTGGCGTTTGGCCCCAACACGGTGCAGCGCATGCGCCTGCCCAACGAGGTGCTGAACCAGTCCAGCGGCAACTGCGTTGAGCTGGCGGCGCTGTTCGCCTCGGCGGCAGAGGCGCTGGGATTGGAGGCTGCGCTGGTGCGGATCCCCGGGCATGCCTACACGGCTATTCGAATGGATGAAAAGAATGCAGACTATTATTTTGTCGAGACGACCATGGTGGGGCAAAACGATTTTGAGGATGCGGTGAGCTACGGCAAGGAGGAATGGGAGGACGCCCTGCCGCACTTCGAGGCGAAGGAAGAGGGGTACGCCTGGGTGACCATCCCGGAGATGCGTGAAAAGGGCATTTTGCCCATCCCGTGGAAGTAAGGATGCGCCTGCGCCGGACAGGTGGAAACCAATCATTGAAAGGACAAGATTGCAATGCTGACCAACACAGAACTCATTCGAGAAGCCCGCAGGGTGCTCAACCCGCGCCAGTTGTTCAACGATAACTCAGCGGGGGGCGTAGCGTGCGCTTTGCTCAGCACTGGAGGCAACATCTACATGGGGGTGTGCATTGATATCAGCAGCGGGATCGGGTTTTGCGCCGAGCACAGCGCCATTGCTGCGATGATCACCGCGGGGGAGACGGGTATTGCCAAAATTGTGGCGGTGTGCGGCGAAGATACGGTGCTGCCGCCGTGTGGCAGGTGCCGCGAATTCATGTTCGAGATAGATGCCGATAACCTCAACCATACCAAGGTGGTGATGAGCAAGACTCACTCGCTACTGTTGAGGGAACTGCTGCCGCATCCCTACACCGAGGTGTGGGGTCGTGGAGCATCCTCGTAGAGGGTCGCGACGCATTGCCTGGCGTCGTGATGGACGGCGTCTGCCTGGCTCTGTTCCCCGCTACGGGATAATACGCTTGCGGGGACGCAGGCGGGAGCGATAGCAAAATTGCAGGTTGGCGAAGGGAGCAGGTGTGGGCGTGGAGATCACGCCCCTACGGCATGGTTGTTCGCTGGTGCGGAACAAGACGCACCACGGGGTGGTTTAACTCCAGGTTGCCTTCAACCTCGCGTTTGGGTATTTTGCGTTTTTTGGCGCTGGCAGCGCCTTATTTACTGCTAGCAGAGGTCTTCTTCTTTGTTGTGGATTTCGCCGTGGTCTTTTTGGGCTTGGCAGCGGTCTTTTTGCTGGAGGAGGTCTCTTTTTTGCTGGTGGAGGTTTTGGGGCGCGGTTTTTTCTTGGCGGTGGTTTCCTTTTCAGTGCTCGTGCCGGTCACCTGGCTGGTAATGAAAGGTACCAGTTTGAGCAGGATGGGGGCGATGATGTTGGCGATGGCGGGGGAGATTTTAAGGGTGGAGGTGAGCAGGTTGACAATCTGGTTGGCTGCAGAGCTGCTGCCGCTGGCCGCGGCGGCGCGGGTGACCTCAGCCAGTTCGCCTTTGCCGGAGAGGAACTGGTCGAGGATAGGCTGCGCATCGCCGCCGGCTTGCCCGGCGAAGGCTTTGAGGCTGTCGATGAGCAGGCCTTTTTGCGCCTCGCCGATGGGTTGCTGCGGGGTCCGGGGACCTTCAGGTGCGGGGAACAGGTTAGAGAGCTGATCGGAGAGCGATTTATCGTCCATTTGTGGGTAAATCCCTTCGTGGGTGAACTAGTGTTCCCTTGAGTATACAGTGAAGCTAAATTCTTGGCTAGCGACCTGACAGTTTGTCATCCTGAAGCTTGAAAAGCTGGAGGATATCGCGGTTCGGTTTTCAAGTTCTTCATCATAACGAGATTCTGAGCCTGAGCGCAGCGAAGGCTCAGAATGACAACACTTCTTTTGCTAAGATTGGTGAAACCGTCAGGCAGCAAGATTTTTGGCGAGATTCTGCGGCGGGCAGGTTGGCGGCAAGCAGAGGGAAGGGGGTTTACAGCGGTTATATAATGGTTAATAAGGAATGTTAAACTCGGTAGGGAGCTTGAAAGGACGGAGCGGCATGTCTGGTTTGAATAAATCGCGGCTGGTGGTGGGCATCATCCTGATTGCGGTGGCGGTGGTGCTGTTTGTGTTCTTCAGGGGCGAGTATTCCACGGCGGGGGCCATTGCCATTGGCATCCTTGGGTTGGTGAGCATTGTGATTGCCCGCAAAAAGGCATGAGCGGAGGCAGGCGATGAACTGGCAGACGCAGGGGAGAGGCGATGCGCTGAACTGGCTGCTGGAGGAGGAAGACCCCGGGGTGCGCTACCTGGCTCTGCGCGACCTGGTTGGCCTGCCGCCCGGTGACCCCGAGTTGGCGCAGGCGCGGCGGGCGGCGCATACCCGCGGGCCAATTGCGCAGGTGCTGGAAAAGATGCTGCCGGAGGGTTACTGGTTCAAGCCCGGGCCGGGTTACAGCCCCAAGTACCGCGCCACGGTGTGGGCGATTATTCTGCTGGGGCAGCTGGGGGCGCGGGTTGAAGAGGATGAGCGCATCCGACGGGGGTGCAGCTACCTGATGGCGAACACCCTGGCACCGGGCGGCAAGTTCAGCTACAACGGGGCGCCCGGCGGGACGATAGACTGCCTGCAGGGCAACCTGTGCCTGGCGCTGCTGGAACTGGGCTACGCAGACTCGCGCCTGGAGGCGGCTTTTGACTGGATGGCACGCAGCGTGACGGGCGAGGGGATTACCCCTTGCGTGGATGCCCACGCGGTAGACCGTTATTATGCCTATAAATGCGGCCCAAACTTTGCCTGCGGCGCCAACGGAAAGCTGCCGTGCGCGTGGGGGGCCGTCAAGGTGGTGCTGGCGCTGGCAAAGCTGCCGGCTGAGCAGCGCACCCCGCAAATAGAACGGGCGCTGCGGCAGGGGGTGGAATTTCTGCTGGGGTGCGACCCGGCAACGGCGGCGCATCCCACCCGATTGGGCGATAAGCCGAGCGGCAGCTGGTGGAAATTTGGTTTTCCGGTCTATTACGTGGCGGATATCCTGCAGAACGCGGAGGCGCTGGCGGCGGCGGGGTACGGCAGGGATGCGCGCCTGGCGAACGCGCTGGGGGTTATCCGTCAAAAGCAGGATGAAAAGGGGCGCTGGGCGCTGGAATACGACTATACCGGCTGGCTGGTGAAGTTCGGCCAGAAGCACCAGCCCAACAAGTGGGTGACGCTGCGCGCGCTGCGGGTTCTTAAGGCGGCAGGGGGAGATTGAGCGTTGTTAAAGTATGGTATGATGAAAAAGCCAGGCGGCAAGACTGGCTTTTTTGTTAACTCGCCCCTTGAGCAAGCCTGCTTTGAAGGATGCCCCGATGATTGAAGCCCTCACTGACTTCCCCTTTGCCCTTAACCTGGGCGCGGTGCAGAAGCGCGCGCACGTGCGCCCTGATACCGAAGACGCCGAAGCCCTGGCGGAGCTGGTCGGGCGCGTGTTGAGCCTGGCGCGGCCCAAGGCGCTGTTCCGCGAGAGCTTTGTGGAGGCGCGCGGCGCGGACTGGGTGCGCATTGACGGGGTGACCTTCACCAGCCAGGCGCTGCGCTGGAACCTGGATAAAGCCGAGCGGGTTTTCCCATTCGCGGCGACGTGCGGGCACGAGGTGGATGCGGTGGCGCTGGTGCCGGGGGATATTTTGCAGCCCTTCTGGCTGGATGTGATAAAAACCTTTCTGCTGGAAGCCGCCCGCCAGCATCTGGAAGCCGAGTTGAAACGCCGCTACCGACTGGAGAAATCCGCCGCGATGCACCCGGGCTCGGCGGATGTGGGGGTGTGGGCCATTGAGCAGCAGCGCGAGCTGTTCGCTGTGCTGGGCGGGGTGACGCCTTTCATCGGGGTGACGCTCTCCGAATCCTGCCTGATGCACCCGAATAAGTCCGTCTCGGGCATTCGCTTCCTGGCGGAGGCGAACTTCCGCAGCTGCCAGGTGTGCCGCCGCCAGAAGTGCCCTTCGCGGGCGGCGCCGTTTGATGAGCAGCTCTGGCAGCAAATCCGGGCGGGACAGAGGGGCGATTAAGCTTAAAAAGATGTGACCTTAAATGTGACCCGGGGGAGGGGATGGATTGGCTATAATGCCATTAATCAAGCTCCCGGCTTACGGGGGAAGATATCCTTATCTTACAGGACTCAATAATGCAAATTGTGACAGATCGGGCGTGCGACCTGAGCGCGGCTCAGTTAGAGGGGTTGAATATCCACTATATTCCCATGTTGATGACCCTGGATGGAAAAACCTACTCCAGCGGCGTGGATATTTCCGCTGACGAATTTTATGACCTCATCCAGACCACCGAGGGGCTGCCCATCACTTCGCAGCCTTCGCCGGGGGTTTTTGCTGAGATTTATCGCGAGCTTGCCAAAACAGACCCGGAGATTTTATCCATTCACGTCTCATCCGGGCTGAGCGGCACGTATGAATCCGCCGTGCAGGGTGCAAAGATGGTGCCGGAGGCGCGCGTGACGGTTTGGGATTCGCAAACCCTTTCCGCACCGGAGGGCTGGCAGGTGGAGGCGGCGGCTCGCGCGCTCAAAGCTGGTATAGCGCTGGATAAGGTTCTGGCGCTGCTCGAGCGCATCCGCAAATCCGCCGAGGGGATGTACACGCTCAATTCGCTCAAGTACCTGATTGCGGGCGGGCGCATCAGCCACCTCAAAGGCCTGATGGCTTCGCTGCTGCAAATTCGTCCGATTATTGCGGTGTCTAAAGAGACTGGTAAATACTACACGCTCACCCAGGAGCGCACCTTCAAGCGCGCCATCCAGAAGCTGCCCGAGGATATGCTGCGATTCTTCCCGGAAGGCAGCACGCTGCGTGTGCAACTGCTGCACGGCAAGAATCCCGAGGCGCTGCCCGCGCTGCGTGAAGCGGTGGAGAGGCACTTCAAGTGCCAGTGGCTGCCGACGGTGACCGTGGCGCCTATCCTGGGGGCGCACACGGGACCTTCGCTGATTGGCATGTGCGCCGCGCCAGCCGAATTGTTTGAAGGGTTGGGTTAATCAGCCGCTTCTGAAGCTGCTTTGCCTTTCAAAGGGGCACACCTCCCGGGCCGAACCAGGCGCAAGGGGGTACTTAACGCTGCACGAGGAACACGCCCAGTAGAATCACTGCCCCGCCCGCCAGCGAAGCCCAGGTGATTGGTTCGCCGAGCATCAGCGCCGCCACCACCACGGTGACGAGCGGCTCCAGGTAGATGAAAGCGCCCACCTGCGTGGCAGGCAGCACCGCCAGAGCGTCGTACCAGAAGATGTAGGCCACGCCCGAGCAAATCACCCCCAGGAAGAGCACCGCCAGCCAGCCTGAAAGATCGAGAGCCGCCGCCTGAGGCAGGCCGCCGCCCGCGAAGAAGAGCGGGTTGCTGAGCAGCCAGCCCGCCAGCATCACCCACAGCATCATCCAGGCGGGGGGGTGCTGGTTGAGCCCACGCCGCGAAAGCACGGAAAACACCGCCCAGTTGGGCGCGCTGATGAGGATGAGCAGGTCGCCAGGAGTGCCAAAACCGCCGTTAAAGATGCCACCCAGGTTGCCGTTTGAAACAATCAGCAGCACGCCACCAGCCGCCAGCCCAATTCCCAGCGACTTAACCCAGCCGAGCTTTTCCTTCAACACCAGCCAGCCGAGCAGGGCGGTAAAAACCGGGATGGTGGCAACGATCCAGGCGGTGGTGGAGGCCTGGGCGGTGACCAGCCCGTAGGCCTGCAGCGCCTGGTGGAAGGTGATTCCCAGGAAGCCGAGCAGGGTGAAGTAACCCAGGTGGCCCGCGGCGGGCAGGCGCGCCTGTCGGCGCTGCAACACCACCAGCGCCAGGATGAGCACGCCGATACCAAAGCGCAGCCAGATGAGGGTGATTGGGGTGACCTGCTCGATGGCAATTTTGGTGGCGATGAAGGATCCACCCCACATGATGACGGTGAAAAGCACCTTGATAATGGCGACGGTACGCGGGTTGGACATAATGAGATCTATTTTACCGCGTGGCGGCTGTTTTGGCGAAACCACACTATAATGGATGTGAAAAATAAAGCTGGTCCGCTGCGTGGAGGGTGACGATGGTTCGAAAAGGCTGCCTGTGGGGGACGATTGCGATTTTTGTGGTGAGCATGCTGGTTCTGGCGCTGCCGCTAGCAGCCCTGGCTGCGCTTTCAGCGCCGCTGCACACACCGCAGCTCATCGGGCAGGTGGTTTGCCCGCAGGGGAGCCAGGTGGAACTGAACTGGGTGGCTTCCAACCCGGAGAACTTGAACGAAAAAACTGCTAAAGTGGAGTGCGTGGATGCGGAGGGCAACCGCTCGCCGGCGGCTGAATTGGATGGGCAGACCTTCCCGAGAGCGGTGCTGCTGTATTACCCGGTTTGCCTGCTACCGCTGCTGCTGGGCGGGGGAGTGTTTGGCCTGGCGCTCTTTTTACTCGTCCACAAGATTCGCAATGAGAACCATGAGACGGGCAGTTTTGCATCATGAGCGCGGGAGGAAGGTGAACGATGGACGGCGGAACGCTGCTGCTGGTGATTGGGGTGGCGCTGTGGCTGGGGTTGATGGTGATGACAGGGCTGATCCCTTTCAAGCCGGGAGTGCTGCGCATCACGCGCTTTGCGGTGTGCCCGCCGGGAGTGGAATTGCAGGTGAGAAAGTATGTCCATTCCTACCACTACCCGGGGCAAGGCGCGCTGGATGTGTTTTACCTGGACCGTAACCAGCAGCGCCACGATGTAAAAATCCGCGCTTTGCTGGTATTCTGGGGGATGTGCAGCTTTCCGGCGCTGCCGGTTGCTTACGGGGTGATCCTGGCGTTGCGACAGCTGGCTGGATAAACCGGGCATAAGGCAGGTGTAACCCTCAACGCGCGGTTTTCTGGTATGATTGCGCATTACATTCTGCTCAGAAAGCTGCGCTTTCCCTATGAATAAAGGCGTGTTGTACGCGATTGGCGCGTACTCCCTGTGGGGTTTTTTCCCCATCTACCTCAAGACCCTTTCAGCCGTACCTGCTTTTCAAATCACAGCTCACCGCGTGGTGTGGTCGTTTGCGCTGCTCACGATCATCCTGCTGGCGCGGCGCGAGGTGGGCAAGCTGCTGGCTGCGCTCAGCCCGCGACTGCTGCTGATTTACCTGGCGGCGGGCGCGCTGCTGGCGGTGAACTGGCTGGTGTTTGTGTGGGCGGTGGTGAGCGGTTATGTAGTGGAGGCCAGCCTGGGTTATTTTATCAACCCGCTGGTCAGCGTGCTGCTGGGGATGGTGTTTCTCAGGGAGAGGCTGCGCGCCTGGCAGTGGGTTCCGGTGGGACTGGCGGCGGCGGGCGTGCTGTGGCTGACGCTGAGCCTGGGGGTGCCGCCGTGGATTGCGCTGGCGCTGGCAACTTCCTTTGGCCTGTACGGGCTGGTGAAAAAAGTGGCTCCGCTGGGTTCGTTGTTTGGCTTAATGGTGGAAACCGCGCTGATCTTTTTGCCGGCGCTTAGCTTTTTGCTGCTGCAGGAGGACGCAGGGGTGGGGGCGTTTGGGCATATCGGGGGGCTTTCGGACGTGCTGCTGGCCCTTACCGGCGCGGTGACGGTGGCTCCGCTGCTGCTGTTCTCGGCGGGGGTGCGGCTGATTCCGCTCTCGACGATGGGATTGCTGCAGTACATTTCCCCCAGTATGCAATTTCTTTCGGGTGTTTTTCTGTTCGGCGAGTCGTTCACCCTGGCGCGCGGGGTGGGATTTGGGCTGGTGTGGCTGGCGCTGGTGGCCTTTTCGGTGGAGAATTACCTGCACCGGCGCAGGGTGGCGGGGTGATGGGGATTATCGTGTCGGTTGGGTAAAAGGGGCGCGGAGTAAGGTTTTAATAGAACGAACGAGGTAAGTCGCGGCGCATGCAAAGGGCGCATGCAAAGGGCGCATGCAAAGGGCGCATGC
>CAYVOX010000021.1:28134-32156 GCA_964453035.1 uncultured Anaerolineaceae bacterium
GGCGCATGCAAAGGGCGCATGCAAAGGGCGCATGCAAAGGGCGCATGCCATGCGCCCCTGCTACAGGATATAAGGCATGCCGGGGGTCAGGGGGATGGAACAGGACGTTTTTTGAGCGTTTCTGCGACGAACAGGGCGAAGATGAGCGCGGCAGTGATGCCAGCCAGCGAGATAATCCACGAAGTGGTTGAAAGCGGCAGCGATTGCGCCAGCCCACCGGCTGCCAGCGGGCCGCTGGTGGCGCCCACGTCGCCAATCAACGTCCAGGCGCCCAGGAACTCACTGCGCCCGGTTTTGGGAGCCAGGTCTGCACCGAGGGTGAGCATGGCGCCGGAGCCAAAGCCGTTGCCAAAGCCCGCCAGCATGCCCGCCACCAGCAGCGTGCTAAAACTGGTGGCAAACGGCACCAGCGCCAGGCCTGAGGCAATCAGCAGGCAACTGGCGATGATGGCGCGCTTGCGTCCCCAGCGGTCCATAATCATGCCGGCAGGGTAGAAGAGGAGCATATCCACGGCGGAAGAGAGGCTCATCACCCAGCCCACGGTTTGCACATCCATGTCGAGGATGTTGGCGGCGTAGAGCGGGATGATGACCTGCGGACCGGAGCGGATGATTTGCATGAAGAGGAAGCCCACGCCCGCGGGAAGGAGAACTTTTTTCTGGCTTGCGACCACCGAGATGAAGAATTTGAGCGGTGAAAGCTCCATCTCTTCACGGCTGCGGCGGGGCACTTCAAGGCGGGGGAGGTAATTGAGCACAATCAGCAGGGCGAGGCCGCACACTACCCCGAAGACCAGGAACGAGGCCTGATAGCCGAAGATGACCGCCACCGTCCCACCGACCACCGGACCCAGCATGCGCCCCATGCGGAAAAATCCGCCAAAGAGCGAGGTGATACGCCCGCGCTGCAGAGGGGGAGCCATTTCCGCGAGGTAGTAATGCCGCGAGACGGAGAAGAGCGAGGTGCCCACGCCCGCCACCATGCGCAGGATGACAATCATGGTGAGGGTTTGCGCGAAGAAGATGCAGGCGGTGGAAAGGCCCGTAAGGCTGAGGCCGAGCACCATGGCGCCCTTCTGCCCGATGCGGCGCATGAGCATGCCGGCGGGCAGGTCGGCGAGCATCATGCCGATGGTTTCTCCAGCCAGCACCACCCCCACCAGGGCGTAGCTGGCATCCAGGCTCTGCGCATAGAGCGGCAGCACCGGTATCAGCAGGCTGTGCGAGAAAGAAAAGAGGAAAGCCGGAAGATAGAGGGGGATGAATAATCCCAGGGAGTTGCGTAAGCGCTGAATCAACGTCATCCGATTATATCTTAAAGGGGCGAGCAAGGATTGGGGCTATTGTACTGCGTTTTGCGAGGTTGGGTTGATCCTTATGATAAGATTAATCGCGGAGGCGGCATGTTCATCGAAAATCCGGTTCAATATCCTGCCCTGCGCGGGCTTTTTAGCGGCTTACGCCATCACCTGGCGGTGGAGGCGGTTCTGACGGGCGAGGTTCAGGCGGGAATTCTTGTGGATGACCCGCGCCAGCCGCGGATAGGGCTGATGCGCTTGCGGCAGAGGTGTTATGTTGCCGGGGATGCCGCTGATGCGGGGACGGTGGATACCCTGCGCGCCTGGCTGGTGGAAGAAACCATCCCGCGGATGAAGGCCGAGGGGTATGAAGTGACCGGGGTGAATTTTTCTCCGGTGACGTGGGAACAGCAGATTGAAGCGTTCTTTACCCCGGAGCGGGTGAAAGCGGTGCAGCGCCAGCATTACTTGCTGGATTTGCGGGCCGCAAAAGCGCTTGCATTGGGGTTGCCGCCCGGTTTTGCGCTTCGGTTGGCGGATAAAGCCTTGCTGGAGGACGCGCGCCTGCAGGATCTGGACGACCTGCGCGAAGAAATGTGCTCCGAGCGCGCCTCGGTGGCGGAGTTTTTGCAGAAAAGTTTTGGCATCGTGGCCCTGCACGGGCAGACGCTGGCGGGCTGGTGTCTTTCGGAATACAACTGCGGCGAGCGCTGCGAGGTGGGGATTGGCACGCAGGAGCCTTACCGCCGCCAGGGAATAGCCTCCGCGATGGGCGCTGCGTTTTTGCGCGAGGCGCACCGGCGCGGCATCTGGCAGGTGGGGTGGGATTGTTTTGCCAGCAACCAACCTTCCGTGGCGACGGCGCTGCGGTTGGGGTTTGAAAAAACCACCGATTACCCGGCCTGCCTGGTGTGGTTTTAGCGGGGGCTGCCTTTAGCCTGTGGGGGCACCACGTTTAGCCCAGCCGAGGCGAATGAACAGGAGCGGGGCGAGCGCCGAGATCCACAACCCGATGAGGGCGTAGCGGAAGTAGCGCAGGGCAAAACTGACCGGATCCAGACCGCGCGGGAAAACCTGCCCCAGCCCAAACCAGAGCAGCAGCACGCCCGCTAACCCCAGCAGGTAGCGCAGCAGCAGCTGCAGCGGGGTACCTTTGGTTTGCAGTCCGCCGCGCCGGAAGAGCCAGGCCGCGCCGCCCAGCAAGCCCAGCCAGGTGCCCGCCAGGGTGAAGGGACCATCGAGGCCGTAGGGGGCAATTTCAACGCCGGTCCTGGCGAAGGCCATCTGCGACCAGGCTGTGGGTACGGGAACGCCAGCCTGCAGCAGGGTGTAGCCCAGCAGCAGTGCCAGCATCAGCAGCGAGGAGAGCAAAGCCAGCGCCAGCAGCATGGCGAGCGAAAAGCGGGAAAGCCAGGCGGTGAGGGGCTTTTCGAGGCGCAGCACGGCCCACACCAACAGCCCGCCCAGCACCCAACCGAGCAGCACATCGGTGGCGAAATGCACGCCCAGGTAAAGGCGCGAGAGGCCAATCAGGATGAGCAGGGCGATGAGCGCCCATTTGAGGGCGGGCTTGCGAGCAAAAGCAGCCAGCAGCCCCCAGACCGAGGCGGCGTTCTGGGCGTGCCCGGAGGGCAATCCGAAGCTGGTTTCGGCGGCATAGGCGGTGACGCGCTCATCCACCCAGTAGGGGCGGGCGGCGTGGAAGGTGAGTTTGAAAAAGGAATTGAGCCCGTTGCTGAGCAGCAAGATGACGCCCACGCGCAGTCCCAGGCGGGCATCAATGCACCAGTAGAGGGCGGGAAGGATGAAGTAATAGAAATTATCGGTGCCCATGAAGGACAGGGCCTGCATGGGGGCCAGCAGCCAGCCGCCCAGGCTTTGCGCCAGAATATTGATGATGATTTCCAGTTGGTGCAGGGGATCGAGTGCCATGGTCGTCTCCGGGGGTGAGGATGATGCGTAACATAATTCTACACGCTCCGGGCAGAAGCGTGAGGGATTTGAGAGCGGGTTGTGGGGGGATGAAAGGCGGTATTCGTCTTTTGCTCTCGCGTGCGTCCTGTGCGATATCCCCGGGCAGAGAAGACCTGTTAGGTTTTAAGAAACCTAACAGGTCTTTTCGGCGAGGGCGATTTGACCCGCGGCGGTGCGACATACGACCTGACCCACCCCGTCCCTCCCTTCCCTACAGGGAAGGGAGGGCGTACAATGCAGAGTGCAGCCGGGGGAGACGTGCCGTGTTTTATAAACCCCATTGGAAACCTGACAGGTCTTTTAAGGGCTGCCAAAATGCAGTACCCCGCGGGCAAATTAGCTATAATTGACCTGCATCGCATCTTCAGGAGGGTAAGGCATGACCAAGATTGGTAAATACGAATTACTGGAAAGCCTGGGCAAGGGCAGCTACGGCGAGGTTTACCGCGCGCGCAACCCGCTGGGGGTGGTGGTGGCGCTCAAATTGCTGCGCCGTGAGCTGATGGCCTCACCCAAAGCTGTGGAGGACTTCCAACGCGAGGCAGCGCTGGCCATGACGCTGAACCACGCCAATATTGTTCAGGTGCTGGATTACGACGAAGCCGAAGGGGTTTACTTTATTGTGATGCGCTACCTGGAGGGGCAGCGCCTGGATGAAGCGCTGCAGGAAGGCAAGCCGCTCGAACAAAAGCGGGCGCTGGCAGTGTTGAGCGACCTGGCGGCCGGGCTGGACTACGCCCACGGGGAGGG
>CAYVOX010000022.1:0-31955 GCA_964453035.1 uncultured Anaerolineaceae bacterium
CAGAACCGCTTCCGCCAGGTTGAGGTGTCCCTCGTTAACATCAACAAGTAAAGCACGCGGAAACCATCGACCGGCAATTCGAACCAGGTCCGAGTTGTCTTCAAGTTTTTCAGTTAATTGTTCTGAAATGATGGCGCCAAAGGTATTGAAGATGAAATCTGAATTGAGAAGAGGATCGTCAAGCTTAACTTCGATGGGATTATTCAATGCGTGGTCAAGTAATTCGGAGGCGAATTCTCTTTTCACATCACCCGGAAACTCCACCTCGATAACTTGAAAAGGCTGCAACTCAGGGTTGTGCCCCGGACGCACATTGGTTACCGTACCAACTTGCCAATCTCGGAGGGGAAAGGCGACCTTCTGACCCAGACTGTATTGATTCTTGGGGATATAGGTCTGACCTCGGCTCGATTGTTGCGAAAGGAGGACGTTTTTCTCAATGTGAATGCGTTCATTGATAAGTTCGAACGTCAATTCGGCGGGTGTTAATGGAGTTTCAACTTCAAGGAGGTGGTTGTAAAGGAACTCCAGATCAGTTTCGCTTATTTTAAGCGTTTCCCAGTAGTCTTTCCTCAGGGATAGTGGATCAATCGACATGTTCACTCTCTGTTCGTGTGTTGCGGTTCATGTTGTAAAGTGTAAATATTATACCTTAAGCCTGTACGGAAAAGACTTATTAGGGATATTTTTTCTCCAACCAGTCTAAAGGTTCAACTTGAATACCATTTACCACGATCTCCCAGTGCAGGTGAGGACCGGTAACCCTTCCGGTCTTCCCGATTAGCCCAATGAGCTGACCGGCTTTGACGGTATCACCAACACTTACTTTGATTTCAGCTTGATGCCAATAACCGCTGTAGACTCCCCAGCCGTGGTCGATTATGGTTGCATTGCCACGAACCGCGAGCGGACCGGCAAAGACGACCTTTCCGGGGGCGGGCGCATAGATGTTGAGATTCTTGCAGACGCCGAAATCAACACCGCTATGGAAGTAATTGAAGGGGCTGTCATTATAAGATCGCCGGTTACCAAAGGTAGATTGCAGGCAGATGGGTTCATCCACCGGCAGGGTGAATGTGCTATTCCATAATTTATTACTGGTGGCATTCTTATAAATCTGGCTGACCTGCTCCTCTTCGGGCTTCGTCGTAGCTGGATCGATGGTTTTGGGGTCAACAGTGAGAGGGGGGTCGTTGATATAGTAACCAGATTTTAATAATAAATTTTCTTCAAATGTGGTGCGCGAATTGGATGGTTCTGTGATGTTCAGTGAAAAGGATGCTAAACCTGGAGTGGCTAAAGCATGAATGCCTTGAAGGGCAATATACTGGTTGGGACTTTCTTCGAAGAAACGCAATTCGCTTCCGGCCAGGGAACCGTTCAGTTTTAATGATTGGTTTGCACTGACCCTGATGGTGATGGTTTTTCCCTGTGCGAGGGGCAGGGGGGAGACCTCCACCTTTTTGATGAGGGGAGAGATAGAACTGATTTCATCCTTAGATTCGGATGGTTTGGAAAAAAGCATATCCTGGGGCAACAGCGCGGATGAATGAGCCACCTGGTGAGACGAGGTGAAAGCCCAGGGTGATGAATTTTGCGAAATGGCAGCTTCAAGAAGAGATTGACCGGGCTGCAGCGTTGCGCGGCCTACCAGTTTTGAGTATTTTGAACCTTCGTTCAGCACCAGGTTTATCCCGGCGAAGATTTCACCGGGGGAGGTGATGCGGTTAAGTTTCTTAAGAAGGTCGAGTGGAATCTGGTTGCGGATAGAGATGGTTTGAAGGGTTTCTCCGATGGGAACAGGCTGCGTCACCAGCACGCCGCTTACGCCTGGCAGCCCCGGGATCACCAGGCGGGCGCCAAGTGATAGGACATTGGGGTTGGAGATGTTATTGGCGTTCAATAAGTCGTTTAAGGCAATTCCAAAGCGCTGAGCGATGGCGCCTAGAGTATCTCCAGCCTGGACGATGTAGATAGGGTAATCGGTAGAGGTTTGCGCAACCACCACCCCGGCAGGGAAAAGCAAGATGCAAATGATGAGGAGAAATACGGAAATTTTATGCATATTCGAAGGTCAGTTGATCACCAACTTTAAAATCAGGAAGGCGGGTCGGGTGAATTTCAAGGGTGAATCGGGCAGGCCTGGCAGGAATGTGAGCCAGGGACCAACGCCTGGCAACCTTCAGATCAACAACTTCATAAGTTGAATTTAACCAGATGGTGGCGATGTCAAAATTCATGAACAACATGTGGATGGCACTATTGAGCCTGGTTTCTGAAGACTCGACCAGCAGAATCCCTTCCTCAGGCGCCAGGTGATGGCGAAACATTAATCCAAAAAAGCGCTTAGAAAAGGCATCACAATAATCTACCGTTAACGGCATAGAAAATGGTTTTGATGTGTTTTTGACCGTGCATTTACGCATAGATAACGGGCTTACTTCCTCTTTTGCTCAATGGATTGAAGGACTTTATCAATGCTATCGAGCAGTTCCTGAGGATGAAACGGCTTGCAGATGTAATCATCAACTTTTGCAATGTGCAGACCCAGCACACGGTCAATGGGTTGAGATTTGGCAGTGATGACGATGACCGGGATCTGGTTGGTCTCAGGATTGGATTTTAATTGCTGATAGACTTCCCAGCCGTCCATGTTTGGCATCATCAGATCCAATAGAACCAGGTCAGGAATTTCTGACCGAATCAGATCCAACCCCTGTTGACCGCCATTGGCGCCCGTAACCTGGTATCCGCGGCGGTTTAAAATCAGGCGGATCAAGTCAATCATTTCAGCATCGTCTTCGACGTAAATGACCTTTAAGGTTTTTTCAGTTTCCATGGATTTCCCTGTTTCATTAAGTTTACCACAGGGTGCAAATCGCAACAAAAAAAGTGAGTGTTTTGGTTAATTATCCCTTGCGCGGAGTGAGACAATTCGATATACTCTCACGAGAGGTGACAATTTTGATGAATAAACAGCGAATACTACTGGTTGATGACCATGAAGTTGTTCGGTTGGGTCTGAAAGCATTGCTTGACCACCACAACCAATTCGAGGTAGTTGGGGAAGCGGGCACAGCGAAGGAAGCACTTGAGCAGGTCAGCCGACTCCGACCGGATATTGTCCTGATGGACATTCGCCTGCCTGGAGCCTCTGGCATTGAAGCCTGTGATGAGGTGACGCGGTCGTTCCCAGAGACGCGGGTCGTGATGCTGACCTCGTACGCGGAGGACGAAATGTTGTTTTCGGCTATTCGCGCTGGGGCTTCGGGGTATGTTCTCAAGCAAATTGGTGGAGATGACCTCATTCGAGCCCTTGAGGCGGTCAGTCGTGGAGAAGCGCTGCTGGACCCAGCAGTCACCCAGCGCGTTTTTCAGGAAGTGCGGCGGGCGGTCAAGGAAGAGGAAGCTTCAGCGTTTGCCAACCTTAGCCAGCAGGAGAAACATGTTCTCATGTTGGTTTCTGAGGGAAAAACCAACCGAGAAATCGCAAAGGCGCTCTTCCTGGGCGAAGGAACGGTGCGAAATTACGTCAGCAGTATTCTATCAAAACTGGGGGTCAGCAATCGGGCAGAAGCCGCAGCTTACGCGGTGGAACATAATTTAAAAGAATACCTGTAGAAAAACAACTAGAGAAAATTACAGGATTGCTTTTAGGGCTATCCTGTTTTAGATCAATCATGCGCTGACTTCATTCCATTTGCTTTGAATGAGCAGCGCATCTTCTTCCATGATTGGGCTTTCGCACAGGATGCGCCCAGCACAAGCCATTGCCTTCAGGGCACGCAACAAGTCCAGCAGGTTAAAATCTGATTCCAGCAGAGGCAGATGGTTGCGTTCCCCTTTTTCGGAATACTCGATTCCGGAAAGGTGAATATGCAGGTGCTTGAGCGAAGCTGCGCCTAACGATTGACCGTAAAACTCGAGTACCCTCATCCACTCATCGTAGGAATTCATACCGCCATTGCCGGTACGCGCGTGCAGATGGGCGAAGTCAATGCAAGGCAGGACCCCGGGAATGGATTGGCTCATTTTGACGCAATCATCAAGGGAACCTAGCATAGCTGATTTCCCCATGGTTTCAGGGCGGAGGGTAACGGGAGTGCCGGCAGCTCTTAACTCTGCTGCACAGGCTTCCAGGCGGCTGAGGGCAAGGGGGAGCACCTCATCCGGTGGTTTTCCGAAATAGGAACCGGGATGAAAGATGATATCTGTTGCGCCAGCCAGATATCCATAAACTGCTGCATCCATCAAACGCTTGCGGGATTTAGGCCATTCCTCATCATCGGCGTTGAGGTTAATAAAATAGGGCGCATGGACGCTAACCTGTACATTGTTGGCTTCAGCTGCTGACTTGATGAGCCTGCAGGTTGCCTCGGTGACGCGGACCGATTGCACCCAGCCCAGTTCCAGCGCGTTCAACCCCAGCATGGCAAGCTGTTGAATCGCTCCAATGCTCCCCCCGGGTTTTGGGGGTGTTGAAATTGGCGATCCTACCGTTCCAAAAGCAAATTCAGTAGCCATTTTGACCTCGGTTTCTAATTTACATCCCTCGCAATTTCTCCAGTAAAGGAGGCCCCAGGATTAAGAGCCCGATGACTATAGAAAATATGGCAGCAATAAGCACAGATGCCGCGCTGACATCTTTGCTGATTTTAGCCAGCGGGTGGAATTTGGGGCTAGATAGATCCACCAGGGCTTCGATAGCTGTGTTGATGAATTCCAGGCACCAAACCAGACAAATCATGATGAGCAGAGCAACCCAATCCTTGAGGGCAAGCCTGAGAAATCCAGCCAGGATAACTACCAGTATTGTGACCAGGGCATGAATTCGCGCATTTGGCTGGGTTTTAAAAACGTGACTCCAGCCTGATATGGCGAATTCGAAAGACTTTAAGCGAGACTTTAAGAATGACCGCAAGTTAAACCTCAGGTAATTGTTTGATGTCTACGCCGATTTTTTCTAACAAATGCTGTTGAGCAGCCCACATCGCAGCTTTTTGCTCAGGTGCGGCATGGTCAAAACCAAGCAAGTGCAACGTGCCATGAATGACGAGCAGTAAAACTTCTGCCCGGGTCACGTGACCGGCTTTGGCTGCCTGGGCTTCTGCTCGAGGATAGGACAGAATGACATCACCGAGGTAAATGGTCCCAGTATCTGGATCAAACTCATGCGCATAAAACGAAAGCACATCAGTTGGTGAATCAATCCCCAGGTAGTCACGATTGAGTTGCTGGATCGTCTCGTCGGTATCAATGACAATGGTTAGATCTAATCCTGACTCCTCGGCATACTGGTTGAGGACGGCCTCGGCAGTTGTTACGATTTCTTCTGAAGGGAGAAATTCTTCAAATTGGGAAGCGATTTGGACGTTGACCATTGGGTAAGAATTGAAAACCTTTTTTTTTATTTATTCTCAAGAGGCTGGGTGATTGGTTCTTTACCTGCACCAGCTTTTAGTTCGGGGTACTGCAAACGGGGGTGGTAAGTGTTCTTAATTGTGGTAACGAATACTTCCGTGACCTGGTGGAGGTCTCGCAAGGTCAGGATGGTATCATCCATCTGACCTTCTGCTTGCAGGAAGTCAAAAACCTTTTTCACCAATTTTCGAAGGTCATCATCGGTCTTGGGGTTTTCGGCTCTGAAGCGGGCTTCTGAGCCATCTGCCAGCATGAGCAAGGCGGTCTCGCGAGAACGAGGCCGGGGACCCGGGTAGCGAAAGAGGGAAGAATCGACCTGCGAGGGGTCGTTGTCGGCGGCTTGAATAGCGCGCGTATAATGATATCTTGCCAGCAGGGTGCCGTGATGTTCGCGGATAAAATCCTGAATGCGGGGCGGGATGCGGAAACGGCGCGCCAATAGAATACCATCCGTAACGTGCTGGATAATGATCTGGGCTGCCTGCATAGGTTGAATATCATCATGGGGATTGATGTTGCCCGGGACTTGATTTTCAATGAAAAATGTTGGATTTGCTGCCTTTCCAATATCGTGATAAAGGCAGCCGACCCTGACAAGCAGTGAATCAGCACCGATCGCTTCCGCAGCCTGCTCGGTGAGGTTGGCGACTTGCAGGCTGTGCTGGTAGGTGCCGGGAGCGTTTCTGAGCAGGAATTGCAGCAGCGGGTGATCCGGGCGAGACAAATCCAAAAGCTGCAGAGGCGTGACCATGCCGAGCATCTGCGCGAAGATGTATTGGAAGAGCAGCGTGAGACTGGCAGATGCCAGCCCGTTGACAAAACTGACGCCAACCAGTGTGGCAATCCCGATTCCATCTGTGGTGGTATCTGCCAGGCGAAAAGCAAGAACCACAGCCGACCCAGCCAGACCGATGCCCAGGCCTGACCAGAAAAAGCTCATGATGCGTCGGCCCTTTCCCAGAATAGCAATTCCAAACAGGGATGAGAGAAAGTAGAAGAGGGTCAGTTCAAATCCATTGGGCATGCTGTATCCGGCCAGGATACTGAGGGCGAGCGAGAGGATGACACCCACTTCGGACGGGAAGAGGCTGCCGATGGTCATACCAAAAGCCGGGGCTGGAAATAGATAGGGCAACACCGTTCGGTTAGGGATAATGAATCGGACCCCGAACAAGAAGATGAGGAAGAAGATGGCTAAAATCATCAGGCGGATGAATTCATAAAGGGAGGAGAATTTTCTCCTGTAGAAGTACAGACCCGCGGAAGCGAAAGTGACTGCCACGATGGCAAGCGTTGCAAGCGAATTCTGAATTCCGGTTTGTTCTTCCACCAAACCAAAAGCCTGAAGCGCTTCAAGGGAGAGAGCGGTAACCAGTTGACCGCGCCTGACAATTGACTCGCCGGCGATATAGGTTTTCACGACCGGGGTGACGCCATCACGAGCGACTTTGCGAGCTGCCTCAGTTGCATCCTTATCAAACAGGCTATTCGGCGCAACGAAGGGCGTGACCAGTTCATAAATAAGTGTGGCCTGGTCTTGCGGAATTGAATAACTTATTAATGAAGGAATATTCCGCGTCGCCAGGGCTTCCTGCCCTTCTCGAATGGTATTGCGCATGACCTGTTCCAGAACGGAGACGGCCTCCTGTTGAATGATTTGCCAGCGAGAATCGTTGATCGCAAGAAGGCTTTCGGTAACTGTTTTTGTGGGGCGAAAATCAACCAGCGCATTCAGATCATTCAGCTTTTGTTCCGGTGTGGAAAATCCGTCTACCTTGACGCTTGAAATAAAGTTGAGAGTCACTCTCAGTTTTTCAATTTGCTTACGGGTTAGGGTAGGATCGGAGGATTGATAAATGTTCTGAACGTTCTTTTCTGCGTCAACGCGTGCTTGCGCGGTCAAGACTGAGCTTTCATAGGAATGGGAAAATGGGGCCTGGATATCCTGCGTTGCTACATCGCCCACTTTTAACGGAAATGAAGTCTGTCTCAACGCCACTGGCAGTGAAAGCGCGCTGAATGAAAGCAGCGCTGTGACAACCAATAACAGGCCATTTCGGAGGAAATGACCTTTTAAACCCTGCAGCCTTGACCGGAAAAACTGTTTCATACCCTAATTCTGGAGAAGTTCCCGCACCACCCGGCTAACCTGGTCGCCAGAAGCCCTGCCCTGGACTTTGCTCAGCGCTAATTTCATGACCTTTCCCATATCCTTAATCCCGCTGGCGGAGATTTCGACTATGACGGATTGCACTAAATCTTTGAGGGAATTGTCGTCCATTGATTGAGGGAGGAATTCCTCGATTATCTTGATTTCACTTTCAGCGGTTGTTATCAGATCAGGACGATTAGCTTTTTGAGCATCCACAATTGATTCTTTGCGAGATTTCACTTCTTTATGTAGGATGCCCAGAATTGATTCTTCTTCCAGCGGCGAACCGGAGTCAATTTCAGCATTCTTGATGGCTGCCAGAGCCATGCGCAGCGTGCGCTTGCGCAGTTCATTGTTGGAGCGCATGGCATCGTGGAGAGCAGTTTCGAGTTGCTTTTTGGTTTCCAATTTGATTTGCCTTTCTACTGAACGGTTGTGACGGTGATCAGGTCTTTAATCCGGTCAAATGTTGCCGCGCCGATACCGGGCACGTTTTGGATTTCTTCTATGGTCTTAAACGGACCGTGTTCTTGACGATACAGAACTATTTGTTGGGCTTTGGTTGATCCGATCCCGGGTAAAATTTCGAGCTCCAAAGTGGAGGCAGTATTGATATTGATTGGATATTTGACTTGGGTAGAAGGTGTTACAGAAAGTGGAAGTTCTGATGACCGCTGAGGGAAGGTTGAGGTTGGCTCTTTTTTTTGTGGAACGACAACTTTTTCACCGTCAGCCAAGATAGATGCCAGATTAATTGCGTTGATATCAGCGTCTTCTGTGAGGCCGCCTGCCGCCTGAACGGCATCCGCAAGGTGGCTGCCCGAAGAAAGTTCAAGCAACCCCGGATTGCTGACTCCTCCGCTGATATGAACATAGATAACGCGCTTTGCTGGAACCGTTACGAGCAAAATAGCCTGGCCTCGGGGTTGCTGCGCCACCAGAAGGATAACTGCAGAGAAAAGAGTGCCCAGGATAATGCCCAGTAGGGTAGATTGCCAGGTTTTCATCTTGTTACCAGTATATCCTGCTCTATCCTGATGTCAAGTTACCTGTTAAATGGTCAACCAGGCTCGGGGATTTCTGCCCGGGCCTGGTTGCCTTTGGCGTAAAGGTTATTTAATAGCCGGTGAAGCCAGCGGAGCGAGTTCTAAGGTATCCTGTTCGGCGGTTTCGAGTGCGTACATAGTGTTAAACGATGCAATGGATACTTCCAGCATGTCGAGGGAGGGTTCGCGTGTGGTCAATTTTTGTAGAGCCAGGTTGGGGCTGATGAGTGCTCTGACCAGGGAGTGTTCCAAATTATTGGCCGTCCATCGGACGTATTCGTAAGCCAGGCAAGCGATGAAGGGAACCAGAACCAACTGGCTGGGCAGTCGAATAAGAAAGGGAAGCGGCCGCAAAGGAGAGAATACCAGGATGGAGATAATCACCACGGTGAGCAGGAACCCTGTCCCGCAGCGGGGATGCTCCAACGGAAACCTGCTTACCGATTCCGGGGTCAGTTCGGCTTTGGCTTCGAATGCGTTGATGGTTTTATGTTCAGCGCCGTGGTAGGCAAAAACGCGTTGAATATCGGGCATTTTTCCGATCGCCCAGATATAACCCACCGCAATCAAAAGGCGAATTACGCCTTCCAGTAGATTGACAACCCAGATATCCATTTTGAACAGGCTCTCGATGCCCTGTCCCAGCGCAGTGGGCAGGGCAACAAAAATGCCCAGACCGATGAGCATGGCTGCGCCAAGCGTGAGGTAAAGGGCGGGACCTTCCAGTTTTTCATCCTCTTTGGTCTGCACATTGGCGGAAAGTGTGAGGAAGCGAGACCCGAGTACCAGCGCATCCCAAAGCACGATTATTCCACGCAGGAAGGGGATTTTTTTAATGGGGGATTGGTAAATCGCAGCTAATTTTTCTGTGTGTATGACTACCGTCCCATCCGGAGCGCGCATAGCTGCAGCGGCATATTTTCCGCCTCTCATCAAGACCCCTTCAATTAGCGCCTGTCCGCCATAGGATGGCATTCGTTCAGTTGACATAATGATTACCCTTTAAAGCGCGTAGAAGAAATGAATGAGGGCTTCAATCCCACGGTACCAGGTGGGAAGATGCAATTTCTCATTAGGTGCATGGAGGTTATCGTCAGGCAGTCCAAAGCCGGTCAGCACGGATTCGATGCCGAGGATTTTTTGCATATCCAGCACAACGGGGATGCTACCGCCCTCGCGTTTAAACAACGGAGGTTTACCCCATACCGTTTGCAGGGCTGTGTACAGGGCTTTGGCCTCGGGTGTGCTTACATCGGTGATGCAGGCTTTGCCTCCAGCCATTGAGGTGAGCTCCCAGCGGATGGTTTTCGGGGCGTTTTTTTCCAAGTAAGCGATGAGCTGTTGGTGAACCTCTTCCGGGTCCTGGTCGGGAACCAGGCGCATTGAGATTTTTGCCATTGCCCATGCAGGGATGACGGTTTTTGAGCCTTCACCGGTAAAACCGGAATAGAGGCCGTTAACATCCAGAGTTGGTCTGGCGCCAACCCGCTCGGCAGGCGCAAAGTCGTTATCGCCCCATAGAGCCGGTGCGCCTGTCTGTTTAATATAGTAATCCGCATTCATTGGTAACTGTGAAAAAGCAACGCGCTCCTCATCGCTTAACTGACGAACGCGGTCATAAAAACCTGGCAGGGCCACTTTTCCAGTTGAATCGTGCATGCCCGCGATAAGTTGGCTGAGTGCGTTGGCCGGGTTGTGCACCACGCCCCCGTACAACCCCGAGTGGAGATCGTGAGCGGGGCCATAGACTTTCAATTCAAAATACGCCAGCCCTCTCAAACCATATATGAGGGTGGGCACATCGGCTGCAATCATTCCAGAATCCGGATTGAGCGCAAAGGTGCTTGCCAGCAACTCCTTGTTTTCGTACAAGAAACCGGTCAGATTGGGGGATCCGATTTCTTCCTCGCCTTCCACCAGGTATTTAATGTTGACAGGCAGGTTTCCGTGGGAGAGAATGGATTGTAAAGCAGCGAGTGTTGCGACAACCTGGCCTTTCATATCAGAAGCACCGCGAGCATAGAGGTTTTCACCGCGTTGAGTTGGGGTGAAGGGTTGGCTTTCCCAGAGGTTGAGCGGCTCAGCCGGCTGAACGTCGTAATGGCCGTAGATGAGGACTGTCGGCTTATTGCTTCCAGCTTTAGTATAGTCGCCGTACACGATGGGGTGGCGGCGCGTGGGAAAAATCTTGATGTTGGAAAATCCCATTTGCTCCAATTGGTTGGCTACCCAACTGGCGGCATGGTGCATATCCTGAGCGTGTTCCGGATTGGTGGAAACCGAGGGAATCTCGAGGAATCGTTTGAGCTGTTCTAAATATTCAGAACGGTGCGATTGGCAAAAATGGATAGCTTCTGTGAAGTTACCTGGCATTAAGAATCTCCTGAAATTGGTTTGAGCTCATTATAAAGGATAATCATGATGTTTATGGGTATCAGGTAATGTATGCTAAAATAATTTAAGCTGTTTACAGAAAGAAGAGACGCTATGCTTATAACGCATGCCAGAATCATCACCTGCGATCATCCAAATCAAATTATTGATGAAAGTTCGATTTATATCGAGGGCGGAAAAGTTATACAGATTGGCAGTGAAATAGAACTTCGAGAAAAGTATGGCAACGGAAGTATCGTAAATGCGCATAGCCAATATGTTCTACCGGGAGCTATCTGCGCCCACACGCATTTCTACGGAGCATTTGCCAGAGGCATGTACATCCCTGGAGAGGCGCCACGCGATTTTCCGGAGATTTTGGAAAAGTTGTGGTGGCCGTTGGATCGAGCGCTTGATGAGCGGGGGGTGTATTATTCTGCGCTGGTGTGCCTGATCGACGCGATTAAGCACGGCACAACGTTGTTGTTTGACCACCATGCATCGCCCAATTTTATTGATGGTTCTCTGGATGTCATTGCTGAGGCAGTCAAGCTGGCTGGTGTGCGCGCATCCCTGTGCTACGAGGTCACTGATCGAAACGGAATGGATGGGGCGAAAGCAGGAATTCAGGAAAACATCCGTTTTTATGAAAAACTGGTTAAACAGCCAGATCCTTTATTATCCGCGACGTTTGGCCTGCATGCCAGCTTGACTCTTTCTGAAGCTACGCTCTCCAGATGCCGTGAGCTAGCACCAGACGGCATGGGATTTCATTTTCACGCTGCGGAGCATGAAATTGATGAATATGACAGCCTTCAGAAATGTGGGCAAAGAGTGATCGACCGCTTGCATCGCCATCAAATGCTTGGATCAAAATCTATTGCAGTTCACGCCGTGCATGTGGATGCGAAAGAGATAGGTACTCTGGCGGAGACCCAAACCTTTGTTACGCATCAGCCGAGATCGAACATGAACAATGGTGTGGGATTACCTCGAGTGGAAGAGATGTTGAGGGCTGGCATACCGGTGTGCATCGGCAACGATGGTTTTTCCAACGCGATGTGGGAGGAATGGAAGGCAACCTACCTGGCGCACAAATTGAACCATAGAGATCCACGCCGGCTAAATGGCGGCACCCTGTTCGACATGGCAATTTATAACAATGCTGCTCTGGCAAATACTCACTTCAAAGACGGGGCACTGGGGGTCATCAAGCCGGGCGCGGCCGCCGATTTGATTTTCGTTGAGTATTACCCGTACACGCCGCTCACGGTTGATAATCTTCCCTGGCACATGGCGTTTGGATTTCATGAAAGCATGGTGACAACAACCATTGTTGCGGGCGAGGTTTTGATGCAAGACCGAAAGCTGACCAGGCTAGACGAGGAAAAAATCACAAATGAGGCCAGGATCTATGCCCCCAAAATTTGGGAGAAATATCGGGCAGAGTTTTAATAAGGAGAAAAAATGACCGAGGGAGAAACCTATTCAATCCGAACGATTGGCTTAATTGGCGGCACTGGCAAGGAAGGAAAGGGGTTGGCATACCGGTGGGCTAAGGCAGGTTACAAGATAATCATCGGCTCACGCTCTGCTGAAAAAGCACAACTGGCTGCAGCGGAGCTGGGTAAGCTACTTCCAGAACAAGCTGCTGTGACTGGGAGAACCAATTCAGAAGCCGCGATGGATAGTGATATCGTTGTCATAACTGTACCATATGCTGCCCATAGTGAAACCTTACGAGGGTTGAAGCCGTACCTCTCAGGTAAAATTCTGGTGGATGTAACTGTACCTCTCGTTCCACCCAGGGTGACGCGCGTTCAGATGCCACCTGCCGGTAGCGCAGCGCAGGAGGCGCAAGAGATTTTAGGCGAAGAAACGCGGGTGGTATCTGCATTTCAAAATATCTCATACGAGCATTTGTTAAATAATGAACCCGCCGGTTGTGATGTGCTGGTCTGCGGGAACGGAAAAGCCGCGCGCGAAGTGGTCATTGGCCTGGTGCGAGATGCGGGTTTAGTCGGATGGGATGCCGGTCCGATAGAAAATTCGATGGTGGTTGAGGGATTGACTTCGATTTTAATTGGTCTCAATAAACAGCACGGAACCAACTCCGCCGGGATAAAGATTACTGGAATTCACACATGACATTGACTCTCAAAGCTTTGCCTGGAATCCCGTTGATTAAACCGGGCGATTCAATCTCTCGTGTTATCTTGGATGCAATTGGGAATTCTGGTATAGCCTTACAGGATGAAGATATTCTCGTCCTCGCGCAAAAAATCGTCTCCAAATCTGAAAACAGATTTATAAATCTTTCGCAGGTTCAACCCTCGCAGCGGGCAATAGAATTAGCCAGGCAAACTGAAAAAGACGCGCGCATGGTTGAATTGATTCTTCAGGAAAGCAACTCGGTTTTAAGAACCCGTATTGGCACGATCATCGTTGAACACAGGCAAGGTTTTGTTTGCGCCAATGCCGGTATTGATCATTCCAACGTTCAGGGCTTGTGGGGAAATCCGGATGACTGGGTTTTGCTATTGCCTGAGGATTCCGATAAATCCGCGGAAAGAATCCGGCGCGAATTAGAAAATGCCACAGGCGCCCGGTTGGGCGTGATGATTATTGATACCCACGGCAGAGCGTGGCGAATGGGAACGGTTGGGGTTGCCATTGGATTATCCGGTATGCCTGCGGTGGTTGATTTGCGCGGCACAGAAGATATGTTTGGTTATAGGTTAAGGGTAACGCAGGTTGCCTCGGCGGACGAATTGGCGGCGGCTGCATCCCTCTTGATGGGGCAGGCTGCTGAAGGAACCCCGGTTATTCATGTCCGGGGATTTCCTTTTCCGCTCAGGGAGGGTTCGTTGCATGAACTTATTCGACCAAAAGAACTTGACCTTTTTAGTTAGCCGGTAGAATCGTTAATGGTGGACTTCAAACAAGCAATAAGTATAATTTAATCAGCACATAAAATTTTGAAAGGAATTGCCATGACCCAACGTGTAGCGCTTTACCTTCAGGATGCGCATGATCTACGGCAAGGGTTAGATTTTGTCAGATACGCTGAACAGCGTGGCTTCGAGGCGGTCTGGCAGGCTGAGAGCCGATTAGTTAGGGATGCCATCGTGCCGATGGCCGCTTACGCTGCGGTGACCGAGCGAATAAAGATTGGCTCTGGTGTCATCAACAACTGGACCCGCAATATTGGCCTGCTTGCGGCGACGTATCTCACCCTGGACGACCTTGCGCCGGATCGGATTATCTGCGGCATAGGGGCATGGTGGGATCCGCTGGCGAAAAATGTTGGCATTGACCGGAAGAAACCTCTGACTGCCATGCGCGAGACGGTTACTATTTTTAAACAGTTGCTAAAAATGGAACAAGTGACGTTTCATGGTGAATTGATCCATGTAGACGGCATTGAATTGGATGTCGTTCACGGCAGGCGCGAACCTCGCAACGTTCCTGTTTACATTGGCGCAACGGGCGATTTGATGATGGAATTGACCGGTGAAATTGCTGATGGAGTCGTTCTCAATTATTGTGTGCCGCCGGATTACAACACCAAGGCGCTGGAATTACTCGAGAAGGGTGCCAAAAAAGCCGACCGCAATTGGTTGGATCTGGACCGTCCACAATTGATTGTCTGTTCAGTGGACCACGACCATGACCGGGCGATTGATACCACGCGGGAATTGCTGACGCAGTATCTGGCGCAACAGCCACATATTGCAAAAGCTTCTGGCGTTGCACCGGAGATTGTCGCAGAAATCCAAGCCATCCTGGGATGGCCCGCCACTAAGGAGCAAATCAAACGCGCCAAGCACCTGGTTCCCGAATCACTCATCACACGTATCACAGCATCCGGCACGCCAGAGGAAGCCCGGGCAAAAGTAGCAGAGTATTGCCGCAATGGATGCACGTCACCGATTTTATACCCGGTGGGCGGCGACTATAAATTGTTGATTGACACATTTGCGCAAGAATGAAAAAACAGCCTAGCTCAAGATTCTGCTTTGTCTGCGGCGTGGAAAATGACCATGGCCTTAAAGTGGCGTTTTTCAACCAGGAACCTGGTATCGTAACTGCTAATTTCACAATCTGTGAAAAGCACCAGGGGTACCCTGGCGTGGTGCATGGTGGGATCATTGCCGCCATTCTCGATGAGGTTGCCGGAAGATCGTTTATGAATGGGGATTCCCCCAGGTTCATGGTAACTGCCAATTTAACTGTACGCTACCGAAGACCGACTCCAGTCGGGCTGCCATTAAAAGCTGTGGGAAAGGCGCTCGACGATAAAGGGAAAATCGCCAAAGCCAGCGGCCAACTTTTTGGACCCGATGGTACCTTATTAGCCGAAGCGGAAGTGATTCTGGCTCAAATTCCGGAAACATTAACCAGAACAGCGCAAAGTGCAGCTGAAGATTGGCGAGTCTATCCAGATAGCGAGGTGCAATCGTGATAATCGAATATCACCGTCCGACAGTGTTGAGCGATGCGCTGGCATTGCTTACTCGGCTGGAGCCCAAAACTATCCCACTGGGAGGGGGAAGCGCCATAAGTCGAGGAATTACCGAGCCGGTAGCCGTAGTTGACCTTCAAGATTTGAATCTTAACAGGTTAGAAGTTCGAGGAAAATCCTGTTTTGTGGGAGCCGCCGCAAAACTTCAGGCACTGGTCGACTGGCAGGAATACCCGGCTCAGTTACGTCAGATTCTTGAAAGGGAATTCACCCTCAACATCCGTAACACCGCTACAGTTGCCGGAAGCCTTGTGAAGGCAACAGGAAAATCGTTGTTCTGCTCCGCCTTACTGGCACTGGATAGCCAGTTGATTTGGGAACCTGGCGGTGAAGTGGTTCCCCTGGGGGATTGGCTGGCACTAAGGAGGAGTTCGCAGAAGAGAAAACTTATCACCGGTTGCGAATTTACCGTACCCTCCACCTTCAAATATGAGGTTATTTCTCGCACACCGATGGATTACCCCCTGGTTGGGGCGGTATTGGCTCGGTGGTCATCTGGAAGGACACGCCTGGTGCTGGTTGGCGCAGGAGAATCGCCAGTATGTTTTTTTGACGGTACAGAGATGGCGGGATTGGTTGAATCGTCAGTAAGTGCGTGTAGCCATATATGGCGATATGACAATTCCTCATATTATCAAAAAGAAATGGTCGCGCTGCTCGTCAACCGAATGATAGGCGAGGAGGGCTGATGCAGATCAAACTAACACTCAATAACCAACTGATAGAGTGGGAAGTCTCGCCCCACAAAACATTACTTGAAATGTTGCGTGAAAACGGCTATTTCGGAGCCAAATTTGGTGGTTGTACCCAGGGTGAATGCGGAGCATGCACAGTTTTATTCGACGGCAGACCGGTCAATTCTTGCGGAATGCTAGCGATGCAGGCTGACGGTCATTGCATTCAGACCATCGAGTCCGTGGGGGAGCGACCCGGTAAAGGATGGCTTGAAAACCAGGGTCTTCACGCGATTCAATCAGCGATGGTGCAATCAGGCGCAATCCAGTGCGGTTTTTGCACGCCCGCAATGGTATTGGCCGCCAAGGCGCTACTGGATAAAAACGCTTTTCCGACCGAAACAGACGTGAGAGAAGCACTGGCACCAATTCTTTGCCGGTGTACAGGATATCTGAAACCCGTCCAGGCTGTCTTGCAGGCTGCTGCCATCTTACGCGGTGAAAATCCTGATGCTCAAACCGGCAATGCGGGGATTCCAATCACACCAGAATGGCATCGAGAAACCGATTCTGAAAAGGGAGTTTTTCCGGAAACGAATACTTTACCAACCCTCACAAAAACTACACCACAGATCAAAGTAGCGCCGCAATCCCAAAAATGGCAACAAGTGGGAAAACCCGAAGTAAAAGTTGATGCCATAAAGCTTGTGCAGGGTAAACCAGCCTTCGCCGCGGATATCGAAATGCGCGGGATGCTGGTGGCAAAAGTGCTGCACAGCCCGGTTGCTCATGCGCGAATTAAGCACATAGATGCCAGCAAAGCCAGAGCGCTCTCTGGCGTGGCGGCTGTATTGACATGGCAGGATATTCCCCGTGTAGTGTATTCAACGGCCGGGCAATCGGATCCCATTCCGGGGCCGTTGGATACCTTTTCACTGGATAACAAAGTGCGCTTTGTTGGAGACCGCGTTGCTTTTGTGGCTGCAGAAACTGAAGCTATTGCCAGGCAAGCGCTTGACCTGATTGAAGTTGAATACGAACCTCTGCCTTTATTGCTGGATCCCGCTGAAGCGATGTTAAAAGGCGCACCGATATTGCATGATGAGCCAGAGTACGTCAATTTTGCGGAATCTGACCCTCAGAAAAACCTAGCAGCAGAGATCCGCATTGATATTGGCTCGGTTGACCAGGGTTTTCGGGAAGCGGATGAGATTATTGAAGGGGATTACATTGTGCCCAAGGTTCAACAGGCGCATATTGAGCCCCATGTTGTGGTTACTTTCTGGGATGAAGACGACCGGCTGGTCATTCGCACCAGCACACAGGTGCCATTTCATGTGCGTCGAATACTGGCACCAGTGCTGAAACTGCCTGTCAAACGAATTCGCGTCATCAAGCCCCGGATTGGCGGGGGATTTGGCGGTAAGCAGGAAGTTTTGATTGAAGATGTCGCCGCGCACCTGACCATTGCCACGAAACGCCCAGTGAGGTTTGAATATACCCGCGAGGAAGAGTTTATTGCCTCACGGTCACGGCACCCGATGCGCATTCACATGAAGACAGGCGTAAAACGCGATGGAACCATCACCGCCAACGAGATGTATGCGCTTTCGGATACGGGAGCTTACGGTTGCCATGCTCTAACAGTGACCGGTAACACAGGGCACAAAGCCATGGCGTTATATGTTGGCGACGGTGCTTACCGGAAGAATCCCAATATCCGTTTTTATGCAGATGTGGTGTATACCAACACACCTCCATCTGGTGCTTACCGTGGATACGGTGTTCCACAGGGGTATTGGGCTGTTGAACGCCACATGGAGAAGATTGCTCGCCAGCTTGGCTTGGACCCACTGGAATTCCGGCTTAAAAATGCCGTCAGACCGGGCGAATTGCATCCCTTCAGCACCGCCTGGAGCGAAGGACGTGAACCCAAGCCTGAGATCATCCACACTGTGGGCCTGGAAGAGTGCGTCCGCCAGGGCAGGTCTGCGATCGGTTGGGATCAGAAGTATCCTGACCCAATCTGGCGGCAAACCTCTAAACCGTATATCCGTAGAGGCATTGGCGCGGCCCTGGTGATGCAGGGAACAGCCATTCCTTACCTGGATATGGGTGGAGCCTCCATCAAGATGAATGATGACGGTTCCTTTAATTTGCTGGTCGGCGCAACTGACCTGGGTACAGGCAGCGATACCGTGTTGGGGCAGATGGCGGCGGAAGTTTTAGGCGTCCCGCTGGAGGATGTGATTGTCTACTCCTCTGATACCGACTTTACTCCGTTTGATAAAGGCGCGTATGCCTCTTCCACCACGTATATTTCAGGCGCAGCGGTGGTAAAAGCAGCTGAACAAGTCGCCGGGCAAATAAAAAACCGCGCAGCTGCGATGCTAAGTGCCAGCCTCGGCATCTCGGTCAGAGCATCGGATATCTCACTGAAAGATTCCTGCGCATTCACATCGGATGGAACGAGCGTTAGCCTGACAGAAATCGCGCTTAATGCCTTGCACCATGCTGACCAACAGCAAATCATGGCTGTGGCTTCCTTCATGTCCCCGGTTTCACCGCCGCCATTTGCCGCGCAATTTGCAGAAGTGGAAGTGGATACCGGCACCGGGCAGGTTACCGTGAAGAAACTGGTTATGGCTGTGGATAGCGGCACCATTGTGAACCCGGTGACTGCTTCGGGACAAATTGAGGGCGGTATGACGCAAGCCCTGGGCTATGCAGTTTGCGAGGAAATGCGGTATGATGGTTCAGGCAAAGCTCTGGAAACAGACTTCGTGGATTATCATATTTTCAGAGCGAATGAAATGCCTGACCTGCAAACCATCTTTGTTGAGACGTTTGAACCGTCACATCCCTTCGGGGTTAAAGCTGTCGCAGAAATTCCCATGGATGGCGTTGCCCCAGCTGTGGGAAATGCGATTCTGGATGCCTGTGGTGCTCAGGTTGATGAAATCCCAGCCACGCCTGAGCGCGTCTGGCGCGCATTAAACCAATTGGGTTAGGAGAATTGAGTGCCGTCACCGATTTATGTTGTTGGTCATGTCAATCCAGATACCGACTCGATTGCATCCGCAATGGGATATGCCTGGCTGTTACACGAACGTGATGGGCTAGATACCATTGCTGCACGTGCAGGTGCGATTAATCTACAGACTTCCTGGGTCTTAAAGCATCTGAGTTTGGACGCGCCTGTTCTGTTGACGGATGCTTCTCCACGATTCGAATCCGTGATGCGCCGGCTGGATACCACTCAACCTGAAAAACCTCTCCGCGAGGCGTGGGGCATTGCCAGCCGGACGGGGGGAATCGCACCTATCATAAAATCAGATGGTACGCCGTATGGATTGATGACGGGGCGCAGTCTTTTTGAGTTCGTGAATCGCCTTGTCGGTCCAATGACAAACGCCCGAGAAATGAAATTAAATGATATTCTTAACCTTCCTTGCCAGCAGGCAGCAGATACCCGCGTGTTGAAGGTGCAGTCATCCACCCGAATCCGCGATGTGCTCGAGCGGCTTCTACGTGAAGAGGGTGATGAGTTCTGGGTACTCGATGAAGAGGGGCGCTATCTGGGGATTTGCCGGCAGCGGGATCTGCTCAATCCGCCGCGCTTGAAAATGGTGCTGGTTGACCATAATGAGGCGCAGCAAGCGGTTCCCTCCCTGGAAGAAGCGCAACTGCTTGAGATCCTCGATCACCACCGCCTGGGGAATCCCTCCACCCATATCCCAATAAAATTCACGGTGGATATTGTGGGTAGCACCAGCACCCTGGTCTCTGAGCAGATTGAAGTGGCAGGTCTCAGCGCCCCGCCGAGCCTGGCGGGTATGATGCTGGCTGGTTTGCTTTCGGATACGTTGATTTTGTCATCTCCAACCACCACAGAACGCGACCGAACTGCCGCAGAACGGTTGAGCCGTTGGGCGTTCGTAGGTGGTAGCGTTTTGGCAAACGAGACAGTTAAATCTTTTGGGGAAAAAGTGCTGGTTGCAGGCGCAGGATTAAGAGCCAGAACGCCAGAGGAAGTAGTTTCCACCGACATGAAAGTCTATCGCAGTGGCAGGTATCAATTTGCGATTTCCCAGGCTGAAGTCAGTGACCTTTATGAATTGACGGATAACATTGGTGACCTGACCGCTGCGCTGAGCGAACTGCGTGAGAAGAAGGGCTTAGATTTCACGATGCTCATGGTAACGGATGTGGTGCGCAGTTCTAGCCGCCTTCTAATGCATAACCCCCCACCAATTTTAGAGAATCTTCCATATACCACTCAGCCCGATGGAACACTACTGGCTGAAGGTATGGTTTCTCGCAAAAAACAACTTCTGCCAACGGTTCTTGGTCTGCTGGAGGTTTAAATATGTGGCAGGCATACATCAATGCCAGTTCTGTTGAACAAGTTCTTCTCGTGCTCAAAAATGCGCCAGGGAAGATCAAGCTTATTGCGGGCGGTACGGATTTGATGTTGGAAATCGAACGCGACCAACACGAGGATCTACATACCCTTGTAGATATCAGCCGCATTGAGGGATTGAACCGCATTCGGCTAGATGGACAGGGTAACATTCACCTGGGCGCGCTTGTAACGCACAACGATTGCGTCGGTTCGGCACTTCTGAGGCAGTTTGCGCTGCCTCTTGTGTTAGCCTGCTGGGAAATAGGCTCACCACAAATCAGAAACCGGGGAACGGTGGTGGGGAACCTGGTCACAGCTTCTCCCGCTAACGATACCATAACCCCGCTGATGACGCTGGATGCCCAATTGCTGGTCAGGTCACATCGGGGGGAAAGGTACATCCCTCTGAAGAACTTTTACAGAGGCGTACGTTCAACCGTCCTTGAGCCTGATGAAATGGTGGTCGAGATAATTTTCAAGGCTTTACAGCCCAATCAGGCGGGTGTGTTCATAAAATCTGCGCTTCGGCAGGCTCAGGCTATATCTATTGTGAACACCGCTGTGATTATTGACCTTCGAGGCACCAAAATTCAACATGCCCGGGTGGCTTTTGGTGCTGTTGCACCGACGGTAATCCGGGTACCTGAGGTAGAGGCGTATCTTGAGGGGCAGATTCTCGGTGAAGAAGTTATCCATAATGCTGCGGAGCTTGTAGTTCAAGCCATCAAGCCAATCAGTGATATCCGGGGTTCATCAGAATATCGTACCTGGATCGCCCAGGTTATCTTTACGCGCGCTTTAAATTCTCTGGCAGGGGCAATAAACGGCGACAAATTGCCCCAAAAGCCTGCCCTGCTCAGCACCGACCTTCTGGCTGGACCGAGCCTCACCCGGGACGGGAATTCAACCCGCATTAATGGCAAACTATACCCGGTTGAAGATATCCCCTCAAAAAGCCTGTTGGATTTTCTCCGCGAGGACATTGGCCTGACGGGCACCAAAGAAGGCTGCGCGGAAGGTGAATGCGGTGCATGCACGGTTTTTTTGGATGGAAAAGCGGTAATGAGCTGCCTTGTGCCAGCCCCAAGGGCAATCGGAGCGGAAATAGTGACCATCGAGGGGGTAGCTCCCTCTGAAGGACTCAATCTGGTTCAGCAGGCTTTCGTTGAGGCTGGTGCTGTACAATGTGGTTATTGCACGCCTGGCTTAATTATGTCGTCCACCAAATTGCTCCAGGAAATATCAAAACCCACCAGAAACCAGATTACGCAGGCCCTGACAGGCAATCTATGCCGCTGTACGGGTTACTATAAGATTATTGAGGCAGTTGAAAAGGCTGCCGGAGGTGCGTGATGTCTAAATACTCTAGTCGTTCAAGCCAACCCATGGAGCCTTCCCGGATCAACCGGAAAATTCATCCGATATGGCGTGGAGTGGGCTTTGTGTTGATTGTTATATCGCCGCTTCTGGGATATGCCGCCATGATCCTGTTCATGGATGAAAACACAAAACAGGGCTGGGTGCAGTTTCCGAAGGAGTTAATCATCAATGCGCCAGATCCGCTCATCCTCGTTAAACTCATTCTGGTTATTCTGTTCATGCTCATTTTCTACGGCGTATTGACCTTTATTACCTTCGTTATTTTTAGACTTATCGCTCCGCCGCAGTACGGGCCGTATGATGTCCCTCCGGTCACATATAAAGGAAAATCCTACAAGCGATAATCCATTGGAGTAAATATGAGGATTGTGGGTGAATCGATTTCTCGAATTGACGCAGTCAGCAAGGTGACTGGCCAGGCGCAATACCCCGGGGATATCAACCGGCCTGACCAGGTTTACATGAAAATTCTATATGCTGACCGGCCTCATGCCATTGTTCACAATCTTGACCTGACGGATGCCCAGCGTATCCCGGGTGTTCTGGATATTCTCACCTCCAGCGATGTGCCCGCCAATGAATTTGGTTTGGTCATGATGGATCAGCCCGTTTTATGTGGGCCATCCGCCAAACAATTTGCCGATCGCGTTCGGTTTATTGGGGATAAGGTCGCCTGCGTTGTTGCGGAAAGTGAAAGAATTGCCGTTGAAGCCTGCCGAAAAATCAAGGTAACTTACGAAGATCTTCCCATTGTGACGGACCCTCTCAAGGCATTGGCAGCCGATGCGCCACGGTTGCACCCCGAACGCGATTCCAATGTTTTTTCCCGATACCGGATTCGTAAAGGAAATGTTGAAGAAGCCTTCAGGCGAGCAGATGTGGTCATAGAAGGCGTCTATGATACACCCGCCCAGGAACATGCTTACCTTCAACCTGAAGCCGGCGTATCATACGTCGATGAAGAGGGTAGAATTACGGTGGTGGTGGCCGGCCAGTGGGTGCATGAAGACCAGGAGCAGATTGCCCATGCGCTTAACCTACCACTGGAAAAAATCAGGGTCATTTACCCGGCGATTGGGGGTGCTTTTGGTGGACGGGAGGATATGTCCGTTCAGATCGTGCTGGCGCTGGCGGCCTGGCGTTTGCACCAGAAAGGCATAGAAAGAGCTGTAAAAATAATCTGGAGTCGCGAAGAATCCCTCATTGCGCACCATAAACGCCACCCATTTCACATCAAAGCCAAATGGGGAGCTACTCGCGATGGGAAAATTATCGCCGCTGAAATGAACCTGGTGGCGGATGGTGGAGCTTATGCACTGACTTCCACCAAGGTATTGGGTAATGCCACAATCCTGTGCACCGGTCCCTATGAAATACCAAATATAAAGGTAGATACCTGCGCAGTATACACTAACAACATATCGGCGGGCGCCTTCCGTGGTTTTGGCGGTCCGCAGGCTGCATTTGCCGCCGAAATGCAAATCAGCAAGCTGGCTGAAGCACTGGGGATAGATGCGGTAGAAGTGCGCCGACGTAATTTATTACAGGAAGGATCGCTACTTTCTGTTGGGACGCCCTTACCGAAAGGGGTTTCTATCGGTCAGGTGGTTGAGCAATGCGCGCTTTCTGCTGGCTGGATCCAGGCAGAGTGTTGGCAAAGGAAACAAGATTCTAATCTGGAAGGCGAATCTGTATTCAAGAAAGGCACCGGTTTTGCGTGCAGTTTTAAAAACATCGGTTTTTCTTTTGGTGCTCCAGAACAGTGTACCGCGAAAATTGAATTGAGGGGCTCGACAGACATTGAGGAAGCGCTGGTTTATCATTCCGGGGCAGAAGTGGGCCAGGGAACGCATACCATCATGGCGCAAATGGCAGCTGAGGCTTTATCCATCCCTCTCAGCAAAGTGCGGATGATTGTCTCAGATACGGCTGTCACGCCGCCTTCTGGAAGCGCCTCTGCTTCGAGAATGACATTTATGGCAGGCAATTCCATTCGAGGGGCAGCGCAGTTAGCTCTTGAAAAATGGCACAGGGAGGAACGTCCTGCAGTTGCGGAGTACCAGTACCGCCCTCCAAAAACAACCCCCATGGATCCAGAGACGGGAAAAGCGGAACCGAATTTTGCTTATGGTTACGTTGCGGAAGCGGTGGATGTTGAAGTAGATACCGAGACAGGTGAGATAAAAATCAAGAAAGTGATTTGCGCGGATGACGTGGGGTGTGCCATTAATCCCCAGCAGGTGCAAGGTCAAATTGAAGGGTCAGTTGTCCAGGCTGCCGGCTACACTGTGTTAGAAAACTTTATCCAGAAAGATGGACGCGTCCTTACGAAGCATCTCTCCACATACCTGATCCCTACCATTCTGGATATACCCGATGAAGTGCAGTCTATCCTCGTGGAAACTCCAGACCCGAACGGTCCGTGGGGTGCCAGAGGCATGGGTGAGATGCCCTACCTTCCATTCGCGCCAGCAGTCATTGATGCCGTCCATGATGCTACGGGAGTCTGGTTCGATGAATTTCCCCTTACACCTGAGCGCATTTTAAGAGGGCTTGGCAAATTGGGAAAAAGATGAAAGCGTTCGTTCTCATACGCGGCGGCGGAGACCTGGCTAGCGGCGCAGCGCTCCGTCTATTCCGGTCGGGCTTCAAAGTTGCCATTGCCGAAATCGCGCGACCGCTCACCGTTCGCCGAAGCGTCGCCTTCTCCCAGGCGGTTTATGATGGTCAATGCGCGGTTGAAGAGGTGCAAGCTAAACGTGTTGAAAATTCTGAACAGGTTCTAAAGGTACTTCAACAAGGTGTTATACCAGTACTGGTTGACCCTGACGGCGTTTCCATTAAGTTCTTTCAGCCTGATTTTGTTGTTGACGGCCGAATGCTCAAGGCGGTTCCCGCTGCTCCAGAATTACCCGATGAACCCTTTATCATCGGTCTGGGACCTGGCTTTGTAGTTGGTCAGAATTGCCACGCCGTGGTTGAAACAATGCGCGGACCTTTTCTGGGGCGGGTTTACTGGCAGGGTTCTGCATCGGAGGATACTGGCATACCAGAAACGGTAGTTAGCTACAAAACGGAACGCGTTTTACGCGCGCCATGCAACGGTATTATTCATAACCTGGTGAGAATTGGGGAAGTAGTGGAGGAAAACCAGGTCATCTCTCAGGTAGATGAGGTTCCCATCCGGGCCGGGTTCAAAGGCATCGTTCGAGGTTTAATTTTCGATGGATTGACCGTTCAGGCTGGTATGAAAGTTGGCGATGTAGATCCGCGATTGGATCCACGGCTGACTCAACTGGTTTCAGATAAGTCCCTGGCTGTCGGCGGCGGCGTTCTGGAAGCCATCCTGACCTGTTTACATCGCGCTGATCTCCTTCGGCTATGAAACTTGCGCAGGCTTTTCAATTCCCTAAACTTCTCAGGGCAGCATTTGTTGGCGCAGGCGGCAAAACGACAGCGCTATTCCAGCTGGCTGCGCAATTACCCCCGCCCGTGCTTGTTACCACCACAACCCATTTCGGCATTGACCAGGCCAGGTTGGCTGACCACCATATTATTCTTGAACCCAGGGAAAATGTTGACTTCTTGGAAAAGCTGCAACTTCTGGATGGCGTCGTTCTCCTGACAGGACCCTCCTCCAACCATAAGTTTGGCAGTATTTCCCTTGAGCAACTTGGACGGCTTAAAAGCTACGCTGATGAAAACGCCCGGCCTCTACTGATTGAAGCGGACGGTTCCAGGCAGTTGCCCATCAAAGCCCCAGCCATCCACGAGCCGGTCATTCCAGCCTGGTGTAATGTAGTTGTGGTCGTTGCCGGTCTCAGCGGACTTGGCAGGCCAATATGTTCTGAGACTGTTCACCGAATGGTTGAGTTCAATGCGTTAACCCGGGCCAGCGAAAGTGAAGAGATTACCCCCTCATTGTTATCCATGGTACTTAAGCATCCTCAAGGTAGTTTAAAATCTATTCAACCAGGCGCGCAGAAGATTTGCCTGATCAACCAGGCGGATACGGATATACTTGCTGCCCAGGGCGTGTCAATCGCTCTGGAAGTGTTGCCTTTCTACGATCGGGTTCTCATTGCCTCCCTGAAAAACAGGGAGGTTAAGGCTTGTTATCAGGATGTTGCTGCTATCATCCTGGCAGCTGGTGGTTCCAGCCGCTTTGGGCAGCCCAAGCAACTGCTGCATTGGCGCGGAAAATCCTTCATTCGCCACGCTGCCATGCGCGCCCTTGAAGCGGGCTTATCTCCTCTCGTAGTTGTCCTTGGGGCATTCGGCGAGGAGGTCAAGGCTGAAATTGATGATTTACCACACCGGTTTGTTTACAATCCGCGCTGGAATGAAGGGCAAAGTACTTCTATCCACGCCGGTCTTCAAGCCCTGGATGAGCGATGCGGGGCATGCATCTTCATGTTAGCCGATCAACCCCAGGTTACAGCGCGGGTGCTAACCAGCCCGGTAGCCGAGCACAGGGTTACCCTTGCGCCAATTATCGCACCACTCATTGGCGGTCAACGCGGCAATCCCGTCCTGTTTGACCGAAAAACATTCGAGGATCTGTTAGCCACACAGGGAGACCAGGGCGGGAGAGCAATATTCTCACGCTATCCGATTCACTGGTTAGAATGGTTGGATGAAGCCTTGCTGGTGGATGTGGACAGACCCGATGATTTAGCCCGGTTAGGAGATTGAATTTGGAACTCGAGTTGAAGAATTCCGGCGCAATCGTTCTGGCGGCTGGACTTTCCAGGCGAATGGGCGCGCCAAAAATGCTTTTGCCGTGGGGGGAGAAGACTGTCATCGAACACACTGTTACTAATCTCATCCGGGCTGGCGTTTCTGAGATCGTAGTGGTGACCGGCGGTTTGCATGGGCACCTCACAGAATTGCTTGCCCGGTATTCCGTCAGGTTTGAGTTCAATCCTCATTTTGAGAATGGCGAAATGCTGCTCTCCTTCCAGGTGGGGTTAAAGGTTCTAACTGGCGCATGCTGTGCCGCATTTATGGTTCTGGGGGATCAACCGGGCATACCTGCTGCTCTTATTCGCCAATTATGGCAGGAATATTTACAAAGGCATAGCGGCGTGACCATTCCAAGTTATCAATTCAAACGTGGACATCCCTGGTTGGTTGATAGGATGCACTGGAATGATATTCTCGCGTTGCAGCCCCCACAAACCCTGAGAGATTTCCTGCGCAGCCATGAACAGGATATTCATTACCTTGTTGTGGAATCAGAAGCGGTTTTGCAGGACCTGGATACCCCCGAGGATTACAGGAAACTCCAAAATATTGACCGTGATGAATAAAGGTGGAAAGCTTACTCCATTTCAGAAGGCTCATCGAATTCAATCTCAGGCGTATCCGCGAACTTGCCGTCATCAATATCCCTGAGAAGTGCTTTGGCTTCTTCGGCCTGGTCTCGACGGACAAAAATCTTTGCCTGCGCCATCTTGCCAATCGTCACCGGGTAAATGCTTCTACCCGCACTCTCCTGCGCCACTAAAACCTCAATTCCAGCGGCTTCAAGGCACATCTTGACGGTGTCGGCTATCCCTGCGCCGTATACTTTTGCAATCATCTGGTAGCTCTTATCCATTTTCTTTACCTCTGTCTGTCAATCTCTTATTCATTTTACGCCGGATTCGCATAATGCGCGCTTTTGCGTCGTCGCTGCTTTCCGAGACGTTCTGGGCGAGATAGCTCTCAGCCCATCGTAACGCCTGATTGTAATCGCGCTCCTGATGTTCATAATACTTTGCCAGCTCGAGGCACGCCTGGGCAGATTGCTGTTGGGCACCTTTTTCCCACAAATCTCTGGCACCTTTCCAGTTGCCGAGCTTACGATGGATACCGGCAAACCTCAGGATGGTTTCCTGGAAAAAGGATAAAGGCAACCCTTGCTCCAAACTTTTTTCGTAGATTTGGATTGCTTCTTCCACACGGTCAAGATTGTCATACAATCTGGCAATTGCAATCAGGTCCAGGCTGTCTACGTGAGAATTTTGCAGGGGATGGCTTAGCAAGGCTGCGGTGTAATTAAATAATGCTGCCATCGAAACGACATCCAATCCATTGTGGTAGAACACCCCCGAGAGGGGAGCCGTCTGACCGAAGCGCAGGTAATTGTAATAAAGCTCAGGCACCATCCAGCCCGGTACTTCTTCTTGTGTACGATGAACATCCAGAATTTCCACTTCTAGATCCTTTAACGCCCGGCTGGGTAAACGATTGCGCCACAGACGCCGGGCTAGTGGTAAAAGGTCAATGTGCATGATATCCTGGAACGGAGAGGTAAAACCATTGATAACATGGCGCGCGTTTAGCAGCGGGATATCGAAGCTTTTTCCGTTGAAGGTGACTACTGCTTTAAAATTGCCCAGAAAGTGGTGCATCCCAGCCAATAAACCGGGCTCCTCGGAAGGGTCGCGCATAAATAGCTGAACAAGCTTGAAGGCGTGATCCGTGAAATACCCCAGCCCAATCATAAACGCAAAAGTACCTGTTCCGCCTGCCAGACCGCTGGTTTCGGTATCCAGGAAGATGATTTCTTCCCTCCGTGCGAAGGGTAGATCAGGTGTGCTGGCCCATTCAGCGAGAATTGTGAGGTGCTCCGGATTGGGCATGCCCTGAGTTTCTTCAGCATTGTGTTCAGCCTCAACCACAAAAGCCTGACCGTAAGCTGTGTCAATGTAGCTTCCAGCCATAACCTGTTCAATCGCCAGTCTCTTATGCGTTGGCGCAGGTTGTGCGGGCTGTTGAACACCTATCTGAACCCCAAGCGATTTGAGCTTATCTGAAAGTGATTCCATCCAAACCTTTACCGGTTAGCAAGCTAAGAATTGCTCTCGTTTCCGCTTTTCCACCCTCGCCGTTTTCACCTGCAGGTCCAACGCATGCCGGGCAGCCATTTTCACAGGGACATTGCTCAAGGGTGGCCAGCGCTTCGCTAAAAACCCTATCCTGAATATCAAACAACCGGTCGCTTAATCCAATTCCCGCAGGGATCTGGTCATAGACGCAGACGGTTGGCCGGCCCTCGGTGATGGGCGATTGAGGATCAAAGTCAATCCCCAGGTCGTTTATATCACACATGATAAACAACGGCGATAAATGGTGCAGGAGATAAGCCAGGCCCGCCAGACCGCTGCGCATGCGGACGGCTTCCTCGGCTTTCTTGTGGCAGGAGGCGCACAAAGTCACCAGGTTTTCCAACTGGTTAGCGTAAAGATAAGATGTGAATGTTCTGAAGGGAATTTTGTGGTGAACATGATGCGATTCCACGCCTTCCGGAGCCCCGCACATCTGGCAGGAGAATTGATCCCGTTTCCGCGCCAGATTACGCTGCCGGTTCCAGTCCGGTCCATAATTGATGGGATCGTTCACCCATAACCCTTCCTCGCGTAATTTATCAACGGCCTGCTCCGAGAGGGATAACCAGTAAGCGGTGGTTCTCAACTGCGTGGTTGGCAAATCCAGCGGTTCCTGGTCAATGACCTCATTGTTATGCCACCTCAAACGTCTAAAGCCAACCGTCTGCGTCTCGACCACAACCTCCCCAAAACATTTTTCACCCTGCATGATTTCAGCGCTTTTCAGAGTTTGGATTTTTTGAAGCGTGGTTTTTCGCACTGGTTCCGTGAAAAAATCGGTCTCTACTGCTTTCAGAAGGGCTGCGTGTTGCTCGAGATCAAGATCAATCACCTGGTAACTTGTCCCCTCATGCAAATAAATGGCGCCAGGGTGCGCCATCCACAGGGCGCTAGGAAAGTCAACTTCTCCAATGGTGGAAAACCCTTCGCTGGAACCTGCTTGCAGGCGCACACGATCAGCAGATGAGGTACGCAGGGAAACCTGGTTAGCTGGATACTGGTCTGCTGTCCAGAAATACCTGTCGTTTGAGAAGTGCAGCTCCCCCGTTCCTTGCAGAAGTTTGAATAATTCTGCAACTAGTTCCGCAGAAACCCTCCCATAAGGCTCGCCTAGCTTAAAAGGCAGCTCAAACGCAGCGCAGCGCAGATGCTGAAGCAATATCAATAAATTATCCGGATCAATCAGCGCTTGCTCGGGTGATTTACCCAGGATGTGCTCAGGGTGAGAGATGAGATACTGGTCCAGTGGGCTGGCGGAGGCAATGAAAACCGCCAGGGAAGAAGCGGTACGCCTTCCGGCGCGACCGGCCTGCTGACGGGTGGCCGCAATAGAGCCGGGGTAACCCACCAAAATGGCTACATCCATGCTGCCGATATCAATTCCCAATTCCAGGGCATTCGTAGCGACCACAGCATTAGCCTGCCCAGTCCTCAACTCCTGTTCAATTTGCCGCCGCTCCGAGGGTAAGTACCCACTCCGATAACCTCGCACCTGCCTCTGGTTGGCTCCCGTCTGGTTGCGCAGGTTTCGCAGCATAATTTCAACTGAGCGTCTGGCGCGGGCGAAAATCAAAGTCTGTACATGATAGGTCAGAAGGTCACTTGACAGTCGAATCGCCTCAGAAGACGCGGACTTTCTTACCCCTATCTCCGGTTGTACGACGGGCGGATTGTAGAATATGAAGTTGCGCTGCCCTTTTGGAGCCCCATCTTCTTCAATGGCGGCAATCTCCTCTTCGGTAAGCTTGCCCGCCAGTTCCACAGGATTGGCGATTGTTGCAGAAGTCAGGATGAATTGCGGCCTTGAGCCGTAAAAGAGCGCAACGCGTTTTAGCCGGCGGATGACATTTGCCAGATGTGAACCAAAAACACCCCGGTAAATATGCATTTCATCAATAACAACAAAACGCAAATTTCTGAAGAACTCCATCCATACCGTGTGATGCGGCAAGATGGAGAGATGCAGCATATCAGGATTGGTCAGTATGATATTGGTTTTTCCGCGCAAGGATGAACGTAGATGGGTAGGCGTATCGCCATCGTATATGGCACTTGTTATCCGGCTCTCCGCGTAGATTTCAGTCAATGTTCTCTGGTATCCGACGAGGATTTTCAACTGGTCTTGCGTCAGCGCTTTTGTGGGGTAAAGGCAAAGCGCGCGGGTTTGGGGCGCGCGTAGGCAGGCATCCAGAATGGGCAGGTGGTAGCACAGCGTTTTTCCGCTGGCGGTTCCGGTGACAATGACGGTGTGCTCTCCTCTCTGGATCACCTGCCAGCTGGAGGCCTGATGTGTGTACAGGCTCTCAATTCCTTTACGTTTCAGCATCAATTGCAGGTGGGGGTGTAAATCATCAGACAACGCTGCATAACGGGCTGGACGAGCCTGCTCCACATTCCACAGGGCGATATTCTCCCGGATGGTGGGCTCATTTTTCCACAGGTATAAAACCTGTTCTAATGGGTCATTCGATGTAAAATTCATAAAGTTGTACACGCAACAGGGATAAGAACCAACGTTCTATTATCATATCATATATTATCTGGAGAGGTGAATGGAAATCGGCGGAATCTTTTTGCTGGGATTAGCGAGCGCTTTGGTGATCAACTACCTGGCAGATATTTTACCGTTATATCGCAAATTTACGCGTCCGGTGTGTCTGGCATGCAAAAACCCGCTCGAGTGGGGGAGGTACCTCACTTTGAGGACTTGCGCTCACTGCGGGGAGCACCCAAAAACGAGGGTGGTGATCTTACTCATCGTCCTGCCGATTCTCACCATCTGGTTATGGCTGTACCCACCTGCCCGGGTGGGTTTCTGGCTGGGTTGGCTGGTAATGGCTTATTTTCTGCTGGTGGCAGCCATTGATATTGAACACCATGCCATTTTACATCCCGTCAGCGCAGTTGGCGCAGTACTTGGATTGGCTGCAGGCCTGTACTCGCGAAGTGTTCTTGATACTTTGATTGGAGCTGCAGCAGGAACCGGAATCATGCTGGTTCTTTATTATTTTGGGATTTTGTTTGTGCGGATTCTCTCGAAGATCAGGAATCAGGAAACTGATGAAGTGGCGCTCGGTTTTGGCGACGTCATCCTCTCCGGTATT
>CAYVOX010000023.1:0-31513 GCA_964453035.1 uncultured Anaerolineaceae bacterium
ACCGCCCCCATGGTGTTCCCGGTCAATACACCAGGCTACTCGGCGCAAAAACCTCCCACGGCTTATAGTTACGATGGCGTTTCCAGCTACCTCAAGGCTGGTTTTATCTACGTGGCAGCCGGTATGCGTGGAAAAGACAACGGCTACACTGCCAGTGGTCAGTTATCCTACAGCGGCGGTGCTCCCTGGGGCGTGACCGATCTAAAAGCTGCTGTCCGCTTCATTCGCTACAACCAAGCTGTTCTTCCCGGTGATGAACAGGCCATTTTTGCCTTTGGCATGAGCGGCGGCGGCGCGCAAACCGCCATCATCGGCGCCTCTGGCGATAGCCAGCTTTACTATCCCTACCTCGAGTCCATTGGCGCAGCCATGTTTGATGCCAACGGCCAGCCTATCAGTGATGCCATCACCGGCGCCATGGCCTGGTGTCCAATCACCAGCCTGGATTTTGCCAACCAGGCCTATGAATGGAATATGGGCCAGTATGCAACCTCCGGAACGCGGGCCGACGGCACTTTTACGGCAGCACTATCCAAGGACCTGGCCGCAGCCTATGCAACCTACATCAACAAGCTTGGTCTGAAAGATGAAAACGGCAACGCGCTCACTCTGCAAGCCTCCAGTAGCGGCATTTATACCACCGGAAGTTATCAAGACTACCTGGTAAAAACCGTTGAAACATCTTTGAATAATTTCCTGGTTGATACCACCTTCCCCTACGCAGAAACAGCCGGTGGAATGACGCGGACAGGCGGTAGCTTGCCAACAGGAACAGCACCGCAAGGCACCCCGCCTGCTGGAACGGCCCCACTAGGCACGCCTCCTGCTGGAGGTCTGTCCGGTGGCAGCTCCACTTCGACAACTTACCAGACTGTACAGGATTACATGGATGCGCTCAATAAAAATGGGCAGTGGGTCACCTACAATGCTGCAACCAATACCGCCAAAATCACCAGTCTTGCCGGGTTTGTTAACAGTCAAAAAGCTCCCTCAAAAAGTGTGGGCGCATTTGACAGCCTGGACCGCAGTTCACCTGAAAATGGTGTGTTTGGCAACGACGCCAACGACGCGCTGCACTTCGACGCTTTACTGGCTAACCTGCTCGTCTCTAACCAATCCAGTTACGCCAGCAAGTCTGGTTGGAATGCTTCTTACCTGGATGCATTTGCAACAGATCTTAAGGCTACTGACAAATTAGGAAATGGTCTTGAGTACCGGATAAATATGTACAATCCGATGTACTATCTTTTGCCGTACTACAAAGGGTACCAGACCGCCACGGTTGCGAAATACTGGCGCATCAACACTGGCATCAAACAGGGAGATACCGCCACAACCGTCGAAATGAACCTCGCGCTGGCGCTAGAAGCCTACCAGGGTGTAAATGACGTTGATTTTACAACCGTGTGGGGCCAGAGTCATGTTCAGGCCGAACGCACAGGTTCAAGCACCACAAATTTCATCGCCTGGGTGATTGAGACCATGCAGAAGTAAAGGTTTCGGGTTTTGAGAAATTGCGAGCGTGTCACACAAATTTAGGAATAGAAACAGAGAAAATCCCAGGCCGCTGAGCGGCCTGGGATTCCCCTGGGATAATGATAATGGAAAGAAAGCAAGCAGCAGCCAGATTACATCGCAGCGCGCGCGTTACGCCAGAAGAGCACGTCGTCAATTCTGCCGCGGGCAACCAGGGTCATCATGGCATGCACCACTTTGGGGTCAAATTGAGACTGGTTGCAGCGGGTGATTTCTTCAAGCGTTTGAGGCACAGAATATGCGGGCTGGTACGGGCGGCCTTCAGCCATAGTGGTAAAAGCATCGGCCAACGCCAGGATGCGCCCGCCGAGGGGAATGTTGTTGCCAGAAAGGCCAGCCGGGTAGCCGGTGCCGTCATAACGTTCGTGGTGCGATTGCACCAGCGGGATCAGCGCGCGCAACTCAGCGCAGGGCGCCATAATCATCGCGGCAAAGTTTGGATGGCGGCGCATCACCTGCCATTCTTCCTCGGTGAGGCGCGCCGGCTTGGTGAGGATAGCCTTGGGCACAACCACTTTGCCCACGTCGTGGAGCATCCCCGCCAGGGCAATCTGGTCAACCGCCTGGGTCTCTAACCCCAATTCGAGGGCGATGTGGCGCGAGAGCACCGAAGTGCGCGGACCGTGCCCGCGGGTGTGCCAGTCGCACAGGTCAATCGAGCGGGCGAGCTTGAGCAGCGTGAGGGTGTAGCCTTTCTGAAGAGCCTGGTTATCCAGCTCGCGATGAACGGTGAGGCCAGAAAAATCTTCATCAATGCGGCTGCCGACGTATTCAAAAAGGTTACTCTGCCCCCCCTCCGGAAAGCCCGTATCCCCCAGAACAAAAATACCGGTGACCTTATCCTCATTATCCACTTCCATGGGAATGAGAATGTTGTTGGGGTGCCCGTGCGCATCACGCTGGGACGGCTGAGCGCGTCCGTCCGGGCGGTGATTATGGGGCAAATGGGAATAAGAAGGGGTCATTGGATAGATTCACCCGAAAACGGCTATTGAACGTACTCCAGGCTGGGGACGGGCTCAAATTCAATCACCTGGACCAACTGGCTGGCAAACTCCTCCAGCGTGGCAGCGCGAATCAGCTTGATGCGGGCTTTTTCTTCGCGGGTGAAGTAGAACTTCTCGCCGCAGTAGCCGGTCTCAACGGATTTGACCGGGTTTTGCAGCAGCATCTGGCGGAAGTTTTTGCTGATAATGGCAGCATGGATCAGTCGGCTGCACTCCAGCTGAACGCTTTCGCAGGTTTCCTGCCGCAGGGGAAGGGGTTCCTGGTGAAACTTGGGGTGGGTTAAGAGACTCATTTTCGCTCCTTGCTTTTTTAATTATGGCTTATTGATAGCGGCGAGGGTGGATGTGCTGGTCGATGGGCTGCTCAGTGACCATAACAATAAAAAAGTACCCAGGGCGATAAAAACATCCCCCACACTAAACGCAACGGTTAATCCTGGTAAAGTGAGCTGGTCTGAGAGGAAGGCCAGGCGGGTTTCTTCTACCGGTAAAATCCAATCTTTGGTGAGCAGCAGCCTCTGGCTGGTGATGGCGGCCTGGGGGGAGAGGTTGGGCAGCATTCGGCGCAGTGTATCTGGACTGATCGGCATCCAACCACCGTTCAGAACAATCACTGTAAAGTTGGCCAGCAAACCCAATCCCATTGCCCAAAAACCTGGTTGGCGAATATTCGCTGCAGCAAAAATAACCAGTAACGCCTGCGAAGTAACCAGTATTAGCGGGGCAACTGCTTCTGGGATCAGCTTACCTGTCGCTGGGATCTGGAATGACAGGAGTTGGGGAATAACAGCTAAGAAGACTAACCAGCCGATCCGAATGTTGAGAGGTTTAAGTTGCCGATGGTTGAGGCGAGCGCGGATGAGCGTTGCGCCCAGACCGATGAGAACTGCACTCAGTAAAATCACTCAAACTCGCGAAAACCCGCGGTGGATGGATTACCCTCCACCAAAACCGCCGCCATCGCTGGGGGCGCCGGCGCCGAGAACGAACAGAACAACCGTGAGGAGGAAGAAAGCGAAGCGGACGTCGGTGTGGGTGAGGGTCATTGATTTGTTGAAGAGATTTTTGAACATTGGTGGCTCCTTGGTTTGGAAGTTATCGTCTAGTACTTATTATGGCGAGAGGCGGTATCAGAACAGGCATCAAAACGGTCTCAAAAGCACCAATATCCAGTGTGATTACTGGCTGAAACCTGACATATTTGAAAGGTGACCTTATTTTAGCAGGTCGTGATAGAGGGTTTGCGTCTGGGGGGAGGGTTCGGTATTGATTTCGCGGTGCAGCACTTCAACGCAGCGTTGATACTGCCGCACAACCGCCGCCCGGTTACCCATTGCGGAGTAGATGCGAAAGGAAAGCCGGTAGGCGGCTTCCAGGCAGTTATCTTCATCAAGGGCACGCTGGCAGTACTCAAGGGCAAGATCGTAATTGGCCATGCCCAGGTAGAGTTCGGCCACCTGGATAAGAATAGCCAGGTAGTTTTGTTGCAGGCAGTGCCGCGGAGAATCAACCCAGGTTTCATTGATCTCCGGCAGATAGGCGCCCTTGTAGAGTTTTACGGCTTCGCGGTAATGATTTAACTTCTGCAGGGGTTCTTTAACCTGCTGCGCCTGGGCATACTCTTTGAGGAATTGCTCAACATCGTACTCGTAATCCAGGGCGTTGTTGAAGCGGTACGAATCCTGGTCGAGCAGAATGACGTCTTTACCGAGGGCATGGCGCAGGCGGTAAACGGTGTTCTTGATACGGAAGCGCAAATCGCTTGGGGAGGCATCCGGCCATAGAACCAGGCCAATCTCCTCCTTGTTCAGGCCTTCGGGCCGCGCCAGGATGAGGAAGAATAAATCACGGGCGGATTGGGTTTGCCAGTCTGAACTGGTAACCAGGCGGCTATTGACCCTCACCTGCATCTTGCCAAGCGCGCGGATGACAATAGCGGGCGGGCCAAAGGGGACGGCCAATGGATGCTGGCGCATGTGGCGGCGTAAAAGCGGCAACTGGCTGCGGAACTGGTCAATGCGCTCAAAGAGGTCATCCAGCTGCCCGCCAAGGTAATCCAATTCGCGCAGGCGGGTGAGAAAATCATAGTGGCGGTTAGCCGCGGCGATGAGCGAGGCGGAGGGCGTATCGGTGTTGAGGTGGGCCAGCAGCCTGAGCAGGCTTTTAAGCAGTTTTTCATGCTCGCCGGTTTGCCCGTAGGCCAGCGCCAGGTAGAGATCAGATTTCTCCAGCTGCACCTTCTGTCCCTCTGTCTCAAAAAACGCGGCGGCTTTTTCCAGGAAGGGCAGTGCGTCATTAGGTTCGCCCTGCCGAATCTTAAGCCCGGCGAATTCCAGGTCGCAAAGGTAGGCTTCCATCGAGGGACTTTCACGGCGGGTGAGCTGGCGCGCAGATTCGATGAGCTTATAACCCAGCGCCTCATCGCCGTCCTGCCCATAGAGGGAAGCCTCCTGAGCATTAAGGTAGATGCGCAGGTAATTCACCTGGATGCGCTCCGCGATGACCCGCGCCTGCTGGTAAGCGGCGCGGGCTTCGGGGGTGGCTTCCAGGTCGGCATACACATCTCCAATGCCTGCCAGTACGAAGGCTTCATAGCGCACGCTGCCGCTGACGCGAGCATGGTGCAGCGCTTTTTCATAGCACAGGATAGCCTGTTCAAAGTTGCCGGTGAGGTGCTCCAGCACGCCCAGGTTGTTGTAAAGATTAGCCAACCAGACGTTGTTTTCAGTTTTTTGCCAGTGCTCGAGGGCGGATTGGTAGAGCGATTTGGCCTCGCTGTACCTGCCAAGGTTCTCGTAGGTAGCACCCAACCCCAGGCGGATGATGTTGGCATTTTCGACATCCCCGATGGAAAGAGAAGTCGAAAGCGCCTGGTTCAGCCAGGTGATGGCGTCCTTAAGCTTGCCCTGCTTGTTAAGGCACAGACCAATCCCGCGCAGGCCTTCTGCTTTCACCTTGTGCATGTCCGGATCATTTTCAATGAGGGCAAGACTCTCGCGCGAATCGGCGATGGCGAGGTTGAGATTGCCCATCATGCGGTGCAGGGCAGCCCGCCAGGAGAGCGCGCGCGCCAGGTTCTGGCGGTCAGCGGGTAATTTCATGCCATTGACCGCCTGGTTAAAGAGGGTGAGGGCCAGTTCGGTATTTCCGGTAAGCGCAGCCAGCGACCCCTGCAGCGATACGATAAACGGGCGCGCGCTTAATAATTCGGGGGGGAGGGTATCCAGCCAGGAGGAAAGCGTTTGCAGGCGCCCTTTGACCACCAACTCAGGACCGGCGGCCTCCACCAGGGCAGCCAGCTCTCGGGTGGCGCCCAGGCGGCGGTAAATGGCAAAGGCATCATTCCAGTCGGCGTTCTCGATGTAAAGCCGCGCCAGGGAGCCGTCAATGGCGTCTACCTCGAGCGGGTAGTCGCGCCGGGCGCGCGATTGCAGGTATTCCAGGAACAGGGGATGGTAGCGCAGCCAGGTGCCGTCCTCGCCCACCACCAGGGTGAACAGGTTGCGCTGCTGCACCTGCCGGTGGAGATCTTCCCAGGGAACATCTTCCAATCCCAGCGCGCGCCCAATCACCTCCCGGCAAACCTGGGGGTTAAATTCATCCAGCAGCGAAGTGCGCAGCAGGAAGCGAATCAATTCGGGAGATTGCTGGTTGACCAGCTGTTCAAAGTAGTCTTCCAGCCGGACGCCCGGCATGCGCCCCAGCCACGGGCGCCCAATAGGGCGCTTGAGGTTGGTGTGCGAGACGAGCAGGATGCCGGTGATCCAGCCTTCGGTTTTTTCCTGGATTTCATCGGCCTCAGGCTGGCTGAGGGTAATTTCCTGGTTTTGATGGTAGAGCTGGATGATTTCATCAGCGCGGAAGGCCAGTTCTTCAAAATCCAGACCGGTCACGTCGCCGCGTGCCGCCATCAGGGTGATGACGGGCATCGCCAGCAGGGTGCGCGAGGTGAGCACTATGTGGCAATTCTCATCCACCTCCTGAATAAAGCGCGAGATAAAGTTTTTAATCTGGTTATTCTCAGCCACCAGGTGGAAATCATCCACCACCACCACAAAATGCTCCGAGATGTTATCGAACAAATCATTGATGAGCACGCCGGCAATGTAATCCACGTCCAGGCTGGCGGTGGTATTCTGCAAAGCGGTGAGGCTGCGCTGCCCGACCTGCGGGAAACGGTTGGCAATGGCGAGAATAAAGTTGGAAATAAAGCGCTGGGGTTCAAAATCGAGCGCGTCAACGCTGTACCAGGCTACAGGCAGCACGCTGGAATTGGCATATTCCACCAGCAGAGAGGTTTTGCCGTAACCGGCGGGCGCGGTGAGCAGGATAAGCTTTTTATCCAGCAGCTGGTCCATTAAATCCAGCAACCGCTGCCGCGAAATCAGGTCGCTGCGCCGGCGCGGGATGGTGATCCTGGTCTTGGGAACAGAAGTTGGTCCCAGCATAACCGCCATTGACATCATAAAATCGCCGTTAAGGCGTGTAAACCGGCAACAGGCCTTGTTTCAGTCTGCCTGTCAGTTCTGGGATTGTTGGAACGCTACCGATTTATATGCGCCGCAGTCATAAGAGCAACTGCGCGCGGCAACATAGTTGTTATTATACAATATTCCAACCCGCTTTAAACCTACGGAAAAATTTCACAAGTGAAATGGCGGGGTGAGTCAATCCGTCGGGTTGAGATCTTGTAACCTGAATTCTTTGTGGCAAATCTCAACTTTTGCATCGCGCAGAAATTGGACGGCATATTCATCAACGCGGTAATCGAGGGCGTAAACCAGACGCGTGATGCCCGCATTGATCAGCACCTTGGCGCAGTTGATGCAGGGAAAATGGGTGACGTAACAGGTGCAGCCGCGGGTGGAAACGCCATGTAGAGCCGCCTGGATAATAGCATTGGTCTCAGCGTGAATGGTACGCACGCAATGGCCCTCCACCAGTAAGTGGCCCACATCGTCGCAATGGGGCTGCCCGGAAGGTGAACCGTTAAAGCCCGTGGTGAGAATGCGCTTATCCAGCACCAGCACGCAACCGACAAAGGCCCGGTCGCAGGTGGAGCGCTCTGAGACGGCAAAAGCAATTTTGAGAAAGTACGAATCCCAATCCGGGCGCATGGAACAACCTCCTGAGCATGGTTTTGAAAATTATAGCACAGAGGATTTTTTCACGGAGCGCTTCCGGGTTATAATGCAGGTTATGAGCGAACAATCGTTTGTCACCACGCTACCCATCACTGTCTTCATCCGCCCGCAAGTGAGCCCCCCACCAGACTGGCAGGAATTTGACCACGGTCCGGGCTACATTGGCCTGCCGGATAAAGTAGACGTGGGCATCCGCGCGCGGATGCTGGATGACGCCGGTCTGCGGGTGCTGATTGAAGAGACTCAGGGTCTGACCAACCTGGTTTACCTCAACCTGGCGGAAAATCGCAGGATCAGCAACGAGGGGCTGGAATCACTAAAAGCGCTGCGTGAGGTGGAGATTCTCAATCTGAGCTCGGTTGACCTGACCAATGCAGGCCTGCCGCACCTGCTACGGCTGCCGCGCCTGGCACACCTTGACCTTTCCTACTGCAACCGCATCACCGATGTGGGGCTTAAAACACTGCGCGGGTTGGATAACCTGGTCTCCCTGAATCTACAGGGTTGCGTGAAAGTCACTCATGGGGGCATCACGCGCATCAGCCGCAGAGGGCTGACCGTGCGCAAGTAACCAATCGCATTGCCGGTTGTTTTAACAGGCAGCACCCTGCATAATTGCTTCAGCCTTTTCTGAGCGCCGAATTTTTTTCTTTGGCTCATTCAGCCAATTACAGCTAAAATCAAGCATATTCCCGCATACGGAGGCAGCATGACCCGCACCCTACGACTCGTCAGCATGATCGTGCTATTGTTAGTAACAGCAGCCGGCGCTTATTTTTGGGCTACCGGCATGATTGATTCAACCTATGCTTTCAGATCACCGCTGAAAGATAAGCCGCCCAAACCTGCCGCAGTGAGCTTTGAACCGGCTACGCGGCGTCTGGTGTTTGTGCTCATCGATGGGCTTCGGCTGGACACTTCATTGAATAGTGATGTGATGCCACGCCTGAATAAGCTTCGACAGCAAGGCGCATCGGCTGCGATGCACTCGCGGGCGCCGTCCTTCTCAGAGCCGGGTTATTCCACCCTGCTGACGGGCGCCTGGCCGTACCTCAACGACGGCCCGGCCTTGAACAAGGATTACGAGGATATTCCCACCTTCACCCAGGATAACCTGTTCAGCGCGGTCAGCCGCAGCGGAAAAAAGACAGCCATCTCAGCCTATTACTGGTTTGAAAAGCTGGTACCTCAGGCAGCCGTGAACGCCAGATTCTACACACCCGGAGATGACCGCGCTGCTGACCGCGAGGTGGTTGACGCAGCCATAAAGATGCTGGCTGACCCCTCCACTGCCCTGGTGCTCATCCACCTTGACCAGGTGGATTATGCCGGCCATCATGAAGGCGGGCCGCGCGATATCCAGTGGAACGAGGCGGCAGCCCGGGCAGACGGCCTGCTGGCGGAAATTCTCGCCCAGCTTGACCTGCAAAAAGATACCCTGCTGGTGGTGAGCGATCACGGCCACATTGATCAGGGCGGTCACGGCGGACCTGACCCCGCTGCGCTGGTTGAACCGTTTGTTCTGGCCGGCGCGGGTGTGAAACCGGGCACCTACGGGGATGTGAACATGGTGGATGTTTCTCCCACTGCCGCAGTGCTGCTGGGAGCAGGCTTACCGGCCTCCACCCAGGGCCGGGTGCTGAGCGAGATGCTGGCGCTGCCTGCCGCAACCCTGAACAAGCTATCAGAGGCCACCCGGGCGCAACAGAGCACGCTGGCGCAGGCTTATATCAAAGCCATCGGCCAGCCGGTGAGTGAAAATCAGCTCTCCACGGTTGATGCAGTCAAAGATTACCAGGACCTGATTCAAAGCGCCATCACCGCCCGGTTGACGGGTGAGCGTATCCCGCGCGGGCTGCTGTCCCTGGCGCTGGCGGCTGCCGGGGTTTGGCTGTTAGCCCGCCAGGCAAAGCGCAGCATCCTCTTCTGGTTGATCGGCAGCCTTGTTGCCGTCGGCCTGTTCCATTTACGCTTTGCTGTGCTGGATGGCAAGCCCTATTCGCTCAGCGGCGTGACCGGCACAATAGATTTAATCCTCTACGCGGCAGTCACAACCGCCTTAAGCCTGGTGATTGGCTATGGTGTTGCAGCCTTCGGGTTGGGGTACTTTAAGCATAGGCCAGGGGCTGCAGCAGAGGGCACAATGAAGTTCATCCTGGTCAACATCGGGCTGCTGGCACTGCCAGTGCTGGTGCATTTTGCGCTCAACGGCGCGCTGGTAGGCTGGATGCTGCCGGAAATGTACACAGCCTTTGTTGCGCTGATTTCACTGATTGAGATTCTTTTTACCGCAGTGCTGGGTTTATTGTTGGTTGCCATTGCGGCGCTGGTCGGCCTGCGCAACCGCAGGCTGAGCGGTTAAGGAGAAGCGTTTATGCCCGTCGAACACTCACCGATCCTTCCCATGCCCAACCTGGGTGCCTGGGCTGAATCTCAACAACGGGTAGCCAGCCAGCCGCTTGACTTGTGCCCGGAATTCCCCTCCATTGCTGCCCGCCACGAAGCCTTCTGGCGCTGCGAACCGGGACCCGCGCTGCTCTTAGGCAGCGCGCCAAAGCCCGGGACGGGAAGCATTTCAAAACACCTCGAACTGGTGGAGGATACCGAGGCATGGTTTGCCGCCAGAAGACAGGCGCCCTACCTGATGGAACCCAGCCCTGATTTCTTCCCCTATCTGCGGGCGGATTTTGGCCCGGTGATGCTGACCGGGCTGCTTGGCGCAGCGGTGGAATTTGGTTCTGAAACCAGCTGGTACCCGGAATTCATCGCCGATGACTGGCGCAATGCACCGGATTGGAGCATCACCAACCAGCGGTGGTGGCGCGCCCTGGAGCGCATGCTGGAACGGGTGGCGCAGGCGGCTGCCGGAAAGTACCTGATGGGCACGCCCTCTCTCGGCGGGGGCGCGGACGTGCTGCTCAATATGCGCGGAAGCGCCAAATTATGCCTGGATCTGATTGACCAGCGCAGCCAGTTCCAGCCAGCCATGGATGCCATCTACCACTCCTGGCACAGAGCCTTCAGCCTGCTTTGGGATTCCGCCGCGCGGTATAATGCAGGGCTGGTGCACTGGCTGACATTGTGGTCAAACCAGCCGTACTACGTTGCCGAGTGCGACTTCAATTATTTGATTAGCCCGCGCGACTTCCAGGAGCTGTTTTTACCGGATATTGTGCGTCGGGCAAAAACCGTCGGACGGGCTATTTTCCACCTGGATGGACCCGGAGCCGCCCGCCACATTGACGCGCTGCTGGATGAGCCCGCCATCACCGCCATCCAGTACGTGACAGGGGCGGGCAATTCAGGGTTCAAGAAGTTGGAAATGCTCAAGAGAATCCAGGCCAGGGGCAAGCCTCTGCAGGTGACCCTTTACGACCCCGAAGAAGTGGTAGCGCTGGCGCGCGAACTTCAGCCAAAGGGACTGGCTTTTCTGATTGATTTTGCATCCCCTGATCAGATGATGCAGGTGTACCGCCAGTTGCAGCAAATTTAACCCTGAACCCACCACCATCCATTAAAACAATAAGGGCGCGGTGACCGCGCCCTTATGTGTTGCTTGATTATCGCTTCTACAGCGCTTACTTGACGACCGGCAGCTGCGCAGCAACCCAGGCGTTGACACCACCGCCCAGGTTACGGACGTTGGTGTAGCCGTTCATGCGCAGGGCCATCATGGCGAAGCCGCCGCGGTGACCTGAGGCGCAGGTGATGACGATAGCTGCGGTCTTGTCCTTGGGCAGCTTATCGAGGTTCTTCCACAGGTCCACAACGGGCACCAGCACAGAACCCTTGATAGAGCCGACGTTTTTGACCTCATCCGCGGTGCGGACGTCAACAATCACGGGGGCTTTGGCAGCATCGGCCAGCTCGGTGTTCAGGTTGGCAGGGCTGACGGAGTAGAAACCATCGGGCAGGCCAGCCAGGAAGGCATCCAGGTCTTTGAACAGCAGTTCATCCACCTTGGGAGCGGTGCCAGCTTTGGCATCGGCAGGTTTGCCGGTTTCAACGGGCAGGGAAGCTTTCTTCCAGGCAGCCAGGCCGCCGCCGAGGTTTTTCACATCTTTGTAACCAAGGATGCGCAGGGCCGCCATGACCATGGAGCCGCGGTGACCGGAAGCGCAAAGCACAACGATGGGCTTATCCTGAGCGGGCAGCTTGTCGAGGTTCTTGAGGACAGTGCGAACGGGCAGAGCAATAGAACCCTTGATGTAGCCGTCTTTTTCAATTTCAGCAATTTCGCGAACATCCACCAGGAAGGGAGCCTTGGCGGCATCCGCCAGGGCAATGTTGAGGTTGGCGGGGCTGATGGAGTAGAAATCAGCCGGCAGACCGCCGATGAAGTCACCCCAGGTCTTGTTCCAATCCACAACGCCAGCCAGGGGCAGGGAAGCGGCCTTCCAGGCATTCATGCCACCGCCCATGTTGACGATGTTGGTGTAGCCCAGCAGGCGCAGGCCGGTCATGGCGATGGCAGCGCGGTGGCCCGAGACGCAGTAAACAACCATTTGCGTGTCTTTGGCTGCGGGGAGCTTGTCCATCGATGCAAAGACTTTCTCCAGGGGCACGTTGACGGCGCCAGCCACATAACCGGTCTTGTATTCATCTTCGCGGCGAACGTCGAGGATGAAGGGTTTCTTGCCGGAAGCGAGCAGTTCATTGACGCCGGTGGCGGAAGTGGCCAGGAAGCCTTCGGGTAAACCAGAGACGAAGGTATCCAGCGCTTTGAAGAGGGCGTTGGAGGCAATCTTGGGGGCGGTGCCAGCCTTGGGCTCGGCGGGTTTTTCACCCTTGACCACAGGCAGGTTGGCCTTTGTCCAGGCGCTGAGGCCGCCCGCCAGGTTGCGGACGTTGGTGTAGCCCAGCAGTTTGAGGGAGGCGCTGATGATGGCGCCGCGGTGACCGGAGGCGCACAGCACAACAATCGCCTGGTCCTGGGCGGGGAGCTTGTCAAGGTTCTTGAGGACGGTCTTGGTGGGGATGACAACCGAGCCCTTGATGAAGCCGTCTTTTTCAACTTCGCTCATCTCGCGCACATCCAGCAGGAAGGGAGCCTTCTCAGCCAGTTCGGTATTCAGAGCGGCGGGGGCAACCGTGCCGTAACCCTTGTCCTGGGGGATTTCAGTGACCAGTTTGGTGAACAGGGCTTTGAAATCCGGGGCGGGTTCCGTTGTGGCCGTAGGCGGGACGGCGGTGGCGGTGGGGGGAACCTTGGTGGGGGGAACAGCCGTGGCGGTGGGGGGCACCGGCGTGGCGGCAGGGGCGCAGGCTGCCAGGATAACACTGGCAAGCATCAGCACCAGAACAAACGCGGTTAGCTTTTTGTACATCTTTTCTCTCCTTACTCCAAATTGATATAGAAAAACCCGGGTTGGTATATAAAATCTAATCCAACCCGGGGGACGACCTGATTAAGGTAGCGCTTTAGGGAGCTTATCCACAATCACCGCTTTGTTGGCTTCCAGCTCGTTCTTAGCCACTTTATCCGCCGTAAGGAACAGGTCGGGCTTGCTGTGGCATGAAGTGCAGGCTTCGTTTTGCGGAGTCTTGCGCTGGATGTTGTGGGGCGTGGCGTAAGCCCAGGTGGGCAGCTTGTTAAAGTTGGGCAGCAGATTCTTACCGTAAAAGTCGAAGTTATCTGCCGCGGCAGGCACGTGGCGAACCGTCACATACTCGTAAGGACGGTCGGCGCTCTTGATGGCGTTCTTGCCAATGAAGAAACCAAGGTAAGTTTTATCCACCTTGTAGATGGGGTTGTTGGTTTCGGTGCTGATGGAGGTGTGGCAGCCCTCGCAGTTGGAATAGGACACCGAATGGCACACCTGGCAGGATAGCTTGCCCTGGTGAACCGTATGCTGAACAACCGTGTCACCCGAGGCGCCAACCTTGGCATGGCAGGTTTCGCATTTTGGAACTTGCGCGCCGGCGTAGCGGTGGCTGTTGGCTTCGGCGGGGGTGGCGTGCATATCAGCGCCGGTGTGGCAGGTTACGCAGTTCATGCGCTCTTCGCGGAAGTGCACGTCGCCCGGGATTTCTTCGTTCTTCCCTAGGTACTCATTGCCCACGCGGCTGCCGTGGCAGGCTGTGCAGGTGCGCGTCATGGGCGGCGTTTTTTCCATCACGTGCCCGTTGAGGAAGCCCGCGCCGACGCTCTTGGGCTGGCTGATGTGGCAATCACCGCAGGAAACGTGGCAGTTGGCGCAGTGGTTGCCGAACATTTTATCGATGGCGGGTTTGGTCTCCGCTGAGCTGCGGGCAGTGAGCACCGTCTGGTAACCATTGAGGGTAACATGCAGGCTTTTGTCAAAACCGGCGGTTTGCTGGGCGTGGCAGGTGGCGCAAGCCGCCACTTTGCTCTTACTGGGATCGCTGACCAGGCCTGTGTGAGCTTTCTCTTTGGTGTTAGCCTGGGTGCCGCCATGGCAATCAATGCAGGTGAACTTTCCGTGGCTTGATTTAAGAAAATCTGCCGAGACGAGGACTTTCTCCCATGGCTCCAACGGAGCCACTTCGCCCCCTCAACCTGCGCCTTCAGATTCTTTTTTGACTTCAACGACTGGCTTGGCGTTCTTGATGAGCGCCTCTTTGCTGGTGTGGCACTCCACGCAGTTATCCACCTTTTTCTCCGGGGTGGCTGTGGCAGCTGGAGTAGGCGTGGGCTGTGGGGTGGGTTGGATCGCCTTGGTTGCTGTGCCGACGAATACGGTGGGCGTTACCTGGGGGGATTGCGAACAAGCCGCCAGAATCAGCGCAAAGAAAGCCAGTACCAAACCCATTTTTATCTGTTTCATGCGTTCTCCTCCTTTCATAAGTTGCGGCCTGGCGCCAATCTGCGGGCATCCGTTGTTGGCGCTGCCGGGTGATCCTTATTTAGAAGAATGATCAAAAATTTAACCTTTATTAACATTATGATTATCAGGCAAGGGGGAAAAACACGCAAGTGATATTTGTAACAATCGAGTATAAGTTCTTGTAATGCCTTATAATAAGATTCACTTATGATTGATCCTGACCTGTTAAGCACCTTTCTCATCGCAGCGGAAACCCTCAATTTCTCGCGCACCGCGGAACGACTGAACCTGTCGCAACCGAGCATCACGCAGAAAATCCGGGCTCTGGAAAAACACTTTGGCGCAGCGCTATTCAAGCGCAACGGGCGCAGGCTGGCTCTCACCGAAGCTGGCACGGCGCTGGTTCCACTGGCCCGGCAGATGGTGGCAGTTTCGCACCGCACCGATGAGCTGATGGAGGCGCTCAAAGGCGATATCCAGGGTCACCTGCAGTTAGGTTGCTCCACAACGCCGGGCAAGTACATCCTGCCGCTGCTGCTGGCTGAGTTTATGCGCCTTCACCCGCGAGTCCAGGCTACATGCAACGTCACTTCCCGTAGCCAGGCCATGCAAGCCCTGGAACAGGGTGTGGTAAGCATCGCCTTTTCCAGCACGCCGGATGAGTTTAACGAAAATATCGAATTTCGCAAATTCGTTTCGGACCCGGTGGTGCTGATTGCCCCGCCAAACCATCCCTGGGCAGCCCGGGGCGAGATTGAAGTGGAGGAACTGCGCAAAGCCCCCTTAATCCTGCGCGAAGCATCAGCGGGCACCTACCGGGTGACACGGCTGGGTCTGGCAAACCTGGGGGTCAACATCGAGTCGCTGCGGGTCATCCTGACGATGGGCAACTCGGAATCGATTGCCATCGCGGTTCAACAGGGCCTGGGTGTGGGTTTCATCTCAAGGATGGTGGTGAAGCGCATCCAGCCGGGGAGTGTCGCTGTCGTCCAGATCCGCGGGTTGGAACTGAGCCAGGATATCTTCATCTGCCAGCACCGTTTGCACCCCATGCTGCGCGTGCAGACTGCCTTCTGGGATTTTGCCACCAACCCTGAAAACACCATTCTAAAAAACCTTTAGAAATGGTTTAATTCCCCAATTTGCATATATAAAATCAAATATCCTGTAGAATCTTACTCATTAACGCCCCATACTTAATCAGGAGGTTTTGCCATGTCTCATTTACCGCACAAGATTGACCACAGCGACGTTCCGATACGCCTTTTCAAATCAGACTTTATGGAATTCTTCACGCATATCAGCCCTCTGACCATCACCATCATCTGGTTGCCGGTAGCCGTTTTCTTCTTCGCGCGCTCCATTGTCATTCTGCCGGCTGGCGCCAGCTGGGCGCACATCCCGCTGGGATTTTTACTGGGATTGTTCGTCTGGACGCTGGCCGAATACCTGCTGCACCGCTTTGTATTTCACTTTCCGCCCACCACGCCAACCCTGGAGAAAATCACCTTTCTTTTCCACGGTATCCATCACGTCCAGCCGCAGATTAAAACCCGCCTGGTGATGCCTCCGGTGGTGAGCCTGCCGCTGGCTGTCCTTTTTTACGGGTTGTTTTACCTGGTTTTGCAGGTTGCGCTCGGAGCCGGGCAGTGGATTGACCCGGTCTTCTCCGGGTTCGGCATCGGTTACCTGTTTTACGACCTGACGCATTACGCCACCCATCACTGGGCTATCCGCGGAGGGGTGTTCAAGTGGCTCAAGCGCTACCACATGCAGCACCATTACAAAACGCCCAACGCCCGCTACGGCGTTTCCAATCCGCTGTGGGATATCGTTTTTGGGACCAAACCAGCCGACGCCTGAGATTGTTGCTCTTACGGGGCTGACCAACCTTTCAATCAATCAAAAACTGCCCGCCACTTTGAGCGGGCAGTTTTTACTTCACTTATTAGGAGCGTCAATCCGGCAAGGCAATGCTGAATGCGTGACGTGAACGGTGCTTCGGCCACCGTTCTACAGCACCCTCTATGCCTGTTTGATGGGAACGTAAATGTAGAAAACGCTGTCCTCCGCAAAACCCTTGAACTCTTCGGTGTAAACTTCCATATCCAGGTTGCCGGCAGGCTTAAGACCCAGTTGGGGGAGCCAGACATGGTAGATGTTGTGATAGGTGTTCTTGAGGGTCTCAAAGCCGCCGCGGTGCACAAAGGCAGCATAAGTGTAGGCAGGCACAATGCGCACCATCATGCCCTCGGGTAGCTGATCAATCTGGCTGACGGCAAAGCCTGCTACATATTCAAAATGGCCTTCCGGCAAACCGCTGACCATGCTGCACACACCGTAGGCTGCCTCCGGCAGGATGTGCTTGATTTCGTTCGCGCGGGCATTGAACCGAGTCCACAACCCGGCAATCTCATTATTGGCGTTGTCTCCCTGGTAGCACAGCCCCACGATGACCAGCGTTGGTTTGGTGACCGTCGTCATTTCCATTTTTTGTTCCATTTTTCTCTCCATTTGATCTCCAGTTAAACAAATTTGCGGTTGCGACTGGGCAAGGCGCCATTCCACCTGGGCCAGGCGGGCTTCTTCCTGGCGCAGGCGCTGGATCACCTCCAGCCGTTTGCGGGTGAGCAATTCCTGCATCCGGGCAGTGTTCAGGTCGAGGTCAAGAACGCCTTTAACCTGGTCGAGGGTGAAGCCCATCCGCTGCATCTCTCGGATGCGCTCAAGGCGAGGGAGTTGTTCAAGCGTGTAGTAGCGGTAGCCAGTGGTGCGGTCCACCCAGGACGGTTTGAGCAACCCGAGGCGCGCATAATGGCGCAGCGCTTTAACCGTCACACCAGCGCGCGTAGCAAACTGACCAATTCTGAGCAAGTTCACCTCCGAAGCAATCATTTTGAAGGCCTTCATGCACCAGTATAAAGCATTCCCCAGGGGGAGAGTCAAGGGGGTACGTGATAAAATCGGAGAAGGAGAAAACCCATGCAAATTAAGACCGCACGCCTGATGTTGTTTGACCTGAGCCTGCAACAACTGGAATGGATGTTGAACGCACCACAGGTGCTTGAAGCGCAGCTTGGATTTGCGGTCTCTCGCAGCAACCTGCAGGGACCGGTGCAACGCGCCCTGCGCATGAAAATCGAGCGCATGCACGGCGAAGACCCATCGCATCATCCCTGGTCAACCTACTGGCTCATCGTGACGGAAAATCCCCGCTTTGGGGCAGGCATGGCAGGTTTTAAGGGCGCGCCGGATGCATCGGGGGCAGTTGAAATTGGCTACGGCATCGACGCGCAGTGCCAGGGCAAGGGTTACATGACGGAGGCGGCGCGAGCGTTGATCGAGTGGGCATTCAGCCAGCCCGGCTGCCAGACCGTGACCGCAATAGGGGTGCTTAAAACCAACCTGGCCTCTCAACACGTACTGGTCAACGTGGGTATGGCGCAATACGCGGAAGACGACCTGACCACCAGCTGGAAAATCGAACACCCGTGGGACGGGCAGCCTGCGTGAGGGCGCCTGAAGGTGCATCCTCCAGCGAAAGGGTTATAATTCTCTTGAGAACCCGATAATCCGTTGAGGTTAAACATGAAACAAGTGCTCCAGTCTCTTCGCGATGGAAAAACCCTGGTGACCGAAGTGCCTGTCCCGGCGGTGCGCCCCGGAACTGCGCTGGTGCGCACGGCAGCCTCGCTCGTCTCTGCCGGCACCGAGCGTATGGTGGTGGAATTTGCTGAGAAGAACCTGCTCGGCAAAGCCCAGTCTCGCCCTGATTTGGTGCGCCAGCTGGTGGATAAAGCTCGCCGCGAGGGCGTGTTCAGCACGCTGGAAGCGGCCTTCAACCGCCTTGAGCAGCCAATGGTGCTGGGGTATTCTTCGGCGGGTACCATCGAGGCGGTTGGCGCCGGGTTACACGGCTTTGCCGTGGGCGACCGGGTATCCTGCGCAGGGGGCGGCTTTGCGGTGCACGCGGAATATGCGGTGGTACCGCAAAACCTGCTGGTGAAGTTGCCCGATTCGGTGGATTTTGAGGCGGCGGCATTCACCACCCTCGGCGCGATTGCCCTGCACGGCTTCCGTCTGGCGCAGCCGCAGTTGGGCGAACGGGTGGCGATTATCGGCCTGGGTCTGCTGGGATTGCTCTCGGTGGGAATCGCAAAAGCGGCGGGCTGCAGCGTTTTCGGGGTGGATCTTTCACCGGAGCGGGTAGAACTGGCGCAAAAGATGGGGGCACAGGCGGTGCTGCGCGCCGAGGCGGTTTCCGCCGGGCAGACGGTTAGCGCGGGTCAGGGCTTTGATGTGGTGCTCATCTGCGCCGATGCGCGCTCCAACGACCCGGTTGAACTGGCAGGCATCCTGGCGCGCGACCGGGCGCGGGTGGTTGCTGTGGGCGCAGTCGGGCTGAAACTCCCGCGCAAGGTGTATTACGAAAAGGAACTGACTTTTCTGGTGTCGCGCTCTTATGGGCCGGGACGTTACGACCAGGCCTACGAGGAACGCGGGCAGGACTACCCGATGGGTTACGTGCGCTGGACCGAAGGGCGCAACCTGGCGGCTTTTGTGGACCTGCTGGCAAATGGGGCGCTGGATATTCGTCCGCTCATCAGCCACCGTTTTGCAGTGGAGGATGCGCCGGGCGCTTATGAACTCATCACCGGTAAGAAGAAAGAGCCCTTCCTGGGCGTGCTGCTGACCTACACCCCCGCAAGCCAGCCCACCCGGCACATTGATCTCAGCGCAGGTCAGCCCGCACAGGTCAGCGGTGCGTTAGGCTTGGGCGTGCTGGGGGCGGGTAATTACGCCAGCGCGGTGTTTCTGCCAAATGTGGTTAAAGCCGGACAGGTGCAGAGAATTGGAATTGCCTCCGGCACAGGGCTTTCCGCGCGCCATGCCGCCCAGCGTTACGGCTTTGCTTATGCCAGCTCGGATGAGCGCGAGGTGCTGGGTGATGAACGGGTGCAAATTGCGGCGGTGCTGACGCGCCACAACCATCATGCCCGCCAGGTTTTCGAGGCACTGCGAGCCGGCAAGCACGTCTTTTGTGAAAAGCCCCTGGCGTTGACCGACGCTGAACTTGATGAAATCAGCGCGGCACTGGCGCAGCCGGGCGCCCCGCTGCTGATGGTGGGGTTTAATCGCCGCTTTGCGCCATTTGCGGTGCAGCTCAAAACCTTTTTGCAGGGGGCAGGCGAACCGCTGAGCGCCCATTACCGCGTGAATGCGGGTTACCTGCCGCCCAACCACTGGCTGCACGATCCTGCCCAGGGCGGCGGGCGCATCATTGGCGAGGCTTGCCATTTTATTGATTTTTTGAGCTTTCTGGTGGGATCCGCGCCGCAAAAAGTGCAGGCCCAGGCGCTGCCAGACGGAGCCCGCTACCGGCGCGGGGATAATGCCCTGCTCACCCTGACCTACCCGGATGGCTCCATCGGCAGCGTGTGGTACAGCTCCAATGGCGATAAATCCCTTCCCAAAGAACGCGTTGAAGTGTTCTGCAACGGGCGGGTCGGCCTGCTGGATGACTTCCGCCATCTGGAACTCATCCGCGATGGGCACCGTCAGGTACACGCCAACCGCTTCGGACAGGATAAAGGTCACCTGGCAGCCTGGCAGGCGTTTTTAAGCGCCATCCAGCATGGCGAACAACCGCCGATTGCGTATGACCAATTGCTGGGCGTCTCGCGCGCTGCCATCCGCGCGGCTCAACAACTGGCAGGCGCGGAGTAAGGCTTGAAAACCGGGCTTGTTAAGCTGGATGCAGTTTTGCAACTGGGCCCCGCGAGGGCGGCTGAGCTTGCCCTCTACCGCTTTGGCCTGGCAAGCGGGCACTACCGCAGGCTGACTCCTCCCAGAGGCAAGCCGCGCAGCCAGGAAGATGCCCCCCTTCAACCCATTTTGCCCCCTGCCCCACCCCGAGAGCTGCTGGCAAACGTGATGGGCAGCGGCGCGGAAGAAATCCTCCGCGAGGCAGATGAGATTACACGCGGCCTGGCAAGGCTTTTTGGCGGACCCGCCGTGCCATTGAACCTGGTTCCGCAACCGCCGCTGCAGCACTGGACGGCCTACGAGAGGGGCCGGGCGCCGTGGGGGGTGGAGGACGTCAAGTTCATCTGGGAGGGTGCGCGCTTTGGCTGGGCGGTGAGTCTGGCGCGAGCTTACCAGTTAAGCGGAAACGATAGCTATGCGCAATGTTTTCAGCGGTTGGCCGGCCAATTTTTTAACGCCAACCCGGTAAACCTGGGACCAAACTGGGCTTCCGGACAGGAAGTGGCGATCCGATTAATCGCCCTGGCGTTTGCAGCGTGCGTTTTTGGCTCGCAATCGTTGGTGAACGCCGCTACCATCGCCCAACACGCGCGTCGCATCCCACCGACTTTAATTTACGCGCGAGCTCAAAACAACAACCATTTGCTCAGCGAGGCGGTCGGTTTATACACGGCTGCCACCCTGTTGCCGCAACATCCCGAAGCCAGGGCGTGGTGCAAAACCGGCTGGCAGTGGATGAATCATTGCTTTCAACACCAAATCGCCGCGGATGGCACCTACATTCAGCACAGCCTGAACTACCATCGCCTGATGCTCCAACTGGCTCTCTGGGCGCGCTGCGTGGCGCACAGCCAGGGGCAATCACTCCCCCCGCAGAGCCAGGAGCGGCTGGGCGCAGCCACCCTGTGGTTACTCGAGCGCCTGGATGCGCGCAGCGGGCGCGTTCCAAACCTGGGACACAACGACGGCGCATACATCTTGCCCCTGGCAGGCGGAGGGTTTGCCGATTACCGCCCCACAGCGCAGGCTGCCAGCCGGGCTTTTCTGGGCCAACCGTTTCTGCCTGCCGGACCCTGGGATGAAATGAGCCTGTGGTTGGGCGACCTGAACCCGGATGAGCGCCGCGCTCACACCATCACCCTGGAACCGCTCACCCATCAGATTGTCAAGAATGGCGCAGGTTGGGCCAGCCTGCGCGCGGCGCAATACACCTCCCGCCCCGGACAGGCTGACCTGCTGCACGTGGATATCTGGCAGCGCGGTGCAGCCGTGACGCTGGATGCAGGCACCTTCCAATATAATGCCGCTCCCCCCTGGGAAAACGCCCTGGCAGGCAGCACGGTTCACAACACGGTGACAATCGAGCACCAGGACCAGATGCGCAGAGCAGGGCGCTTTCTGTGGCTGGATTGGCCCAGGGTGTTCATCCTCAAATTTGATGCAGACAGCCAGACGGTGGGAGCATTCCACGAAGGATATGTCAAGCGCTGGGGGGTGATCCACCGACGGGAATTGAGCCTGGAAAACGACTCCACCTGGCTGGTTGCGGATAAACTCTTCCCCACCGGAAAAGCCCGGCAAGTTGCCATCACCCTGCACTGGCTGCTGCCCGATGGACTCTGGCAGTTGGAAGGGCAGACTCTCAAGCTGGAGACGGAAACTAATCTGATTAAACTCAGCGTGACCACCGAGCCCGAAAGCCCCGCGCCTGAGATTCAGCTCATCCGCGCCGGGCAGGCTCTGGTTGGAACCTCGCCCGAAAGCCCAATTTTTGGCTGGTATTCGCCGACCTACAGCCTGAAGCTGCCGGCACTTGCCTTGCGCCTCACCTGGCGCTGCACGCCACCGCTGGTCATCTACACGCGCATCCACACAGAGGCGCTCAAAGATCGGGGCGCGGTATAATTTTCGGCTGCAAACTCGTCCAGGTTATAAGCCTGACGGGTGAATTCTTGAAACAGTTCGGAGAAAACATGGAGCCAATTAAATTTGGAACGGATGGGGTACGCGGCAAAGCAGGCGAATGGCCGGTCAACAGCAGCGGAGCCTATGCCATTGGGCTGGGCATTGGGCGCTACCTCAGCCAGCGCTGCTCGCAACCAAAGGTGCTGGTGGCGCGCGATACGCGCCTTTCCGGGCGGGAACTGGCGGAAGCATTGATCAAGGGGCTGCAGGAGAGTGGTGTTGACACGGCTGACGCCGGCGTGATGACCACACCCGGGGCTGCCCACCTCACCATGCGCTACCAGATGAGCCTTGGAGCGGTTATCTCCGCCTCGCACAACCCGTGGACTGAAAACGGCATCAAACTGGTCGGATCTGACGGCTTCAAACTGGAAGATGCCGATGAAGCGGTGGCTGAAGGCTACATCAACAACCCCTCCGAAGCTTACCCCCCCTCCCAACCAGGAAAAAGCCTGTCGGAGCAGGACTGGGCGGGCGATTACATCGCACACCTGGTCAAACCCTTCCCCGGGGAAGCGCTGCGCGGGCTGAAAGTGGCGCTGGATTGTTCCAACGGCGCTGCCAGCGCAATTGCCCCGCGCGCCTTTGAGCGACTGGGCGCGCAGGTCTTCACCGCCCACGCCCAACCCGATGGTTGCAATATTAACCACGAGTGCGGCTCAGAATTCTTTCGAGCGGGTAAGGGCGACCTGGTGCAAAACCTTCGCGCAACCGGGGCTCACTTTGCGGTCGCCTTTGACGGCGACGCCGACCGCGCCATATTCGCGGATGAAGAAGGCAACCTGGTGGATGGCGACCACGTTCTGTACCTGTTTGCGCGTCACTTGCTGGCTGAGGGCAGGCTGCCGGGTCCGGCAGTAGTCACCACCACCATGGCAAACTCCGGACTGGATGACGGATTGTCAAACCAGGGCATACGTACCCTTCGGACACAGGTGGGGGATAAATATGTACTGCGCGAGATGCTGGCGGGCGGGTTCATCCTGGGAGGGGAACAATCGGGACACATCATCCTCTACGATGCTGAACACACCACTGGCGATGGCATCTACACCGCGCTGGTGCTTGCCAACATCCTCAAGGCGCACCCGCAGCGCTCCCTGAAAGCCCTCGTGGAAGGTTTCCACAAAAAGCCGCAGGTGATTGCCTCAGCGCGGGTGAGCGCCCGTCCAAAACTGGAAACCATCCCCGGCTTCACCCGGGGTTACCAGCAGGTGATGGAACAACTGGGCGCGGGCGCAACCGTCAATGTGCGCTACAGCGGCACCGAGCCACTGGTGCGGGTGATGATTGAAGCCGGGCTGGAGCACAGCGTTGAGAAGCTGGCGCAAATTTCGCTGGAACTGTGCCGGATCGTCCAGGAAGGCTCCGATAGCCCGAAAACGCACGTTGAGGTGAAGGATTGCGTCTCGGGCAAGGTGCTGGACGTGCCGGGGAATTAAGCCAGGGCAATTATGCTACAATCATCCTAGAGTCATCCATTCAGCGGCAACGGAGGTTCATTTGGCACAGTTAAAGGCAACCATGTTTCGTGAATACGACTTGCGCGGGCTGGTCGCTGCGGATGAGTTGAACGAATACAGCGTTGGCGTTGTTGCTAAGGCTTATGGCACCATGCTGCGCAAGCGGGGGATTGCCACCTGCGTGGTGGGTCACGACCTGCGCACAGGCTCAAAGGAATTGACGCAGGTAGCCATCAAAGCGCTGCGCACCACAGGCATTGACGCCATCTTCATCGGGCAGGTGCTGACGCCGATGATGTACTCGGCGCAATATTATTACAAAACGCGGGGCGGGATGATGGTTACCGCGTCGCACAACCCCAACGGCTGGCTGGGTTTCAAGCTGGCACTGGGCTATTCCTACACCTTTGGCCCGGCTGAGATGAAAGAACTCTACGAACTGACCCTCTCCGAGGCATTTGAGAGCGGCAGCGGGGCCTACTGCGAAGAAAACTACCTGCCCATCTACACACGCGACGTGGTCAGCCGCATCAAGTTGGAGCGTCCGGTGCGCGTGCTGGTCAACGCCGGCAACGGAACCGCCGGGAAGATTGCACCCGGGATTTTACGCGCTGCGGGCTGTGACGTGGTGGAGTTCCTGTGCGAGCCCGACCTTGATTTTAAACGCTACTTTCCTAACCCATCGCTTGAACTGATGATGCAGGATACCGGCGAGCAAACGGTGGCAGCCAGGGCGGAATTGGGCATTGCCATTGATGGCGACGGTGACCGCCTGGGGATTACAGATGAGTTGGGAAAGCTCACCTGGCCCGACCGCTACCTGATCCTGCTCAGCCGCGAGGTGTTGAAAAAACTGCCGGGCTCGCCCATCATTTTTGACATGAAAAGCTCACGCGTGCTGGGTGAAGAGATTATCAAGGCGGGTGGCAAGCCCGTGTTGTGGAAGACGGGGCACAGCTACATCAAGGAGAAGCTGCATGAGCTCGGCGCCCCGCTGGCTGGCGAAATGAGCGGGCACATCTTCTTCGGCAAGCCAGATTACTACGGCTTTGATGATTCGGTTTTCACCGCGCTCAAGATGATTGAACTGCTGGCGCGCTCAAAGCAAAGCCTCGGGCAGATGGTTGCCGAACTGCCCGATTACCGCTCCACCCCCACCCTGCAGGCCAATTGCAAGGACGAGTTGAAATACAACATCGTCGCCGAACTGGTTAACGCGTTCAAAGCCGAGGGCTTGAATGTGGTCACCTTTGAAGACCTCAAACTAGGTGGTCGGGTGGAATTTGAGTACGGCTGGGGGCTGGTGCGCGCCTCATCCAACCTGCCGTGCCTGGTGCTGCGCTTTGAGGCTAAAACCGAAGCGCAACTCAAACAAATTGAGGCGATGTTCAGGCAGAAGCTAAGCCGCTATCCTGAGGTGAGCCAGGAATGGGAAAACGGGTGAGACAATGACCATTCAACGGGCGATTGTGATTGTGCTGGATGGGGTTGGCGCAGGTGAAGCGCCGGATGCCGCCCTTTACGGCGACGTGGGCAGCAATTCGTTGGGAAACACAGCCAAAGCCGTGGGCGGACTGAAAATGCCCAACCTCGGACGGATTGGACTGGGGCACGTGACGCCTATACTGGGCGTGCCGCCTGCCAGCCCGGCCAGCGGAGCTTTTGGGCGCATGCAGCCCAAATCCGCAGGCAAGGATACCATCAGCGGGCACTGGGAACTGATGGGCATCTACCTCAGCCAGCCTTTTCCAACTTACCCCAACGGATTTCCTGCGGAGGTGGTTTCCGCGTTCCGGCGCCTGACCGGCTACGACATGTTGGGTAATAAACCCGCCTCCGGGACGGAAATTCTCAAGGAACTGGGCATGGAGCACCTGGCGACGGGGCAACCCATCGTTTACACCTCGGCGGATAGCGTCTTCCAGGTAGCGGCGCACGAGGAAGTCATCCCGATTAAGGAGCTTTACCGCATTTGCAGAATTTCGCGGGCTATGCTGCAAGGTGAGCACAACGTTGGACGGGTGATTGCCAGGCCGTTTGTGGGCACCTCGCCTGAGGACTTCAAGCGCACCGCTCGCCGCAAAGATTTTCCGCGCATGCCCGAGACGAACACGCTGCTGGACGAACTGGTCAAAGCCGGCAAACAGGTCTATGCCGTGGGCAAGATTGACGATATCTTCGGCGGACGCGGCATCACCCACTCCAACCATACGCCGGATAACCTGACGAGCATGCAGGCCACGCTGGAATTCTTGAAAGCTGATTTTACCGGCCTGCTCTTCACCAACCTGATCGAGGGGGATATGATTTACGGCCACCGCAACGACGCGCAGGGTTACGCCCGCGCGCTGGAGCAGTTCGATACCGCCGTTCCCGCCCTGCTGGCTGCGCTGGAGCCGGATGATGTGTGCTTCATCGTTGCCGATCACGGCGTTGACCCAACCACCCCCAGCACCGATCACTCGCGTGAAAACTCTCCGCTGCTGGTGTTTGGCCAGCACGTGCGCCCCAACCTTGACCTGGGAACGCGCACCTCGTTTGCGGATGTAGCTGCCACGCTGGCGGAGGTCTTTGGTTTACCTGCTCCGGCGATTGGCAGCAGTTTTTTGAGCCAGCTCATTTCGGATTAGTACACCAGGGCTCGTGCAGCCCTGTGAAGTGCAACCACCCGCGGGAGGGACTATGGAAAAAGCCGAATCAATCTTCAATGTGGTTGTCACCGGTGACGTGACCGTTGACTGGAATGTTGCCCTGGTGAAGCAGGTTGACGAAATGGGTGAAATCTGGAACCCGGAGGATATCACCCGGGCCTACCCGCAGCGCGGTGGGGCTGCCCTGCTGGCAGATCTGATTGGCAAAATTGCCGCTCAAATTCAATCCGATAAGCAACTTACAACGCAGCTGTTCCAGACCGGCGCAGAGATTCAACCCGGCTCGCCGATTGACCCGGCCTACAACCATGCCTACGCCCTGTGGGACCAGTTCCCCGCGGAAAAGACGGATAAAAGAAACAAAGCCTGGCGCGTCAAGCAGTTCATGGGGCTGGATCGCACCACCGCTGACCCCAATTCCGCGGCACAAGCCTGGCGCTTCACGCAGAACGACCCGGAAAACGCGGCGATGGTGGTGTTGGATGACGCCAACCTGGGGTTCCGCGATCACCCGGAATTGTGGCCTAAATCCATTCGCGAGCCGCAGAATCATCACCGACCGTGGGTGGTGCTTAAAATGGCGCGCCCTGTGGCGCACGGCAGGCTGTGGGATCACCTGGTTAAGCATTTTGCCGACCGGCTGATAGCGCTGGTATCGGTCAACGATTTGCGCTCAAAAGAGGTGCAAATCAGCCGAGAGCTTTCGTGGGAGCGCACCGCGCAGGACGTGGCCCATGAGCTGGTCAACAACCCTTCGGTCAATGCCCTCTCCAAGTGCGCCCACGTCATCGTCCTGTTCAAGATGGCAGGGGCGGTGGTGCTCTCCAGGCAGGATTTTGGCGCGGTGCGCAGCCAGACCACCTCACTGCCGCGGTGCTCGCTGTTTTTTGACCCGGTGATGGTTGAAAACATGTGGGAGCAGAAGTACCCGGGCTTCATGATTGGATATTCCACCTGTGTGGCAGCCAGCGTGGCGACCCAGGTCATACTCTCCAGCGAATACCCGGATATTCCCCAGGCGGTGCAGGCCGGGCTGGCTGCCACCCGCAAGCTGCACCAGGATGGCTATGAGCTGAAGTTCGTTGAAGGTCATGCTCAGATTGGCTTCCCATACGCCAGCCTGGCAACCACGGTGCTCAAAGCAGAGCAGCCTTTTGCCATTTCTAAAGTTCGCTATCCTATCTTACAGCAGGCCCTGCCGGATGCGCGTGACCCGGGCGATTTTTGGACGATCCTGAATGACCGCTACCGCGACAACCTGGAGGAAATCGCCGAGAAGATTGTGGTAAATGGTCTTGAAACCTCGCTCAAGGGCGTGCCGATGGGCAAGTTTGGCGACCTGCTGACGGTTGACCGGCGTGAAATTGAGAGCCTGCGCAGCATCCGCGCGCTGGTAAGCGAATACGTCAGCCAGCCCTCGCAAAAGACGCCGCTCTCAATCGCTGTGTTCGGCGCGCCGGGTTCGGGCAAATCCTTCGCCATCGAGCAAATCGCCGGCGCCCTTTCCGACCAGATTGAAAAGATGCCGGAGTTCAACCTTTCGCAGTTTGAGAACGTCGAAGGGCTCATCAACGCCTTCCAGCTCATCCGCGATAAATCGCTCACCGGAAAAATCCCGCTGGTCTTCTGGGATGAGTTTGACACCAACAAGTTGTTCTGGCTGCGCTACTTCCTGGCGCCGATGCAGGACGGTAAATTCCAGGGCCAACACCCCATCGGGCGCAGCATCTTCGTGTTTGCGGGCGGCACCAGTCACTGCATGGCTAATTTCGATAAAAAGGCCGACCCGGACTTTGTGGCTGCCAAGGGGCCTGATTTTGTCAGCCGCCTGCGCGGCTATGTAGATATCCTCGGGGTCAATCGCCAGAAGAACGCCCGGGGCGAGCCTGTTCCCGATCCCTATTATGTGTTGAGGCGCGCCATCTTGCTGCGCTCCATCCTTAGCCGCAATGCAAAACGGATCTTTAGCGGCAGCACCGCCAACATTGACCGCGGCGTTTTACAGGCTTTTCTGCACATCTCGGAGTACAAACACGGCGCGCGTTCGATGACCGCCCTGGTCACCACCAGCATGCTGGCTGGTAAGCAAAAATTTGAGCGCTCCTGCCTGCCATCTGAGGCACAGCTCAACCTGCACGTCAACGGGCAGGAATTTCTCAAGCTGGTGCTGCAGATGGATTTTGAGCGCGAGTTGGTGGAGCGCTTTGCCGAATCCCAGCACCACGTGTTCTGCGAGGATCTTGCCACGCGCGGTTACCGCTGGGGCCAATTCCGCGACCACCAGAATAAGCTCCACCCCCTGCTGATGGAATTTCGCTTCCTGCCGGATTTCTACAAGCGCCAGAACCTGACCAGCGCGCGGGCCATCATCAACAACCTGGGACGAATGGATTGCGTAGTGGTGGCTGATGAAAACCAGCCGCTGTTTGTGCTTCGCGAGGAAGAAGTGGAGTGGATGGCCGAGCAGGAGCATTTGCGCTTTGTTAAGGAACGCATCAAGAGCGGCTGGCATTACGGCGGTGTGACCAACGAAGCCCGCAAAGAACACGCTGACCTGGTTCACTGGCGCGACTACTCAAAGGAAGAACTGGAGAGGCAGTATTTGCCGGAGGAGCTGGAGGCGATGGGCGATGGGTTGCTGCCGGAAAGCGAAAAAATAAAAAATCGGACCCTGGTGAGCGCCATACCATCGGCCTTGAAGCAGGCTGGCTATGCCATCGTGCGCCTGCCGCGCCGCGCCACGCGCATCGGCGTGACGGGGCACCGCTTCCTGATGGACGAGGAAAAAATCGCGCGGGGCATCTACGAAGCGGTCATCAAAATCGAACAGGAATTCCCCGGCGAGCCCTTGATCGTGGTCAGCGCGCTGGCAGAGGGAACCGACCGCCTGGTGGCCAAACGCATCATGGCACGCAATCAGGCCAATCTGCTGGCAATTTTGCCGCTGGCCAAAGATGAGTACCGCAAGGACTTCAAAAGCCGCGAATCGAAAGAAGAGTTTGACCGGCTGCTGAGCCAGGCGCTGGAAGTGATTGAAATGCCCGAATGCGACTCACGTGATGAGGCTTACGCTTCGGCGGGGCGCTTTGTGATCGAGCACAGCGACGTGCTCATCGCCGTGTGGGACGGCAAGGATGCGCAGGGCCACGGCGGGACGGGTGAAATCGTCGCCCTGGCGCGGCGGCGCGGCATCCCCATCGCGTGGGTGCACGCCGGCAACCGCAAGCCCGGCACCGAAGAGCCCACCACGTTGGGTGAGGAGCAGGGTAAAACTTCGTTTGAGGGATTCAGCGACTAACGCCGTCCCTGCTGTTGGCCAAAAATCCCATCCACTGGCCGCTCGCTAATACCTGCCGCGTTTCTGGCGGGCCTGCGGGTCGGCCAGTTCGTTTTCATCCGCCAGGGTAACCCGCACAGCGCAAGCCTTGTATTCCGGAATCTTGGCATGAGGGTCAACCACATTATTGGTCAGCAGGTTAGCCGCCGCCTCGCGGAAGAAGAACGGAATAAAGACGACGCCGGGGGTAGTTTTGGTGGTGACGCGGGCGCGCAGGACGATTGTTCCGCGCCGGGAGGTGACGCGCACCGCCTGTCCATCGCTCACGCCCAGCGTGTCAGCATCCGCCGGGTTTATCTCAACCAGCGCTTCGGGGTAGAGGTCGTCGAGCGCGGAATGGCGGGTGAGCGTGCCGCCGTGCCAGTGCTCCAGCACGCGCCCGGTAGTGAGGATGAAGGGATATTCGTCATCGGGTAGTTCGGCGCCAGGGGTGTATTCGAGCGGGTGGAATTTACCTCTCCCGCGCGGAAAGCTCTGGCTGAAAAGGAAGGGCGTGCCCGGGTGGTGCGCATCCCACACGGGGGTTTGCAGGCCAACGGGTTCAATGCGCTCATAAGTGATCCCAGCATAATCCGCATAGACGCTGCCAATCTCAGTCATCACCTGCTCCGGATGGGAGTAGGCCCACCCGGCGCTGCGCGTCCTTCCCAGGCAGGCTTCCAGGCGCTGGGCCAGGTCGCAGAGGATTTGCCAGTCGGGGCGAGCCGCGCCGCGCGGGGCAATCGCCTGGCGCACGCGCTGGACTCGCCGGTCGGTATTGGTGAAGGTGCCGTCCTTCTCCGCCCAGGAGACGGCAGGCAAAAACACATCCGCAAATGCACCGGATTCGTTGATGTACAGGTCTTGCGCCACCACAAATTCAAGCTGCTCCATCTGGTGGCGGGTGTGGTTCAGGTTGGGCTCGCTCATCATGGGGTTTTCGCCCATGATATAGAGGGAGCGCACCCCACCAGGCCTGACGGCATCCATAATTTCAGTGGTGGTCAGGCCGGGCTTGCGGTCCAACCCGCCCGGTTCAATGTTCCAGGCGCGTTCAAACTTGAGGGCATTTTCCTCCACATCCACGCGCTGATAGCCCGGGTAGTGCCAGGGCATGGCGCCTGAATCAGAGGCGCCCTGCACATTATTCTGTCCGCGCAGGGGATTGAGCCCCGTGCCGAGGCGGCCAATTTGCCCGGTCAGCAGCGCCAGGTTAATCAGGCTGAAGGCGTTAGCCACGCCGTGGGAATGTTCCGGAATGCCCAGCGCCCAGTAGATGGCAGCATTGCGTGCGCCGGCATACAGGCGCGCTGCCTGCACAATCAACTGCCGGTCCACGCCGGAGATGGCTTCGGCGTATTCGGGAGTGAATTTTTCCATAGACTGGGCAAACGCCTGGAAATTCTCAGTGCGGGCATCAATGAACTGCTGGTTGTAGAGCTTTTCCTTCAAAATAACGTGCGCCATTGCTGAAAAGACCGGTACATCGGTTCCCGGTTTCTGCGGCAGCCACAGGGCGGCATAATTGACCATTTCAATGCGGCGAGGGTCAACCACAATCAGCCTGGCGCCGTGTTTTCTAACCGCCGCCTTCATCTGGAGCGCAATGATGGGGTGGTTCTCGGTGACGTTGGAGCCGGTGACGATGAAAACATCATTGTGGATAACCTCGGAGGCGGTGTTGCTCATCGCCGCCGAGCCCACCGCCATTTGCAATGCCACCACGCTGGCAGCATGGCACAGGCGGGTGCAGTGATCCACGTTGTTGGTGCGGAAAATGGCGCGGTAGAGCTTCTGGAGCAGGTAGTTATCCTCATTGGTGGCCTTGGCGCAGCACTAGACCGCCATGGCGCGCGAGCCTTCGCGCGTGTAAATCT
>CAYVOX010000024.1:0-30556 GCA_964453035.1 uncultured Anaerolineaceae bacterium
GCCGATGGTGCTGCCTTTGCATCTTCAGCGGATGTCATCACTCTGCAGTGGTCTTCAGTGGGCACCCTTCGCCAGAATGAAGCCTATGCGGTCACCGTCGAAGATTTAACTGAAGGCAACAGCAGAAAACTCGTTGAATACGTCACGGATACCAAGTTCATCATCCCGGCAACCTTCCGCCCCGCCGGTACCACGCCTCACATCATGCGCTGGTTTGTCACACCCGTGCGTCAGAGCGGCACCACCAAGGATGGACAACCGATCTATGAGCAAGGCGGTGCATCCAGCGTTGCACGCGTGTTCAGTTGGATTGGCGGCGTAACGGGTCCAACCCCAACCCCCTGATGTCAATAATAAACGGGAGTGCTCAGCACTCCCGTTTCTCTTCATTTTTCCAAGATCAATCAGCCTTCATGTTCCAAAAAGCGCACAGCCTGGATGGCAGCCCCCGCACCCATCCCCGCGGAAGTGACTACCTGCCGGAAAGTCGCATCCATCACCTCTCCAGCTGCAAAAACGCCTGGCACGCTGGTTAGCATTGACTTATCGGTAACAATATACCCCAACCTGTCCATTTCGATTTGGCCCTGGAATAATTCGGTGTTAGGTTTGTGCCCGATGAAGATGAATACGCCGTCGGTCTTGAAAGTAGAATCCTCTCCAGTCACCACATTTTTTAACTGGACTGATTCCACCGCTTCCTGTCCGTTTACTGCAGTTACAACCGAGTTCCAGATGAAACTGATTTTTGGGTTTTCTTTCGCGCGCTTCTGCAATATAGCACCAGCCCGCAACGCATCCCGCCGGTGAACAATCGCTACCGAAGAAGCATAACGCGTGAGGAATAACGCCTCCTCAATCGCCGAATCTCCCCCACCCACCACAACCACTTTTTTATCCTTGAAGAACCACCCGTCGCACGTCGCGCAATACGAAACGCCCTTGCCAGTTAGCTCCTTCTCTCCTGGAACGTTCAGGTGATTGGGGCTGGCTCCGGTTGCCAGTATTAATGTATCCGCCAGATATTCTTTTCCGTAGGTCGAAACCTTGAATGGCCTGCTGGATATATCCACCGCCGTCGCCGTCTCAAATTCAACAACCGCCCCAAAATGCTCTGCCTGCTTCTGAAACAACTCGCCCAGCCTGGCACCACCCACCCCTTCCGGAAATCCCGGGTAGTTTTCAATCGTGTAGGTCAATGCTGCCTGTCCACCCAGTTCCATGCCAGCTAGCACTACCGGGTTCAACTCTGCTCGGGCAGCATAAAGCGCCGCCGCCAGCCCTGCCGGACCTGACCCAAGGATGAGCACTTTAACATGTGCCGTCGCGTCGTTTGTTTCTGATTTTGATAGGTCGTTAAGTGAGAAGTTCATTTTCTGGTATCTCCATGCAATTTTTCGCAGCATTTATCATTGACTTTCTTTTCGTCTGCTGCATTCTTCAATTAGATGGTCAAACCATCAAAAAGTGACATTAATTCGCGCTGGCATCAGTAATATCCAGGCCTCTTTCGATGATGGAAAAACCCTCCGCCAGTTGTTCAGGTGTGATGATTAGCGGAGGAACAATAAGCAGGGTGTTCCAATGGGTATAGATGAATAATCCATGTTCAGCCAGGAAAGCCTTCAATGCTGTCATTTCAACACTGCTTTGATTAAATGGCGCCATACCTTCACGTGATTGCCGATTGCGCACCAACTCAATCGCGCCAAATAAGCCAATCGAACGCACATCTCCGACCGATGGGTGACGGTCTTTAAGCTCCTCCAGCATATCCGCCAGTACCTGCCCCATCTGTGCGGAGTGCTCCACCAGGCGCTCTTCCTGCATCACCTCGATATTGGCAATGGCCGCCGCCAGGCTGATGGGATGACCGTTGTACGTTAACCCGCCGTCAAAAACCCGCTCATCAAACGTAGCTGCGATTGGTTCGCGCATTGCCACGGCTCCCAGTGGTGCATAACCCGAGGTCAAACCCTTTGCCATCGTGATGATATCCGGAACCACTTTCCAATGATTGACCGCAAACCAGGCACCCGTCCGCCCAAAGCCGCTCATCACCTCGTCGCACACCATCAAGATATTATACTTGTCGCACAGGGCTCTTACCCCTTGCAGGTATCCCTCGGGAGGGATGATGATGCCGTTGGTTCCCGTAACCGTCTCTAGCAGCACCGCAGCAATTGTCTGTGGACCTTCGTAAAGGATGATTTCTTCCAGGTGGTTAAGATAGTCCTGTGCAAATTGCTCTTCTGAAACATCCGGTTGCGACCTGTGAAACGTGGACCTGTAACGGTGCGGGTCTAAAAAATGAACCACCCCCGGCATCACGGCTGGCTCCCAGGCCTGCCGCCGCGGATCTCCGGTTAACGCCATCGCCCCAAAGGTCGCCCCGTGATACGAGCGGTATCGCGTGAGAATCTTATGCTTTCCAGTATAAGCGCGCGCCAATTTAACGGCATTCTCATTGGCATCCGCTCCGCCCAGCGTGTATAAATACTTCGTCAAGCCCGGCGGGCAAATCTGCGCCAGCTTTTCACCCAGAAGCGCCCTGGGCCTGGTGGCCATGCCCACCCCGGCAAAAGGCAACTCCCGAGCCTGCTCAACAATTGCCTCAATCACGTGCTTGTTACCGTGCCCGATGTTCACGCACATCACCATAGAGTTAAAATCCAGGTAACGCTTGCCGTTCACATCCCAAAAATACACGCCGCTGGATGACTTAATTGAAATAGGTTTGATCTTCTTTTGCGCTGACCAGGTCCAAAAGTTGTGTTTTAAGGCCAGTGGAAGAATTTCCGCATCCGCGATATTTCTCATAAGCTCCTCAATCAAATCAAATCTAAATATAGTTTATCCCAACCTTGCGTACAAATGTAGTGATTATCAGTCAATCTTTGCAGAATATCCTCGTGCTATAATCTCTCCATGAGCCGCGCAATTCTGGATGCTCCTGACTGGACACCCGCCCAGAAACTGGAGGCTTGCAACCGTCCACTTCCCTCCGAAGCGCTGAAGGGCATCGTCTGCTTTAATTCCGGAGAGTATTTTGAGGCCCACGAATGGCTTGAATTAGCCTGGCGTGCTGAAAGCGGTGCACAACGCGACCTGTACCGCTCAATTTTGCTGGCAGCAGTGGCTTTGTACCACACTCAACGCGGAAATTTTCCCGGAGCGCTGAAAGTCACCCGGCGTTGCCTGCGCTGGATGAATGCTTTTCCGGCAATCTGCTGCGGTGTGCAACTCGAAAAATTGCGCCTGCAAATCGAAAATTTGCTCAACACCTTGCAAGCCGCCGAACCCAACTTTGAACAGTTTCACCCACCCTATATCTCCCCCCTGGAATACGATCCGTCCTGGTCTATGATGCACCAATCCACTTCGGAGTAAAGGATAATTATGTCAAATCCTCACCTTTTCAAAAACAAGGTCGCGCTCGTTACCGGCTCCGGTCGCGGCATTGGCCGCGCCATTGCCCTCCGACTTGCCAGCCAGGGAGCGGATATCGTTATCAACTATATGCGCAACCAGGCTCCTGCCGAAGCCGCCGCTCAACAGATTGAGCAAATGGGGCGCCGCGCGCTGGTGGTTCAAGCCAACGTGGCAAAACCAGAAGAAATCGAGACTCTTTTTAAGGCTGTCGAAGTCGAGTTTGGGGGATTGGATATCTTCATCAATAATGCCGCCTCCGGATTCAATCGCCCTGCCCTGCAGCAAAGAGTTATCGGTTGGGATTGGACAATGAATGTCAATGCGCGCGCCTTCCTTTTTGCCACCCAGTCTGCCGTCCCGTTGATGGAAAAGCGCGGTGGAGGTCACATTGTCGCCATCACCAGCCCCGGTTCTCAACGTGTTCTACCGGATTATGTTGCCGTCGGCGCCAGCAAAGCTGCACTGGAATCGCTCACGCGTTATCTCGCGGTTGAACTTGCTCCAAAAAACATCATCGTCAATGCAGTATCACCCAGCCTGGTAGAAACGGATGCGCTCAAGCACTTCGCTTCGCTCAGCGACAGCAACACCATACCCAGGGCAATCGCAGCCACCCCTGCTGGCCGGCTGGTCCAACCCGAAGATGTTGCAGGCGTGGTTGCCTTTCTCTGCTCGCCCGATGCCTCCATGATTCGCGGTCAGGTGATTGTTGTTGACGGTGGATACACCTTACCTGTACCGGGGTAATCGGCTGTTCTAAAAACCTACCTGAAAGTTAAAAGTAAACTTCCCGCAAGGGTCTCCTGCGGGAAGTTTTTTTTGAAACCTTACTTTACTTTCTTACGAATGGAAGGTACATGAGCTCTCCTGTGATTCGGAAGGTAGCTGAAACAAAGTTGATGGCGTAGTTGCTTCCAGCCGAGAGGGTTCCCTGTGTAATGGCATAACCGCCAATTTCCTCACCAGGTTCACGGCTCAATAACCCGCTGAACGCAATTGGCGGGTCATTAGGGGCGTATGTGTAAGTAAAGACCGGATCAACCGTTCCAAAAATCTTATACTGCCCGCTGTTTGCCGTTACCGTGATGGGCTTCGGTGTGATGTTGGCTGTGGTTGCTGCCGTTGTATTCAACAGGTTGTAGTTGCCTGCATCCACGCCTGCAATCGAGATGCCAATCACACTCATTGAGATACCACTTCCAGCGTTCGCATCCGCAAAACTGGCGCTGGTGTAGCTGGCTATGAACACATCTCCCGTCACGCGGTTATCCGTGAGAGTGACAGTTGCTGCGGTTGTGCCGTCATACACCTTGTCGATACCCGTTGCGCCGACTGTCAGGTCGCGAACGGTGATATCCGCTGTAGTGGTCGGCTGCGTCAGGCTGTAGTTCCCGGCATCGTCGCCGCTGATACTCAACCCGCTGACCGCAACATCTTTTCCGTTGCCCACATTTTTATCCGCAAATGTGCCTAGCGCTCCAGTTACTTCAAGTGTCACCACATCTCCAGTGATTTTTCCTACCAGCGTTGCGGTTGTGGTGTCAATCACTGCCTGCGTGTTGCCGTCATAAACCTTGTCCTGTGCGGTGATTCCGCTTACCGTCAGAGGTTTTGCGGTGATATCCGCAGTGTCAGTCGCCACTGAGTCGAGCACGTAGTTACCCGCGTCCACGCCACTCAACACCGCGTCACTCAAGGTCACTACTTTGCCTGTGGCAACGGTCTTGTCAGCAAACGCCGCTATGCCAGCGCTCAGTTCCACCGCGTCGCCGAGGATGGCTCCTACCAGTGAGCGCGTCAGCACCGTGGCATTGACCGTTCCGTCGTACACCTTATCCGCTGCGGTGAAGGCTCCCGTGATGTGCAGCGCTGAGATGGATGCGCTCGTCGTGGCTACCGAATCCAGCGCATAATTACCTGCATCTGCGCCGCTCAGCAATGCACTGCCCAGGGTCACAACCTTATCCTCGCCTACAGTCTTATTGGCGAAAGTTGCTGTTCCACCGGTCAACTCAACCGCATCACCTGCCAGAACGCCTGTCAAGCTGCGCGTCAAGACGGTGGCAGCCGCATTTCCGTCATACACCTTATCCGCCGCAGTGAAGCTGCCTGTGATGTGCAGTGCCGTGATCGAAGCGGTCGTTGTGGCAACCGAATCCAGCACATAGTTGCCCGCATCTGCGCCGCTCAAAGCCGCACCGCTCAGCGTAACCACCTTACCCGTGCCGACAGTCTTGTCCGCGAACGCAGCTGTTCCACCGGTTAGCTCAACCGCATCACCAGAGATGGCTCCAACCAGTGAGCGCGTCAGCACCGAGGCGTCCGTGGTTCCATCGTACACCTTATTCCCCGCGGTGAAGGCACCCGTGACGTGCAGCGCCGTGATCGAAGCGGTTGTTGTAGCAACTGAATCCAGCACGTAGTTGCCTGCGTCCAACCCGCTCAACGCCGCGCCGGTCAAGGTCACCACCTTGCCTGTAGCAACGGTTTTATCTGCAAATGACGCCGCACCACCGTTCAGTTCCACGGCATCGCCCAAAATGGCTCCCACCAGCGAGCGCGTCAGCACCACGGCAGCAATCTCTCTGTCATACACTTTGTCTGCCGCGGTGAAGGCTCCTGTGACGTGTAGTGCCGTGATCGAAGCGGTCGTTGTGGCAACCGAATCCAGCACATAGTTGCCCGCATCTGCGCCGCTCAAAGCCGCACCGCTCAGCGTAACCACCTTACCCGTGCCGACAGTCTTGTCCGCGAACGCAGCTGTTCCACCGGTTAGCTCAACCGCATCACCAGAGATGGCTCCAACCAGTGAGCGCGTCAGCACCGAGGCGTCCGTGGTTCCATCGTACACCTTATTCCCCGCGGTGAAGGCACCCGTGACGTGCAGCGCCGTGATCGAAGCGGTTGTTGTAGCAACTGAATCCAGCACGTAGTTGCCTGCGTCCAACCCGCTCAGCAATGCACTGCCCAGGGTCACAACCTTATCCTCGCCTACATTCTTATTGGCGAAAGTTGCTGTTCCGCTGGTCAACTCAACTGCGTCACCCACCAGAACACCCGTCAGGCTACGCGTCAAGACGGTGGCAGCCGCTGACCCATCATAAACCTTATCCGCCGCGGTGAAGCTGCCGGTGATATGTTTTGCGTTGACTACAAGTTGAGCCGTTGCAGTGCTTGGTGCATAAATACCATCCCCGGCAAAACTGGCGCCCACACCGCTGGCGTAAGTACCAACATCTGCAGTCAAAGCGGCGGTGCAAGTAGCAATTCCGCTGGAATCTGTAATACCTGAACACGCTACCACCCCATTGAGCGTAAAGCTGATGGTTTTATTGTTCAGTCCCACCCCGTTCGAAGTTCGGGTTAAAGTTGCCGAGAGCGTAACCGTTTGCCCATATGTATCCGTGATGGGGCTGGTCGTCAGGTTGGTAGCTAAAGGTATCTGCTTTTCATAAACGCCGCGGTCATCATACAGGCGCGTACCGGCTCCAGTATTTGCCACAGCCGGATCATCAACTCTCGGATTGCCATCCAGGTCTGTTGAAGGCTCATCGGGAGCATTTGAGTTGGCGGAATCGATCGCCGGTGACAATGCCAGCAGGTGGTAATCGCCCTCTGTGACAATCAGGGTGCCGTTTGAAACTGGTGCTGGCGCAACAAACAACGGATTGCCCTCCAAGCCATGATCCTCCTGCGTGGTGATGACCGCCTGGAAAGCCGCCAGTGTTGAATAAGCGGTATCATTCCAGTCAATCTGTACCGTACCACCCGAGAGGTAATACAGGTTGTAATCCATGGTTGTTCCAGCTACAGAGGTATCGTCAACATAAATGTTTCCGGGTTTCCGGCTAATCAATGGATCAACCGGGTTGAGCCCATTTTGAGAAACGATATTGTTGGTTATGGTCGCCCCGCCAGAATTGGCTTCCAGGTTGATGCCCGATGTGTAGTTGCCGTGTACGGTGTTCCCAACAATGATCTGGCCCGATGAATTGTTATTATCGATGCCGTGGTCGCCATTTCCGTAACTCAGGTTTCCAATCACCTTGTTGTTGTTAGAGCCATCTCCCGTACTCTTGTACAGGTTAATCCCTGAGTCTTCATTGCTATAAGTGATATTGTGAATAACCAGGTTGTTGTCGCTGTCATCCAATTCAATACCTGCAGCATCGGTTGGTTCTCCGGGAGCAACAGCAGAGTAGTTGCCGTACGAGGTATTATTACTGACGACGTTGTTGTTGCTGGCATGAGTCAGGCGAATGCCGATGCACGAGTTATCGTACGTAAGATTGTTATCAATGAGGGAATCAATCACCGTTTTGAACCGGATAGCATGCTGGTGCTCACCAAAAACATGCTGCCCGGAATCGCTTATATCGTTGTTCTTGATGGTGATATGGTCAGAGTTGACCGCATAAATTCCCGAGTAAGCCGTCCCGGTGATGGTAAAGCCCTCAACCACAATATAACTGCGCAGGGATATGATAAATGCCGCCCCGGTGGTTGGCGAACCGTTCCCCGTAACCACCACGCCTGGATCTGCAAAATATGTAATGGGATAACCTGCTACTCCACTGTAGGTATCTACCCAAACCGTCTCGGCATAGGTTCCATTCAAAACATGCACTGTATCACCAGCCCGGGCTAAAAACTCACCCCGGTCAATCGTGCATAACGGCAGCGCAAGCGAACCTGGTCCACTGTCATCGCAGGTTACGGTCTTATCCACGTAAAGCGTGTCCGCAATCGGGGTGATGTTGACGTTCACCGTGATCGAATCCCACAGCGCCCCATCTGAAACTTGCACTGTAAAACTGTCGGAACCATTGTAGTTCGGTGTTGGTGAGTATGTGATAGCCTTGCTCAGCCCATTTCCAGAAGCGCCTGCTGTCCCATGCAAGGCTGGCACCGAAATACTCCAGGTGAGAACAACACTATCCGCATCGGTTGCGTTTAGCGTCAGGCTGAAAGCTGTTGGCGAGCCGTCTTCATCCATTGCAACATCGATCGAAGCACCTTCAGTGATGATTGGAGGTTGTCCAACACTGACGGTCACCTCTTGTGAGCCGCTGATGCCAGTAAAGTTGCCATCTCCACCGTAGGTGGCGGTGAGCAGGTGCGTGCCGTCCCCAGCTGCAGTTGCATTGTAATTGACGTTGCAGGTGGCTGTTCCGGCAACGCTGGTCACCAGCGCGCAGGAAGCCGCCGGAGAGAAGGTTCCGTTACCCACCGAATCGGTAGCCCAGGTCACGCTGCCGGTTGGGGTAAGGCTCCCGCTCCCTCTCGTGACTGAAACCACACAGTTGATAGTACCCCCTTCAACAACAATTGGCGTTCCCGCTCCGCAATTGACCGTAGATGTGGTTGGGCGCTTAAAACTAACCGTGATCTGGAAGTAATCAACATTTGCCTGTCGTTTAATATTTGTGGTTGCAGAAAGAACAACCCCAAAGTTGGCTGATGTAAGATCTGCCGGATTCCAGCTCTCTCCCCACAGGTCTGCTGAACCCCCATAAGTCGCAATGCCCTCAGACCCTGGCCAGGGTGTGGCTGTGGCAGCTTTGTTATCGCCTGTAATCGTCAGGTTTTTTACGAGGCGCACAATACTGTCATAAACATCCCCAGCGCTTCCGGTACCATTACTTGAATCGTACCGACCAATGGTCACTTGAATGCCAGTGATAATCGCATCATCCGGGATCATCGTGTTATTGAACCCAAAATTTGTCGCTCTCAAATAATGTGAGGTTGGGTTGCCAGTGTATGTGTTCAAGCTTGCAGTCGCATAGTTGGTATCATTGTTGGTGATGTTTCCGGTTCCTCCCCATGTGACCGTACCGACCCCGGTAATATCCGCTCCCGTCCCGGGATATCGGGCGGCTGCAGCTTCCGCAGCAGCCATTGATGCTGGCAATGAGAATATGAAGATCGCGACAATGGCCATTGTCGTTAATATTTTCCGCGTATCAAAGTGGTTCATCATGTTCCTCCTGGTGACCAGTTCTAATTTTTTATTTATTCATATGTCGTGATGTGCAAGATAAATGAATCCCCACCAATAATTTCTCAACCGATCTGTTCATCCTTCCCTTGAAATACGACATCACCTCCGTTCTGATGTTAAATGCCAAACTAAAGAAAGAGAAACTTAAGTTCTCTTAATTAACAGTAAGCTGTTTTGGATTTGACTAAGTAAAATGAGATTTACGGGTAAACAGGCACTTTTAAGGATATGCTGTTAATAGGGGCTACTACTAATAATTCTTAAACATTGTATATTAAAATCACTTAATTGCAACCATCTTTCTTCAAATAATATACCATTTTTCAATCTATAATTGGCTGCAAATTTGGCCTGGCGATTTACGCTGGTAATAAATTGGCATTCTGCACTATAATTTGCTTTCTATGTTGACAGGTACCCGTTGAAACCTTTTAGTGACTTACCATGCGCATATTAATCAACAAGTTCACCACCAAATATCCAGGTTCATCCCTTCTTTCTCTCTCCTTTCTGGTTTTTGTCCTCATTGATGCCTTCTGGCTGTTGTCACTATCCCGCTGGGGAATTTCCTACGGTCCACCTCTACCTGTCTGGGTGATTTTTACCATTCTCAGAAGTGCATCTTTAGCCCTCTGCATGTTGCTCTTTCCGAAGACCGCGCTATCCAGGTATCCATATCTCAATCTTCGTTATCTATCATTTTTCGGAATTAACCTATCTCTATTAGTCTTCGCCGTTTATGGCTTTTGCATTGAACCGTTTCACCTCACCCAGACCAGCATTACGGTCAAAGTACCTGGCCTGGAGCGCCCAGTCCGGATAGTTCAACTGAGCGATATCCACGTCGAGTACCTTACCAGGCGTGAAGAAGAATTACCCGGGTTTATTGAGCGTCTCCAACCCGATTTTATCGTGATGACCGGCGATTACACCAGCGAAGAATTCACCAATGACGAAGAAACTGACAACCACCTCCGAACGCTGGTTAACCGGTTTAGCGCGCCTATGGGCGTCTATGCGGTCAACGGCAATGCCGAATTTGTTTACGTGATGGATTTACTGTTCGAGGGCACAAATGTTCACTTGCTTGAAAACAAAGTTTTGATGATCCCCGAACTCGATGAGCGCGTTGCCCTGGTTGGATTAAATCACATCCAACCTGAACGCGACGCTGCCAGCCTGAAAGAGCTTATGTCTCAGCTTTCTGCCGACGTTTTTTCCATCCTGCTCTACCACAAACCCGACCTGGCTTATGATGCCCGCGACGCAGGTGTTGACCTTTACCTGTGCGGTCACACCCACGGCGGGCAAGTCCGTTTGCCTCTTATTGGGGCATTAATCACCAATTCGCGCTACGGAAAGACTTTTGAGATGGGATCATACACTCTGGACGGCATGACCCTGTTCGTCAATCGCGGATTGGGTTTCACTGGTGGTAATGCGCCGCGGATTCGCTTCTTAGCCCCACCAGAGGTGGCTGTCATCGACCTTATCCCCGCTAAATGATCCGCTTATACGGCTATCCCCTAATGCGAGTTCCCAAGCGCTCTCAGGGTTAATAATTTTTGCCTTACCCATAAATCATTCAACTTGTTACACCATCCAATCCATCGCGCCTTGCAAATCAAACACATTGACGCCGGGTAGGTAGATTTTAAGTTGTAATCACGTAAAACTGCAGCTTTAAAGAGGGTACACAAATTGGTATTTTTATTTGCCCAGATATTGCTATAATGTTGATGAAAATATTCAGGGGTTCAGGATTCTTTTTATTACTGACGGATCAACAATTCTTAGTGTATCCGAATTATCAATAGTCGCAACCCACATCCTAAAAGTATAAAAAATATCAGGTAGGGTAGAGTGCATATTCCTGCTTATCGGTTGAGGCAAGATGGACCTATTTATCGGCCTTTAACGTTTAAGGTGGCTAATCTATCCGCTTATGTCGGAAGGGCGGAGCATGGATGAGGTAGCTCACAAGTAGTCTCTATGAAAAACGAAAATTATATCGATTTTCCCTGGATCATTAACGTCGTTTCGCGCCGTAAATGGTTTATCATTTTTTCCCTGGCACTGGCGCTCATCATTTCACTGGGCATTCTGGGTTTTATGCCAACGCGGTACCAGGCAACCACAACCTTGATGATTGAACCCTCTGAGAACTCAAAAACCAGCGAGATCAATATGCTCATGGCTGGTGAAAGATTGGCGCTCACCTACAGCAAAATCATCAACAGTCGCCCCATTCTCCAAAGCGCCATTTCACAGCTCAAGTCTGACACTCCCGTATCAGTCCTGATGGATTCCGTTTCCGTTCAGCCCGTTGATAACACCCAGCTCATTCAAATCTCCGTAACCGATCTCAACCCAACCAAAGCCATCTCCTTTGCTAATGCCATCGCCACGTCTTTCATCGCTTATGTCAAAAACCTGGCTGTTGAAAATTACAACCAGGCTCTCACCAACACCCAGAACAGCATTACCCTCAAACAGAGTGAGGTCAACCGCATAATCTCGGATATTAATTCGCAAAATAAGCTCAAGACCGATCTTGAAGCTGAAAAAGCCCGCCTACAACTGCTCCTCACACAAAATGGAGAAACTTACCGTGCTGTGCAGCAGGATATCCAGTCTCTTGAGATGGCGATTTCTAATTCCAAGAACAAGGTTCACCTGGTTGAAGCCGGTTATGTTCTGGCAAATGCTCAATACCCGGCATACACTGCCGCAGCGACGGTATTCTTCTCTCGCGATATCATCACCGGCAGCAGTGACACGCTCGTCCGCACCAACGAATTAATTGCGCAGGTTTACGGACCAATGCTGTATCGCGACAATTTGCTGGAAAAAGTCATCAGCAAACTTAGCCTCAAGGATTCAACCGCGACGCTTTCAAGGCGCGTCAGCTATGAAGCCGTCGCGACTTCTCAATTCTTACGAATATTGGTCAGAGACGACAACCCATCCCAGGCTGTCCAGATAGCCAGCACCCTGTCTGAGCTTTACATTGAGCAAATTCAAAGCAACCTGTCAATTTCTGATAATAAAGTTCTTTCCGGCCTCCTTACCCAGCTTGAGAACATTTCCATCCAGGGGGTGAAGATTCAACAGGATCTCAACAAAAACTCCGCCGCCCTCATCCCCATCGACCTTGAAATTGATCGCCTGCAAAGCGACCTGTCATCAAAGTACCTGGATCTGCGCAACCTGCAAACCGATTACGACCAACTGATTCTTGAGGCTGGAAGGGCAACCAATACGGTTGTGATATCCGAACCGGCAGCCCATGCTAAAAGCCTGCAGGCTAACAAGTATATCTATATTGGCGTTGTCATCCTTTTGGCAGTCATCGCAGGCTTTGGGTTGATGTTCTTCTCCGAGCATATTGACGACAAAGTGAGAACTCAGGCGGATATCTCCAACCTACTGGGAGCCAGTCCCGTCGGGGTTATCAGGCACATCTCCCGGAGTAAAGAGAAACTGATTTCTAGCTCAAACGTTTCAACCCAATTTGTGGAAGATTTCAAAAAACTCAGCGCATTGCTTCGACCTTCGCTCAAGGATCTTCCTCTGCGCACCTTGTTAATCACCAGCCCACACCAGGGTGAAGGCAAATCCGTCATAGCCGCCAACCTGGCTATGGCTTTTGCCAAAACGGGCATTGATGTCATCCTTGTGGATGCTGACTTTCGTATTCCGCGCCAACACGTCATTTTCAACGTCGCCATTAAGGGTGGTTTTTCCGATTGCCTGGACGGAAATCACAGCGATCCTCAATTGAAAAAAATTAACAGCCAGAATCTCAACCTTCTCACGTGTGGCGACCAAAAAGACGATACATCTGAGCTTCTCACCTCTCCTTACCTGGAAAAAGTTCTGCAAATGCTTTCCAACAGCGCCGATCTGGTCATCATTGACTGTCCCCCCATCCTACCATTGGCCGATGTAAACTACCTCACCCCCTATGTGGATGGCGCTTTACTTGTAACCCGGTCTGGCTTCTCAAAGCGAAAAGCCGTCCTCGAAGCTGCTGCCATCCTCAAAAATGCGGATATGAAATACCTGGGATTTATCCTCAACGATATACCCGAATCACCCGAAATGTCCTACAGATATACTAAAGAGGGCAACCCCGGAGAAACAAACATAAACTCATAGCATCCCAACTTGATTTGAAGTAACTCTCGGGGAATTTTCCGGGCGCAAACTTCCCAGATCACTCACATTGGCTCAATCCGATCTTTCCCAGATACTAATTACTGACCAGGCGCTTCAAGCGAGCAATGTTCCTAACCTTGAGGGACAGTCCAGTGATTCTCTGGATCTTGTCGCTAATTTATGCCAAAGGTTATCGGCTGAAAATATCAACTACTGCCACTGGAAAAGCAACGCCGCTCTTGTTCGCTCCGCCTTGGGGTTAAATGACCTTGACCTTCTGGTCGCCAAATCCGATTTGCAAAAATTTCTGGCTATTCTACATGCTCTTGGCTTTAAGGAAGCTCACTCTCCCGATGAAATCAAAGTTGCTGGCGTGCGCAATTATTACGGTTACGACCCGCACGCTGATGTTTTCGTCAACGTCCACGCCCATTTCAAGCTGGTCATCGGCCATGACTTGACAAAGAACTTCCACCTTCCCATCGAGCAGCCTTACCTGGCTGCCTCAATTCAGCAGGGGCTTTTTCGGGTAGCCTCCCCTGAATTCGAAATGCTCCTCTTTGTGGTTCGCATGGTCATCAAGCATTTCACCTGGGATTCAATCCTTCTCGGTCACGGTCACCTCTCACCATCCGAACAAAATGAATTGAATTACCTCCAAAACCACATTTCCATGTCAGTTCTTGATGAGGCGCTGTCTCGCCATCTTAAGGTTATTGACCCCCTGGTGTTCTACTCTTGCTATGATCTGCTCAAGCACAACGCCTCCCTCTTGGACAGGCTTCGTGTAGGTCAGAAATTAGTGAACAGCCTCGCCCCTTACGCCCGTCATTCCCTTGGGGTGGATGCAGGCTTGAAGGTTTTTCGCCGATTTTCCATTCCGATCAAGCGCCGCATCCTCCGCCGTTATCTTGGCAAGCATCTGCAAACCGGCGGCGCGGTCATCGCGGTCGTGGGCGGAGATGGTGCGGGCAAGACGACCCTGGTGGAGGCTATTCACCGCTGGCTGGGCAGTGAATTTGCTGTACGGAAATTTCATATGGGCAAACCTCAACCCTCATTCCTCACCCTGGTGGTGCGGGGAATTTTAAAGATCGGTCGCAAGCTTGGCCTTTATCCCTATCAACGCGCTGAAGTTAGTTACACCAAAGATCCTGAAGCGATTATCTTCCCCGGTTACCCCTGGCTCTTCCGTGAAGTCTGCACTGCGCGTGACCGCTACCTCACCAGCAAGCGTGCCCGCCGCCTCTCCGCAAAGGGTGAGGTGGCCATCCTCGACCGCTTTCCGCTTGATGAGGTCAAATTCATGGACGGTCCTCAAGCCTCCCGCATGACCTCAGGCATAACGCGCAACTGGCTGCTCAGTTCACTGATGAACCTGGAGGAGAGCTTCTACCGAAAAATTTCCCCTCCCGATTTACTCATTGTATTGCGCGTGCCCCCCGATATTGCCGTTCAGCGGAAACGAGATGAACTTGAAAAGACCGTTAGGCCGCGGTCAACCGAGATCTGGGAAGTGGATTGGTCACGCACCTCAGCGCACGTGATCGACGCCAGTGCCCCTCTGGAAGCTGTCCTAACCCAGGTCAAAGCGCTTATCTGGGAGAATATATAACGTGACGGTGCGAACAAAGCACGGGGAAATAAATTATCTCATCGAAGTCATCGGACCGGCTGGCGCTGGTAAAACTACCCTTAGCCAGGCACTTCGCAACACCCTCCCCTCCATCAAATACGAAGAGCTACCGCAGGTTCGAAGTTTTTCAAACCTGCCCTTTTTCATCAAAAATGTTCTCCCACTCATTCCTGCTGCCCTACGGAAGGCATCGCCGGATGACCGGTTTGCGACCAGGCGAGAATTAGCCTGGATGGCTATCCTGAATGGTTGGCCCGATTTGCTTGCAAAAAAAGAAGCCCTTCACTGTCAGACCATGCTGCTCGACCAGGGTCCTATTTTCCTCATGGCAGCCCTGGCAGAATTCGGCCCCGAAAACCTGAAACCTCACCGCCTTTCAGAATGGTGGGAAGCCACCTTTATGCGTTGGTCTCACATGTTGGATTTACTTATCTGGCTCGACGCCAGCGATGAGGTCTTATCCTCCCGGGTTCACACCCGAAAATCATACCATGTGATGAAAGATGCACCGGATTCCGAGTTCTGTGATTTTCTTGCCAGGTTCAGGCGCATCTATGATTTTCTGGTCACCCAGATGGCTCGCCGGAATTCATCGCTTCAGGTAGTCAGGATAGACACTGGTCCCCTCACGCCAGCCGAAGTGGTCACTCAGGTTCTAGCACCGATTGAAAAACGGCAAGGTCAAACCGCAAACGATTCGCTGTCCAGTGCCCCCAATTATGGCCCAGTTTATCAAATCTATCCCCCGAATCTTTAAAGATTCCAGCCTCACCAGCAAAGCCTTCCTGAACGCCCTGGCATCGGCTTTGGATTATTCCGCCAAACTGGTGGTGGCATTTATCATCACGCCATTCATGGTAGCCGGCCTGGGAACTTTTTATTACGGCGCCTGGCAGATTCTTCTCCGCTTTATCGGCTATATGTCGCCAGCCAGCGGACGTCCAACCCAGGCACTCAAATTCGTTCTGGCTAAAGAGCAGAATTCCACCGATTACGACCTGAAGCGCACCTTTATCGGCTCTACACTGACTGTCCTCGCTCTTTTCCTTCCGATGCTGGCTATTCTTGGCGCGCTGATTTCCTGGTTCATCCCCTATTGGATGGGTGCGCCAGAACCTTCTGTCTGGATTATCCGCGCTGCCTGTGCCATCCTCGTGATAAACCTCATTGCCTTCACCCTCATGGCCATACCCCAGGCTGTACTTGAGGGTGAAAACAAAGGTTACAAGCGCATGGGGCTGGCTACTGCGCTTGTCTTTCTGGGCGGGGGTTTCACCTGGTTTGCGCTCTACTTAAACACAGGGATCATTGGCGTGGCTTTTGCCGCCCTGCTGGCAACGGTATGTCAAATCCTGTTCTATCTCAAGGTGGTCAAGCTGTATGCTCCCTGGTTTGGTGTTGCCAGACCATCCAGGCAAGTGGTGGGGAAGTTTCTCGGCCTCAGCGGTTGGTTCATCGCCTGGAACTTAATTATGAACCTGATGGTCTCCTCGGATGTTGTGGTGCTTGGCCTGCTCAATTCGGTTGAATCTGTAACCCCTCTGACCCTGTCAAAATATGCACCCGAGACATTAATCACCGTCATCGCCATGATGGTTTTTGGCATTCTCCCCGGTCTCAGTGGCATCATCAGTTCAGGTGATTTGGTTCGCGCCACCCGTGTGCGAGGCGAAATCATGGCTTTCTCCTGGCTGATTATCACTGTGCTGGGTTCTACGATTCTACTTTGGAACCGCACCTTTATTGGCCTGTGGGTTGGCGAACAGCACTTCATCGGTTACCTGGCAAATCTCCTGGTGGTCATTTCCATCACTCAGTTTGTTTTCATCAGAAACGACGCCAATGTGATTGACCTCACTCTAGACCTTAAAAAGAAAGTGATATTCGGCGCAGCTTCTGTTGGAGTATCAATCATCGCAGCGTGTCTCCTGGTTTATTTTTACAAAATGGGTATTGTCGGAGTTTTACTCGGGATTATGACCGGAAGGCTTATCTTAACCGCAGCTTTTCCCATCCTGGTCGGCAATAAGCTGGGAATCAGCCTCTCATCACAGGCCAGATCTATTATTCGACCCGCTCTGGTGACCATTGCCTTCTATCTGTGCGCTAGTTCTCTGGATGGATACCTTCCAACCAGCGATTGGCACACCCTGGCAGACTGGGGTATCTTTATCCTTTCCGCGACTGTGAGTGTCGTCATCATATCTAGGTCAGTTTTTTTGTTGGGACTTTCCTCTCGACAGCGTCAAACCCTCATCAACCGGGGGAAGATGATTTTTCACACCAGAGAAAAATTCGAGCCGTAAATCATGATTACCGACCTTGTTAACAAAAAAATCGCCATCTTTCTGCCGACGCTCGTCGGAGGTGGCGCTGAACGGGTCATGCTGAACCTGGCGGATGAATTTGCCAGCCGGGGCTGCCAAGTGGATTTCGTTCTGGCGCAATGCGAAGGCGCCTTCATGTCCCAAATTCCGGTTTCAGTCAACCTGGTTGAACTCAACACATCCCACGTCAAATCCGGTCGGTCCGTTCGCAGTCTGCCTGCCCTCGTTCGCTACCTCCGCCAAGAACGTCCCGCGGCAGTTCTGACCGGGCTGCATGCCAATATCATTGCCGTCTGGGCTAAAAAGATTTCAGGCGTCCCTTTCCGACTCATTCTCAGCGAACACAACACCACCACAGGTCACCGGCAAACCTATCCCCTCTGGACCAAAGCCATTTTTCCAACCCTTAAGAGATGGTTTTATCCGATGGCTGATAAAATCATCGCCGTCTCTTATGGCGTCGCCGAAGATCTGCAAAATGGCGGCATCCCACGCGAGAAAATCACCATTGTGGCTAATCCTATCATCACCAACCAAATGGTTGCCAAAACAAGCGAGAATCTGGAGCACGACTGGTTCGCTCCCGGTCAACCTCCTGTGCTGCTTTCCGTCGGACGCCTCACCGCGCAGAAAGATTTTCCCTTGCTCATCAAAGCCTTTGCGGAAATTCACCGTACACGCCCTGCCCGGCTGCTCATTTTGGGTGATGGCTCCGATCGAAGCATCCTCCTTTCGCTAGTTGCCAACCTTGGGGTGGAAAAAGACGTCAGCCTGCCAGGTTTTGTCCACAACCCCTATCCATACATGAAGCACGCCGCCGTCTTCGTGCTCTCCTCGCAATGGGAGGGTTTACCTACTGTGTTAGTTGAGGCGCTTTACTGCGGTGCCCCCATCGTCTCCACCGATTGTCACAGCGGCCCTCGCCAGATTCTTAAGGACGGTGCATACGGCAGGCTGGTGCCGGTTGGTGACCAGAAAAGCCTGGCTTCAGCCATTCTCCAAACCCTTGACAGCCCTCGTACCTACCAGCCCGCGGAGTGTTGGCGACCCTACGAGGCTGGATTTGTTGTTGAGCAGTACCTCAACCTGTTATTATCAGAAAAACCATGATTCGCAAGCTGGCTCAGATTTTTGCCCTGTTTTTCATTTTCACCATCCCCTGGGAAAACGCCCTCTCCTTTGGATCACTGGGGTCGATTTCGCGGATCATCGGCCTGGTCGCAGCTGGTTTTTGGGCTGTCTCAGTCCTTTTACAGAATCGCCTCCGCACCTTCAGAACTTCGCATATCTTCATCTTTATCTTTCTGCTCTTTAACGTCGCCAGCCTGTTATGGACGGTCGATTTTGAACTTACTTTTGGGCGCGTCAGAACGTATCTCCAGATGGCAATTCAAATTTGGATGCTCTGGGATTTACTCGACAGCGAGAAACTCTACCGTTACGCCTTAGTTGCTTTTCTCATAGGCACCTTTCTGACCGTCGCGAGCACCTTCAGCAATTATATCTCCGGCCAGTTGATTTCTGAGTGGGAATACGGAAGGTACTCAGGGGGGGGACAAAATGCGGTTGAGTTAGCGCTTATCCTTTCGTTGTGTTTTCCTGTCGCCTGGTACCTCGCCCTATCCGAGCGAGATAACAGCCACTCAAACCTTCTTAAAGCGACCTACATTTTCTTTATTCCTGCCGCCTTTTTTGCGCTCATCCTCACCGCAAGCCGCACCGCAATTTTCACTATTATTCCCGCAGCACTTTATATCATCGGCTCGCTCAACCGGGTCAGGCTTGTTTACCGTTTTCTTTGTTTCGCAGTTCTGATATTAGCTTTATTGATCGGGCAATCCCTCGTCCCCATCGAAACGCTCCAAAGGCTCGGAACCATCGGCTCTTCGATCGCCTCCGGAGATCTTGGTGGGCGGATGGAACTCTGGCAAAAATGCCTTCAAATTTTTGCGGAACATCCCCTTCTGGGAATCGGCAGCGGTTCTTTATCCGCGCCAGACCAGCTTGGTGCCTTCACCCATAACACCTTCCTCTCCATTCTGACGGAGTTGGGCGTTGTTGGGTTTCTCATTTTTCTCGGCTTGCTTGTAAGCGTTATCCTCCAGATCCTACGGCAACCCCAACCCGAGTCCGCACTCTGGCTTACCATCCTGGCGACCTGGATTATCGGCGTCCAATCGCTCACCTGGGAGTACACTAAACCAACCTGGTTCTTCATCAGTATGATTGCTATCAGCGCAGCCGCTTTCACCGAACAGGCTGCGCCAGCAAAATCATTTCCTGGGCAAGGCCAACCCGGACTCCCTCATATCACTAATACCTCAAATGCAATCACAAGAAATTCGCCCCTCAGTAGGTGACCTGCCTATCCTGAGAATTTGCCTGTTCCTTCTGGATTAATACAAAAGAGAATGGCATGAAAACCTGGTTGCGCAGAATCGTTGTAATGTTTTTTATCCTTTGCTTCCTCATCCTTCTATTGGGGAATATGTCCCTCTTCGAAGGAATCGGTCTTAAGCAGTCCAATGCATCCATCGAGACGCCCCCATACACCATTTATCAACCCGTCATCCTCAAACCTGCAGTTGCCTTTCCAGGTGCAGAGGGTTTTGGACACGAGACCCTTGGAGGTCGGGGAGGGAAAATCCTGGAGGTGACCAACCTCAACAACGACGGACCAGGAAGTTTGAGGACTGCAATAGATACGGATGGACCGCGCATCGTTGTGTTTCGCGTGGCTGGTACCATTGAACTCACCAGCGCCCTGGTGATTCGCAAGCCTTATATCACCATCGCCGGTCAAACCGCACCCGGCGGTGGCATTACCCTCAAAAACAATCCCATCAACACCAATAGCGCTCTTATCATCACCACGCATGATGTCATTGTCCGCTACATCCGGTCGCGACCGGGACCCCCAAAAACTGTATCAAGCAATGGAGACGCCATCGAAATCCTCGGTGCATACAATGTGATGATCGATCACTGTTCCTTCAGCTGGGCTATTGATGAAGTAGCTTCCACCTGGTACAACGCTCACGATATCACTTTCCAGTGGAATATCATTTCCGAAGGCCTGGATTGCAGCCTGCACACCAAGGGATGTCACAGCATGGGGCTACTACTGGGCAGCGAAGGCAGCGGAAACATCTCGGTTCATCACAATTTATTTGTTCACAACGTGCAGAGGAATCCGCTGATTCAAACTGGCGGTGTTGTGGATACCGTAAACAATCTCATCTTCGATTCCGGCTACACCCCCATTCCTATCAATGACGGGTATGGGGCGATCTCTGTCAATGTGGTCGGCAACCGCTATATCATGACACCCGGCAATTATGAATACCTCATCAGCCCCTCAAGCGAATCCGGGCTAGGCATCAAGCTCTTCGTTCAGGGCAATATCACCCCAACCCGCCCATCTGACACACTCGATGAAGCCCTGGTCGTTAAACCCGATGCAAGGCAGTGGATTGTTGCCAATCACATTTCTGCGCCTCCCATCACTACAACAAGTGCACTCGATGCATACAACCAGGTTCTGGCAGATTCTGGTGCCAACATCGGGCTCGACTCGCTGGGAATAGAATATGTGCGCCGGGATCCTGTTGATATCCGCGTGGTTAATGACGTTATCAATCTGATTCCCCGCAGGGTTGACGATCCATCCGATGTCGGCGGTTGGCCTACCCTCCCCGCAGGAACTGCCGTCAAAGATACTGATAAGGATGGCATGCCCGATGACTGGGAAAAACTCTACAATTTTAATTCCTCCAACCCCGCGGATGGCCCCCTGGATACAGACAAGGATGGCTACACGAATATTGAGGAATACCTTAATGGCACCAATCCCAATTCTCAAATTTCATAAGCTCTCCTCCAGATTAGATTCATGACTTCAAACATGCCGGTTAAGATAAACCTACGAATAGGCCTTCTCCTTGATTCGATGTTCATCCAGGCCTGGAAAATACGCGCCCTGGATGCACTGACCTGCTTGGAGGCCGTCGAAATCTCGGCTGTCGTTCTCGTCCAATCCTCCTCACAGAAATTAGACTCCCAACCGGGCTTGCTTTTTCGCCTCTTCTCACGCGTTGACCACAGATTATTCCTTCGCGGATCCTGCGCTGAAGAACTCCAGCCGCTGACCATTCTGTCCGAGAGCATTCCAGTTATTAGAACCACTTATGAAGCCCTATCCAAGTCGGATGAACAACGCCTGCTTGATGAGCACCTGGATATCCTGGTCGAGCTCGGTGAAAACTTCCAGGCAATCCATTTTCAATCGCTGGCAAAATTCGGCGTCTGGAGCTTTCGGTTCGGCAGCCACGCTCAGAAAGCCGGCAAATTTAACGCTTTCTATGAAGTGCTCAACCACCCCGCTCCAACCTCCGTAGAACTCCTCATGTTCTCAGCCCTGGTTCCGAATGGATTTGCTCTTTACCGCACCTGCTGCTCAACGCACATGTTTTCTCCAGCTCGCGCCCGCAATAAGCTCTTTTGGCTCGCCTCCTCGTTCCTGGCGCGCCAGGTTGCTCACCTTCAACACGTCGGCGAAGAGACCTTCCTGGCTCAGCATTTCCAGGGCGGTTCCACAGGGCCTCAAAAGAAATGGTGTCACTTCCCCACCAACAGGCAGGCAATGGCAGGTTCTCTCACCTTTTTCACGCGTGTTGTGCGGGAAGTCCTTTTCAGGCTCTGGCATCGAGATCACTGGACCCTGGCTCTAAACCGTCAGAATGAACCCTCCTTCAAGTTCAAGGCTGATCACAGGCTGCTTCCTCCCAAAGGTTGCTTCTGGGCTGATCCATTCATCGTACAAAACAACGGTCAATCGTATATTTTTATCGAGGAATTTGATTACCACCAGAATAAAGGCCGCCTTTCGGTTCTCGAGCTGGACTCTCAGCAATCACCAACTGCATCGCACCCAGTTCTTGAAAAGGCTTACCATCTCTCCTATCCATGCGTCTTTTCGGTTGACGGCGCTTATTTCATGGTGCCTGAATCCTCCACCAATAAAAGCATTGACCTCTACGAATGCATCGAATTTCCCTATCGGTGGCAGTTCAAAATGACATTGATGGAAAATGTCAGCGCGGTAGATTCCACATTGTTCTTTTTCAATAATCGCTGGTGGTTGTTCACTGGCATCCGAGAGCACCCCGCTATCTTTCCCGATGTGGAATTGCACCTCTTTTTCGCTGAAACCCTGTTGACCACCAGGTGGTATTCCCACCCGCTCAATCCAATCGTAGGGGATATGACAAACGCCAGACCAGCCGGTCAAATATTCCACCACAACGGAAAGCTCTACCGCCCATCACAGAACTGCCAGAAACATTATGGCAGCAGTATCAACATCAACGAAATATGCTGCCTTACCGAAACTGATTATAAGGAGAAAAAAGTTGCCTCAATCCAGCCTGATTGGGAGCCCGGAATTGAAGGTACGCACACCTACAATCACACCGGGGGTCTCACGGTTGTAGATGTGTTCACTCGCAGGTCTAAAATCTTCAGGTAATCAGCCAAAATTCTCATGGATCATCAATCGCCTTCGGATCAGTCAAAAAAAATGTTGATTATTGGCCCCCTCCCTCCCCCCATCGGAGGGTCTCCCGTCACTCTTGAAGCCATGCTCAATGAGTTTAAAAGTTACCCACAAATCCAGGTGACCGTCATCAATACATCCCCCAGAAGGGATGTGAAGAAAAAAATGACCGGTTTCAACCTCGAAAAAGTCCAGAGGATGTTCAGAATATTGGCGCAATACCAGAAGGAATTGCGAGAAAGCGACGCAATCCTGGCTTTTGCCAATGACTTATTTGCCTTTATCCTGATTCCGCTCTTACTCTTACAGGCGCGCATCAATCGCAAGCCTTTTTACCTCAAACCGGTCGGCTCGGGCTTAGACCTCTTTATGGAATCCCGCGGGAAACTCGTCAAAGTACTTATGCTTAAAGTACTGAAGTCAACCAACGGTGTCCTGGCTCAGACGAAGTATCTCACGGATTGGCTTCTCAAGGCAGGCTGCACAAATGTCATGTATCTGCCCGGATGCAGGCCACACCAATCCTTAGTTTTTCCTACACACCCACCCACCTCAGAATGCCGATTGATTTTCATTGCACACATTACCCTTCGCAAGGGCCCGCTGGTATTGCTGGATGCCCTAAGGCTGCTTCAACAGCGCGGTGCACTTGCCGTTGCATGTGATTTTTACGGCCCCATTCACGATAACGTTCACGACGAATTTCTCAAGGGGATTGAAACAATTCCAGGCGTCAGGCACATGGGTATTGCCGAAACAAAAATGGCAACCCGAATCATTGCACAATACGATGTTCTTATCCTGCCCACCTTCTTTGATACAGAAGGACACCCGGGCGTTTTGATTGAAGCCATGCATGCCGGTGTTCCAGTCATCTCCACAAGAATTCGCACGATCTCAGAACTGGTTAAGGATGGCGTGAACGGTTTTCTCGTTCCCGGTCAGGATAGTGCCGCTCTGGCCGATGCCATCGAGACTCTGGCGCTCGACCCCGCCCTCAGAGAGCAAATGGGGCAGGCAAACCTCAGAATTGGACACGACTTCCGCTCAGACGTGGTTGTTGAGAAGCTAGTCAGGCTCATTTTTCCCGACCTGCCCCTGGTACAGAAAGATCCTTTACCAGGTTCGGAGGGACAATGAGCGATGTCTTCTTTTCGCATTCCTCCACCGGCACCGGTGCCCCCTTGAAAATCCTTATGATTGTTCCGCACTTCGCCCCTGACCTTGGACCCAGCGCCCCGCTTTTCACCATGTTGAGTCATGAACTGGCGCAACGCGGTCATCATATCGTCATTCTGACCACCGTTCCCCATTATCCATCGGGCGAAGTCCCTCAGTCGTTTCGGGGAAAATTTATTCAATACTCAACCCAATCAAATCAGGAAATCATCCGAATCAGGGTTCCCTCTCTCAAACGGTCTAGTTTTCCAGGTCGCCTGCTTCAGTTCGCTTGTTATCAAATTGGAGCAACCTGGGCAGGTCTCTCAAAACATTACGATGTGGCTTTTGTTGCCAATCCTGCTCTGTGGGTGTGGTTGCCTTTTGCCATTTTATGCGCGCTGCGCCGCAAGCCCTCAATTTTCTCTGTTTATGATGTCTACCCCGATGTCGGCATTCGCCTGGGAATCTTCAAAAACAAAGCGGTCATCGCTGCCGTCACCGCTCTGGAACGCTTCTGCCTGGAGCGTGCTTCTCTTGTCCGCATCATCACCGAATCCTTCCGACCAGCTATGCGCCGCCTGGGTGTCCCTGATTCAAAAATCTCAGTCGTTCATGACTGGGTTGATACCGACCTCATTCAACCTCTTGCCAAAGACACGCCGTTCATCGTTGAAAACGGTCTCTCAGGGCAATTCATCGTACTCTATGCCGGCAACCTGGGTCTTTCCCAGGGGCTCGAGACGATTCTTACCGCTGCTCAAAATATCACCTCTCAACCCGATGTGCTCTTTTTGTTTGTTGGTGACGGTTCAGGGCGAAACCAACTTGAGAAAGAGGTCGAAACACGCCAGTTATCCAACGTGCGCTTTCTCCCTTTCCAGCCGAGAGAGAGACTCCCTCAGGTTCTGGCAAGTGCTGCCGTGTCTCTAGTAATCCTCAAGAAGGGGATTGGCTTCGACTCAATCCCATCCAAAATCTGGTCCATTTTGGCCTCCAGCCGCCCTCTGGTCATCAGTGTTGACGAGGGATGTGAAGCCTGGAATATTATCCAGCAATCCCATGCTGGGCTGTGCGTGCCGCCAGAAGACCCATCCGAACTGGCTCAGGCTATTCTGACTCTCAAGAAAGACTCCGAATTACGCCGCAAGATGGGTGAAAATGGCAGAATCTGGGCGCTTGAGCATCATTCTCCGCAAGCCGCAGCCCAGATCTTCGAGAATCTCTTTCGCAGCCTTTTATCTTCCCATCAAAACGCTTAGGCACCACGAACTTCCAACCATAAAGGCCTCATGCCGTCTTCTTTTAGTAAACTGATAAAGTCAAGAAAACTTTTCATCCATTTCCTTCTAATTTCTGTTCTCGTCGCAATCTCGATCCTGCTTTTCTACAGGCAGATTCTTCAGGCTATCGGCAATTACCTGCTTTTTGAAGAAGATCTTCGCCCGGTTGATGTGATTCATGTCATTGCAGGTGAGGATTATCGAACCGAATATGCGATTGAGCTCTACAAGCGAGGCTTCGCCAGGTATATTTTCTTCACCGGTGGTTGGTGCAAGTTCCACGGATATTATCACGGTCAACACGGCAGAGAACTGGCGCTCAGCCGAGGGGTTCCACCCGAAGCTATCCTCATTGATGACGCGGAAGTCAAAAGTACCTTTGACGAAACACTGCTGCTAAAATCCTGGCTTCAAAACAACTCAGGGAAAATTTATTCCGTCATAGTGGTCAGTGACCCTCATCACATGCGCAGGAGCAGATGGACAATCCACTTCATCCTCGGTCAAAACTTTACGGCGCTCATGGCTCCGGTTCCGTTTGAACACACGCCTTTCATTGCTGATTGGTGGAAAGACTCAGCCTCATTGAGTTACGTTCGCGAAGAATATACCAAGCTGGTCTATTACATTCTGAGATACCAGTTTTCATTCACCTGGTTGGCTTTCCTTGATCAAGAATGACCTGCTTCCATCAATCAAGAAAAGAGGGAAAAAATGAGTACTGAAACCTATCTGGAATGGCTCCGCCGCCAGGGATTTCAAATCCAAAAATCCCCGAGTTCATGGTGGTATAACGCCGGACCAAGTGTCTTTCAAGCCTTCCCGTATCACTGGTTGATCACTCCCTCTGAGGCTGAACTCAATACACTCATGACTGGTAGCCGTGCTATCGGCTTACGCTATTCCACGCCCATAACCGCTGCCGAAGGCATGGTGAGCTACCATGTGGTCTTGCATAATCCCTACAGCCTGGAATTGCTGCGCCCGCAGGCGCGCAACGGCGTCAAGAAAGGATCGAATTTCTTCACGGTTGAGCGCATTCCGTTTGAACGCCTGGCTGATGAGGGCTGGAAACTTCAACAGGACACGATGTCTCGCCAGGGACGCCAGACCTGCATGACCGCCGCCCAGTGGAAGAATTTATGTCTGGCTGCAAGCAACCTTCCAGACTTTGAAGCCTGGGCTGCCGTTTGTGACGGTGCTTTGGGCGCTGCGCAAATAACTGCCCGGGTTGAGGATAAAATCTACGTTCCTTATGCAGCCAGCCGCAGCGATTGTCTCAATCAACACGTCAACAATGTGCTGTTTTTCAAAACCAGCATGAGCTTCCTTGCTCGCCCCGGCGTCAATGGCATTTTCTTTGGATTGCATTCACTGGATGCCCCGCCTAGTGTTGATGAGTTTAAAATCCGGATGAGTATCATTCCCATGCCGGTGCGGCAAAGGGTGTGCTTCCATCCCTTTGTGAAGCCTTTGGTTAATCACTGGTCGTTTGCGCTGCTTCAATTCCTTGCGCGGAAATTTCCTCAGAGCTGTACATTCACCAAAGCTGAAGGAATGTTACGCTTCCATCTGATGGGCAAACAATCCATCAAGAACCAGGAGTGGCCTAACTTCATTACCGATGAAAAAGCCAGGCTCCTTGAAACCTCTGGAACCTTGTGAAAACCTATGGAGAGAAAAGTGACTCGTCTGTCCGGTTGCCAGATTCCTTGTGTGCCAAATATGTCCGAAGGAAGTGCACCAATTCCTAACCAAACCCTCATGCGCCGCATCAAGCGTACCCTTGCTGTTCCCTGGAATTATTACGTCAAGCGCTGGCTCAAACGACTCTACCGGTCTTGGAAGGGTTGGCACAACCGCTATAATTCCCTCACTACCGCTCAAAATCCCGTTTCATCCCATACCTCCCTGGCAGCCGGTGATTGGGTTTGTGTGCAATCAGAGGATAAGATTCGTGCCACCTTGGATCCCTGGAGTGAATTGAAAGGCTGTGCTTTTCTGCCATATATGGCTGAGTATTGCGGGACAACGCAACGCGTCCTTCAACCCGTTCACCGTTTTCTGGACGAGCGCGATTACAAAGTAAAAAAAGCAAAAGGGGTCGTGCTGCTCCAGGGTGTACTGTGTAAGGGCACTCCCGTTTTTGGCCAGTGCGACCGCGCCTGCCACCTGTTCTGGCGCGAAGAGTGGCTGGAAAAAATTACTCCTCCCATTGAATAACCGCAGATGGCTTAAGGTTATTTACATAAAATATCTTTAGAAATTTTTATCCCTTTATTGGAGTTAGCCTTGAAAAATTCAATCTGAACAGAGTGAAATTATGGAAGCAGCGATTTACCCCACGGAAAGAACCTCATTTAGCTGGAAAATCAATCGGGTTGCCAAGCGAAGCATCGACATTGTGGTTTCGTTTTTAGGAATAGTACTCCTGATGCCGCTGTTTTTGCTGGTGGCGTTTCTCATCAGGCGCGATTCCGACGGTCCCATCCTCTTTTGGTGTAGAAGGATGGGCAGGTATGGGCAACCGTTCAAAATGCTCAAATTTAGAACAATGTTTGAGCGTCCCAGTAGCTATCAGGGGCCGCCAGTCACCTGTGATGGTGACGACCGCATCACACCTATCGGGCAGTGGTTGCGCGATACAAAAATCAATGAGCTCCCCCAACTCTGGAATGTGCTTATCGGGCAAATGAGCCTGGTCGGCCCTCGCCCGGAAGACGTTGGCATTGCCAATAAATGGCCTAAGGATATCCGCGCTGAGATTCTCTCCGTCAGACCCGGCATTACCAGCCCTGCCAGCGTTCTGTACCATGACGAGGAACATCGGATCCAGCATGGAAATGTTGTCGAGGATTATATCAAAAACATCCTGCCGGATAAATTACGCCTTGACCAGTTATATGTTCGCAACCAATCCATTACAACGGATTTTGATATCATCTTTTGGACGATTGCCATCTTCGTCCCTCAGATTGCCAGGGCAAAAATTCCCGAAGGGGTGCTCTTCTTTGGACCAATTTCAGGTTTTTTTCATCACTACGTCAGTTGGTTCTTCATTGACCTGGTGACTTCGCTCCTTGCTGTAACTGCCATCGGGTTTCTCTGGCGCCTGCAAATGCCGCTGAACTGGGGGATTTACCAACTCGGTATTTTTGCTGTGTTCATTGCCTGCTTGTTTAGCAGCGTCAACTCGCTTACCGGACTAAACAGGATCCTTTGGTCATCAGCGACAACCGAAGATGCAGCTAAACTCGTCCTCTCCAGCACCTCCGTTACCTTTGTGATCTTGCTTCTCAATTACATCAATTCAATCTTACGCTGGATTGACCTTGAAACCTTACCCATCGTGATGATTTTGGCCATTGGTCTTTTCGCCCAGATTGGTTTTCTCATCACCCGGTTTCGGTCACGCACCCTGACATCTATCGCCAGCCGCTGGCTTCAGCGGCATTCATACACGCACGGCGTCGGTGAAAATGTGCTTATCGTCGGCCTGGGAGATGATTTCAACACGGCTGTATGGCTTCTTAAACGCGGTGAATTCAGGTATCTGTTTAATATCGTCGGTGTGGTAGATGATGCCACTTTGCGTCGCAGAGGGATGTGGATAAATGGTTGTCTGGTTTTAGGCATGGTCAGTGACATTCCCGACCTGGTTAAAAAATACGATATCGGCATCGTCATCCTCACCTCCTCCGAAATCTCCGACCAGGCGAAAGGCTTGATTCACACTATTCGCCAGAATACTGAAATTCGTGTTGCGCACCTCCCCCAAATGCTCTCCTCACTCAGCCAGCAGATTACCCAATCCATCCCAACGCCCGAAAGATTCACCTGGGCTCAAGATCAACCCCGATACTTTGCGTTGTATGACCCTACCACAGGTCTCCCTAACCGCTTCTTTTTTGGAGAACAACTTCAACGCTCTCTTGCCTACGCCCGAAGGTACCACGCCAAACTGGTTGTGCTCCTCATCAGCATAGATGAGAAAGCCTTTAGGCATGAAGAGCTTGGCCTGAAGGATCAGGGGAAGGTCTTAAAAGTAATTGCTGACCGACTACTTCAGCATAAGCGGGAGAGTGATACCCTGGCTTACCTCGGTAACAACGAATTCGGTCTCATGCTTGAGAACATCCCTGCTGAGAGCGTCGTGGCAAAAATTGCGCAACGCGTCCATGCGCTCACCTCCGAACCCATCCAACTGGAAACCGAAGAAGTTAACCTTATCCCACAGATAAGCATGTGCGTCTCCTTCGAAGCGTACGAAGGAAAACAAAAATACACCGGTGAGGAACTTGATTTCTTTCTTCAAGTGCGCAAACCTATTCCCGTCTAATCGATAAATCAAAAGTTGCTTTTCTTGGCTGTTTGAAATAAAAACCTCACCTATACGTCTCCGGGTGAGGTTTTTCTGATGTGTTAAAACGTCTGGAAAATTGGGTGGCTGATGGGGGTCGAACCCACAACATCTTGATCCACAGCTTGAACCCGGGTGTCCAATACGTATATGTGGTGGTTAATGGTTCTTTCGACCACCATATATGGTGCTTGGTGTCCATAAAATCCATTAACTGCACCATGTTTTTACAAAACTGCACCACAATTACACCAATTTTTTCTTTAACATTGGAAAGGCGACCTGCGATATCTGTCCATTGGGTTGGTGAGGAATAATCTGGTTATTCTTGAGGATCGGTTTCTTCCTCGTTGTTTGACGTGGTGCAGCACACCCTCGAGACTATCTTTATGGTTTAACGAATGTTAGAAATTACCGGGTGCTCTCCAGAACTTGCGTCGGAGGTAAGCCAGCATCTATTCGGTTTATTACTGGGTTCTCCTAAGGTTTGGCGACCATAAAGAATATTACACCAACAAAGAATGTTACACCAACCCTCTGACATTTGTCATATTGATTATGGTAATCGCCGACTATATAATGATATGAAAATTTTTAAAAAGGAAGAGAGGAAAAAACCTTGAAAAAGAAGTTAAGTCTGG
>CAYVOX010000025.1:0-30087 GCA_964453035.1 uncultured Anaerolineaceae bacterium
GCGCTGCGAGGGATGCTCTCGCTCGTCAATCATCTGGTTCGGATTGAAGAATCCGAGTAGAAAAGCAGGTTTAACGATGAAAATCAACGATTTAATGCCCAATCTAGGCGCCAAAAAGAATCGCAAGCGGGTTGGCCACGGAAGCGGCGCGGGCCAGGGCAAGACGGCCGGTCGCGGCACCAAGGGCCAGGGTTCCCGCACGGGCGAGGGCGGCCACCTCTACCGCCAGGGCGGCAACCTGCCGTTTTACCGGCGCCTGCCGTTCATCCGCGGTGAAGGCTTCACCCCGCCGAACCAGGTGTCGTTTAACGAAGTCAACCTGGACCAGCTGGCCCGCTTTGAAGCCGGCGCTGAGATCAACCCTCAAACCCTGGCTGAAGCCAACCTTCTGGCCAAGCCTGCCCATCCGGTTGTCATCCTGGGGCGGGGCGAGGTGTCGGTTGCGCTCAAAGTGCGCGTGCAGCGCATCACAAAAGGCGCCCGCGCCAAAATTGAGGCCGCTGGCGGCAGTGTAGAAATTATCTAAGGAGACCACGCATGAAGCGGTCAGCTTGGCGCTACCTTTGGAAATCTGAAGATATTCGTAAGAAATTGCTCATCACGTTCTTCCTGCTGGTGCTCTACCGGCTGGCAGCGAACGTGCCCGTACCGGGGATCGATCGTACGGTGCTGGCAAGTCTCGCAACTGCAGGTGGCCCGGGTGGAACGCTGGTAAACTTGCTTGACTTGCTTTCGGGTGGAACAATCTCCAACTTCTCCATCCTCGCCATGGGTGTGTACCCTTACATCACGGCGCAGATTATCATCCAGCTGCTGGTGCCCATCATCCCGGCGTTGGAGCGTCGCATCAAGGATAACCCGCGCGAAGGTCAGAAGTTGATGGAACGCTGGACGGTGCTGCTCACCATCCCCATGGCGATTCTCTCGGCTATCGGCCAGATTAACATCTTCAGCTCCTTTGCCGGACAGCAGGTGCTCAAATACTACGGCTTTACTGGGGAGGCGCTTCTGCCTACCCTGGCAACGCTGGCAAGCATGGTGGCGGGCACAATGTTTGGCATTTGGTTGGGGCAGCTGATTTCGGAATATGGTATTCCGAACCAGGGTCTTTCGCTGATTATCTTTGCCGGTATCGTTTCGCGCATGCCCAGCTACATGGGCTCCATCCTGGCTGACCAGGTCAACGGCTGGTGGCTGCTGCTGCTGATCCTCCTGATCCTGGTGCTGACCATCTTTGCTATCATCTTTGTGCAGCAAGGACGGCGTAACGTACCGGTCTTGTTCCCCGGCCGGCGAATGGGCAACCGTATGTCCATGCCGGTCAAGAGCAACCTGCCGCTCATGGTCAACATGGCCGGCATGATCCCGCTCATCTTCGCGCAGTCGTTCCTGACCTTCCCGGCCATCATCGCCAGCTACTTCACCGGTTCCGAAACCGAATGGGTGGCCAGCCTGGCGCTGGGAATCTACAACACGTTTAGCGGTCAGAACCTGTGGTACTCGCTGATGTACTTTGTCACCGTGGTGCTGTTCACTTTCTTCTACACTGATGTGCTCTTCGCCCAGCAAAACTACGGCGATAACCTCAAGAAGCAAGGCGCGCAGATCCCGGGTGTCATCCGCGGCGAGCTGACCCAGAAGTACCTCACCAAGGTGCAGCGGCGCATCACCCTGCCCGGGGCATTCTTCCTCGGGTTTGTGGCGGTGCTGCCGTATATCCTCGGCTCGGTGCTACCCGGTGTGGGAAGCGGCGCTGGATTGCTGCTCATCTCCTCGGCTGGCTTGCTCATCGTCGTCGGCGTGGTGCGCGATACCTTCAACATCATCGAAACCGAACTGAAGCTGCACGGTTACGACGAAAGCCTGATCAAGGGATAACCGCGATGCCCACGTATATCGTCCTGCTCGGCCCGCCTGGGGCCGGTAAAGGTACCCAGGCTGAGATTATCTCCGAAACGCTGCACCTGGTGCACATTTCGTCGGGAGATATCTTCCGCGAGAACCTGAAAAAGCAAACCGAACTCGGCCAACTGGCTCAGGGTTACATGAACCGCGGTGAACTGGTGCCGGATGACGTTACAATCAGGATGATAGCGGAGCGGTTGAGCCGCCCGGATTGCGCTAACGGTGCCCTGCTGGATGGCTTTCCGCGCACGCCTGCGCAGGCCAATGCGCTGGCTGAGATGCTGGCCAGAGGGAATCAGCATGTGCACTGCGTTCCATACATCTCTGTCCCGGCCCAGGTGCTCATCGAGCGCCTGAGCGGGCGCTGGACATGCCGCGCCCAGGGGCACATCTACCATGAGAAATTCAATCCGCCAGCTGTCGCGGGCATCTGCGACGACGACGGTTCTGAACTTTACCAGAGGGAAGACGACAAACCCGCTACGGTGGAAAACCGCATCCGGGTTTACCTTGAACAGACTTCTCCCCTCATCGCGTACTACCGCGCTCAGGGGCTCCTGGCCGAAATTGACGGCACTCAGCCGATCGAAAAGGTGACAGAGCAACTGATGGCGGCAATCCAAAAAGGGCTGTAGCGTTCGATGGCCTGGGACCGGCAAATCACCCTTAAAAGCCCGGCGGAGCTTCAAATCATGCGCCAGGCTGGTATCATCAACGCTCAGGCGCTGGCTGCAGCGCACGCTGCCATCCGCCCGGGTGCCACGACCGCGGATGTGAACGCAGCCGCGGAAGAAGTGCTGAAGAAGCACGGGGTGTACTCGCCGTTCTACAAATATCCAGGCGCCTATCCCTACCCTGCCAGCACCTGCGTGAGCGTCAATGAAGAATTGGTGCATGGTATCCCTGGCAAGCGCAAGCTGAAGGAGGGGGATATCGTCACGGTGGATTGCGGAACGGTGTTTGAAGGCTTTGTGGCCGATTCGGCGTTTACGGCGGGCGTTGGAGAAATTTCTGCCGCCGCGCGCAAGCTGCTGGAAGTGACCGAGCTTTCGCTGTACGTTGGAATTGCCAAGATGGTGTCTGGAAACCACGTTGGAGATATCTCCAACGCTATCCAGAACGCCGTGGAAAGCCGCGGACTGCACGTAGTGCGTGAGTACACGGGACACGGCGTGGGGCGCGCGATGCATGAAGGCCCCTCGGTACCTAATTACGGCATCCCCGGGCGCGGCCTGCTGCTGCGCAACGGGATGACCATCGCGCTGGAACCGATGGTTTTAGTGGGCACCAACCAGACGCGCGTCACCCCTGACGAGTGGACGGTGGTCAGCCTGGATGGATCGCTCACGGCGCATTTTGAGCACAGCGTGGCGGTCACCGAAAATGGGCCGCAAATCCTCACGCTGCTGCCAGATGGCACAGCGCCGGCTCAAATTGTTGGCCCTAGACAGCTTTAGGGAGTTTCGGTATAATTGCAACTTTGGCGCTTGAAGCTGGAGTTGCGAGGGTGCCGCAAGAATTTATTGAAATCAAACCCGGGCAGGAAAAATCCACCGGGTTGAAAGAAGGAGCAAATCATGAAAGTTTTACCATCCATTCGCAAGCGCTGCGCCAAATGCAAAATTGTCAAGCGGCGTGGTTTATTGTATGTGATTTGCGAAAATCCTAAGCACAAACAGCGACAAGGGTAAAGAATATGGCTCGTATTGAAGGCGTCGATCTACCACGGAATAAGCGGGTTGAAGTTGCATTGAACTATCTGTATGGGATTGGCCCTGCCCGGTCCCACACCATCCTGGCTGCGACCAGGGTGAGTCCGGATACGCGCGTGAAGGATTTGACCGAATCAGAGGTCAACCTGCTGCGCGAGTACATTGCCAAGAATTATAAAGTTGAAGGTGACCTGCGCCGCGAGGTGCAGATGAACATCAAACGGTTGATCGAGATCGGTTGCTACCGTGGTCTGCGCCACCGCCGCAATTTGCCGGCGCGGGGCCAGCGGACTCGCACCAACTCACGCACGCGCAAGGGTCCCAAGAAAACCGTTGCCGGTCGCGGTCGCCGTCGCGGGGCTGCAAAGAAATAACCTGGTTCTCATCCTGCGCCGTGCAGGAACGGGGTCCCTCCCCCGCGGCTGCCTGCATGGGAAGGTTTGCGCCGGGTTGTTTAGCGCCCACATTTGTGAGGTTGATAGGAAGGATCTATGGCACAAAACGTACGCCAAACGCGCCGTAGCAGCACTACGGTACGCAAAGTCAAACGCACGCTGTCCAGCGGACAGGTGCACGTGTACGCGTCTTTCAACAACACGATTGTTACCGTGACTGATAATCAGGGTAACGCCGTGTGCTGGGGAAGCGCCGGTTCGGCTGGCTTCAAGGGCTCTCGCAAGAGCACGCCCTTTGCCGCCCGCCTTGCAGCGGAGCAGGCCATGAAAGCCGCTATGGCGATGGGTCTGCAGGATGTCGAATTAATCATCAAGGGCCCCGGCCCGGGACGTGAATCGGCCATTCGCGCTGTGCAATCGATGGGCATCAAGGTGCGGTCTATCTCGGATATCACCCCGGTTCCGCACAACGGCTGCCGGCCCCCCAAGAAACGCCGCGTGTAAAGGAGAGGGAACGAAATGGCAAAATATATAGGTCCGGTATGCAGACTCTGCCGGCGAGAAGGTGAAAAATTGTTTTTGAAGGGCGCCCGGTGCTTCAGCCCCAAGTGTTCGTTTGACAAGCGCGGGTTTGCACCCGGCCAGCACGGCAAATCGAACCAGGGACGCAGCAGCGAGAGAATTTCTGATTATGCCCGCCAGCTGCGCGCAAAGCAGAAGGCCCGCCGGGTTTACGGCGTGCTGGAACGCCAGTTCCGCCGCTACTTCAGCTACGCGCGCCGCACCCGCGGTTTGACTGGCTTCAACCTGTTGTTGACCCTCGAACTGCGGCTCGATAATGTCGTGTTCCGCATGGGCCTGGCCGAAAACCGCGCGCAGGCTCGCCAGATGGTGACCCACGGTCACTTCCTGGTCAACGGCGTACGCACCGATATCCCCTCCATGCTGCTTCGCCCCGGCGATAAGCTGGAAGTGCGGGAAGGTTCGCGCAAGGACCCGTTCTACAAGGAATTGCCCGACATTTCAGAAAAGCGCACCTGCGCTACGTGGTTAGATCGCGACCTGAAGAACTTCTCGGGGCGCGTCTTACGCCAGCCGGATCGCTCAGAGATCGATGGAAATCTGAACGAACAGCTGATCGTCGAGTACTATTCGCGCTAATGCCGAACTATCCGGTGCGCGGTTAAAAAAGGTGCATCCGGGAAAGGCTTTGGAGTGACGACACTAAGTAATTTCGTAACGCCTAAGGTTGAACGAGAAGCCGAAGCTCGCAACTATGGCAAGTTCGTTATCAGCCCTCTGGAAAGAGGGTACGGGGTGACCCTGGGCAACGCCCTGCGGCGCGTGCTCTACTCATCCCTTGACGGCGCCGCCGTGACTTCACTGCGCATTGTGGATGTGCTGCACGAGTTCAGCGACATCCCCGGCGTGCGGGAAGACGTCATCCAGGTCAGCCTGCAGATTAAGCAACTGCGCCTGGTGCTGCACGACGTTGAAAGTGCTCACCTGCGCCTGGAAGTGCGCGGTGAGGGCGAAGTCACAGCCGGCGATATTCAGGCTCCGGCGGAAGTTGAGATTATGAACCCTGATTTGTTCCTCTTCACGGTTGATGATCCCAAAACCCGCCTCGAGATTGAAATGACGGTAGAACGTGGCCGCGGTTACTCACCGGCCAATGACCGCTCGGGGCATCTGCCCATCGGTGAACTGCCGGTGGATGCTATCTTCAGCCCCATCAAGCGCGTCAACTGGTCGGTTGCCTCCGCCCGCGTTGGACAGTCCACCGCCTACGACAAGCTCATCCTGGAGATATGGACCGACGGCACCATCACCCCTGAACAGGCGCTGGGCGCCTCCTCCAAGATCCTGATCGAGCACCTGCGCTTCATCTCCGGCATCAGCGAAGAAACGCTGGTGATGACTGGGGAGAAGGAAGTGACCGGCAGCCGCCTGACGAGTGAAGCCGCTGAGACGCCAATTGAAAACCTGGATCTTTCTGTGCGGGTGTTCAATTCGCTGAAGCGCACCGGCATCACCACCGTGGGCGATGTGCTCGAACTGCTGGAAAAAGGCGATGAAGCGGTGATGTCGATCCGCAATTTCGGTGAGAAGAGCCTGGATGAATTGCGCCAGAAGATGCAAGAAAAAGGCTACCTGCGCGACGAAAAACCAACGGAGTAAGAAAGATGCGACATCAGGTTGCAGGATACAGATTAAGTCGAACAAAAGACCAGCGCATTGGGTTGCGTAAGACGCTGATAAACCAGCTCTTCCAACATGAGCGTATTCAAACCACCCGCACCAAGGCCCTGGCCATCCGCGGCGACGCGGAACGCCTGATTACCCTGGCGCGCAACAGCAGCAAGGGCAGCGACATTCAGAAAGTGAACGCCCGCCGCCTGGCTGCTGCCCGTATGGGTGATGCAGAACTGGTCAAGAAATTATTTGATGATATTGGCCCGCGCTTTGCAAACCGCAATGGCGGATATACGCGGATGTTCCGGCTTGGACCTCGGTTGGGTGATGCCGCCGAAATGGTCGTGCTGGAGTTAGTGGAAGATTAATCCTGCCGGGAAACCGGTTTGGGATGGCACGTTACCAAGTTATTCTCGCCTACGACGGCACGGAATATAAGGGTTTTCAGCGGCAAGCCAATGCCCGCTCCGTCCAGGGAGAGTTTGAATCAGCCCTCACCCGCCTGAACTGGCAGGGAAGGGCAATACTCTCTGCAGGACGGACTGACAGCGGTGTGCACGCCTCCGGCCAGGTGGTTGCGTTCGATTTGGATTGGCCTCATTCCCCTCAGGAATTGGGTCAAGCGTTGAACGCATATCTTCCGGGGGATATGGCGGTGCAGAGCGTTCGGGTCGCGCCGGTGGATTTTCATCCCCGCTACGACGCTTGCGCCCGCACGTACCATTACCAGGTGTACTGCCAGAGCGAACGCCACCCTGTATGGGAGCGTTTTGCCTGGCGAGTTTGGCCTGAAGTGAAGCTAACCCTTTTGCAGCAGGCCGCCCAATTGCTCATAGGCAGGCATGATTATGCCGCGTTTGGAACACCTCCTCAACCGGGCAGCAGTACCGTACGGGAGGTTTTCCGGGCTGAGTGGCAGGAACATGATGGAGGTTACCGCTTCACGGTTACCGCCAATGCGTTCCTCTACCACATGGTTCGGCGGATGGTTTATCTGCAGGTGCAGGTTGGGCAGGGCCGGCTGGCTTTAGAAACGTTAGCGCAAGGTGTGCAGGCTGCCTTTCCCCTTGCGCCGGGCCTGGCTCCGGCGCAGGGACTAACCCTTAAAGAAGTGCTCTACAGCGAGAATAACTCAAAAACAGTTGAAAGTTGAACGGAATGGAGAGGATGACAGTGGAAAAGACTTTCGTCCCGAAAGGTAAAATCGAAAGTAAATGGGTTCTGGTGGATGCTCAGGAACAGGGTTTGGGCCGCCTGGCGACGATTATCGCCGCCCACCTTATGGGCAAGAACAAGCCCACCTATACCCCCGGTTTGGACGTTGGCGATTACGTGGTGGTGATTAACGCCAGCCAGCTCAGTCTCACTAACAAGCGAATGGACACCAAGTTCTACTACCACCATTCGCATTACCCGGGCGGTCTGAAAACCGTCTCGCTGCGCGACCAGTTGCAAATCCACCCGGACCGCGTGATTCGTGCTGCGGTGTGGGGCATGCTGCCTCACAATAAGCTGGGCCGCCGCCTCATCAAGAAGCTAAAAATCTACGACGGCAATGAACATCCGCATGCTGCGCAAGAACCGCAGCCGGTAGCTTAAAGGAGCAGAAGATATGTCTGTTCAATATTACGAAGGTATTGGTCGCCGCAAGGAAAGCACAGCCCGCGTGCGCGTGATGGGCGGAAGCGGCAATTTCGTGGTCAACGATAAGCCGATTGAAGCCTACTTCCCGCGCCTGGGCGATATTGAAGCCATTTATGCCCCCTTCCGTGCCATTGGCCAGGAACACAACACCTACGACGTGACCGTAAAGGTCAGCGGCGGCGGCGTGACCGGTCAAACCGATTCCATTCAACTGGGATTGGCACGCGCCCTGGCAAAAATGAACGGCGAACTGGTGCCCCTGCTGCGCAAAGATGGCCTGCTCACCCGCGATCCCCGCATCAAGGAACGCAAGAAGCCCGGTCTCAAGCGCGCTCGCAAGGCCCCAACCTACACCAAGCGCTAGAGATACGATCACTCCTTTTGCCGGCGGTCTTTCCGCTGGCCTGCCATCATCAAGCCCCCGGGAATTTGCGGGGGCTTTGTGATTTTACGGGGGGTTTCGGGTAAAATAACAGGCAGATTGCACCCTGAGAGGATGGGAAGGATGAGCATGACCAAAAAAGCTGGCATCACTTTGTTGGGGTTGGGGCCTGGCGAAGCCGGGCAGATGACGCGCCAGGGCTGGGAGTGGTTGAACAGCATCAAGCAGGTGGCGCTACGCACGCGGCAGCATCCCTGTGTGGAAAGCTTCCCGCCCCACCTTGAGGTGATTTCCTTTGACGAGTTGTACGAAAACGGTGAGAGCTTTGAGGAGGTTTATGCTCAAATCACCCGCCGCGTGTTAGAACTGGGCCAGCGCCCGGAGGGCATCACCTACGCCGTTCCCGGGCATCCTTTCATCGCTGAATCCACCGGCCCCGAGATTGCCCGCCAGGCAAAGGCGCTGGGCATCCCTGTGCGGGTCATCGAGGGGTTGAGCTTCATCGAGCCGGTTTGCTCGGCGCTGGGGCTGGACCCGTTCCCCCACCTGGCACTGGTGGATGCGCTTGAATTGGGCCGGTTGCACACCCCGTCCTTCCCTCCGGATCAGCCCGCGCTGGTGGCGCAGATTTACAACCGCCAGGTTGCAGCCGAGGTTAAATCTGCGCTGGAGCAGGTTTATCCGGATGAGCACCCTGTGCGGCTGGTGCACGCTGCCGGAACATCCCGCCAGAAGGTTGAAGACCTGAAGCTGTATGAAATTGACCGCAGCCGTAAAATTGGGCTGCTCAGCGTGCTCTACCTGCCGCCCCTGGGTAGCGATACTTCTTTTGAGCGCTTTCAGGAGATTGTGGCTCGCCTGCGCGCGCCGGATGGCTGCCCGTGGGACCGCCAGCAGACGCACGCCAGCCTGCGGCGTTACCTGCTAGAGGAAACTTATGAAACCCTGGGCGCTATTGATTCAGAATCGGTGGAAGGAATGCGCGAAGAGCTGGGTGACCTGTTGCTGCAGATTGTGCTGCACGCACAAATTGCCGTCGAGGAGGGCGAGTTCAGCATGGCGGAGGTGCTCCAGGCGATTACGCGCAAGCTGGTACGCCGGCATCCCCACGTGTTTGGCGAGGTTGAGGTGGGCGGCGTGAGAGATGTGCTCAAGAATTGGGAGCAAATCAAGGGCGAGGAACGTAAAGCCAGGGGGGAAGCTGCTCAGAAAGGCTTGCTGGACGGCATCCCACAGGAATTGCCGGCGCTCTCGCAGGCGATGGAGCTATCGGAGCGGGCGGCACGGGTGGGTTTTGAGTGGGAGTCCATCCAGGGCGTCTGGGATAAAATCAGCGAGGAATTAGGCGAGGTGCGTTCCGCGCAAACACCCGAAAACCAGGTTGAGGAGATTGGGGATGTGCTGTTCATCATCGTCAACCTGTCGCGCTGGCTCAAGGTGGATCCCGAGAGTGCCCTACGCGGAACGAATCTTAAATTCAGGCGACGTTTTGCCCACATTGAAGAAAGAGCGCGCCAGTTGGGTAAAAAGCTCGATGAGATGACCCTCGCCGAGCTTGACGCGTTGTGGAACGAAGCCAAACATTAAAAGAGGTTGCCTGATCCTGTTTTATGGTGGAATTATAACGGCTCAAACTGGGCGGTGAAGTGGCGCAGCAGCGGTGGGGCATAGGTGATGCGGTAACCGCGCAGGGTTTGCGCCCGGGCTTTGAGCTTTTCAAACGTATCGGCAACATAATCCAGGTGGCTCTGGGTGTAAACGCGGCGCGGAATGGCCAGGCGCACCAGTTCCAGGCGCGGGTAAACCATCTCACCGGTCACCGGGTCTGGCTGGGCGAACATGACCGAGCCAATCTCCACCGAGCGGATGCCGCCTTCCAGGTAGAGAGCGGCAGCCAGCGCCTGCCCGGGGAAATGGGACTGCGGAATGTGTGCCAGGAAGGATCCGGCGTCCACGTAAATGGCATGCCCGCCCGGCGGTTGAATGATGGGCACGCCGCTATCCAACAGACGGTTTGCCAGGTAAGCGGTTTGGCCCAGCCGGTATGCCAGGTAGGATTCATCTAACCCCTCCCACAGGCCAACTGCCATAGCCTCCAGGTCGCGCCCTGCCAGACCGCCGTAGGTGGGAAAACCTTCGCGCAGAATCAGTTCGTTGCACACCTGCTGATAGAGTGTGGTATCACGCATTGCCAGGAAGCCTCCGATATTAACCAGGGCATCCTTTTTGGCGCTCATAAAGGCGCCATCGGCCAGGGAGAACATCTCGTGGGCTATCTCGAGGGTTGATTTTTGAGCGTAGCCTTCCTCGCGCAGTTTGATGAAATAGGCGTTTTCAGCAAAACGGCAGCAATCGATGAAGAAGGGGATACCGAACTGGTGGTAAGTTTGCGCTACCGCGCGGATGTTAGCCATCGAGACGGGCTGCCCGCCTCCGGCGTTGTTGGTGACCGTGATCGTTCCGAAGGGAATGTTTTCCTTTCCCGTCCGAAGGATAAAATCGTGCAGTTTTTGCAAATCCATATTGCCCTTAAAGGGGATCTGGGCGGCGGGGTCAAAGGCTTCGTCAATCACCAGGTTGGTTGGTCTGCCCCCGCGGGCACGAATGTTGGCGTCGGTGGTATCGAAGTGCATATTAGAAGGGATTGACATGCCCGGGCGCACCAGCACACCGGTGAGGATGTTTTCGGCGGCGCGGCCCTGGTGGGTGGGCACAAAGTGTTCAAACCCCGTAATCTGGCGCATGGCTTCAGCCAGTCGAAAATAGGAGCGCGCGCCGGCATAGGATTCGTCCCCTTCCAGCATGGCAGCCCACTGATGATGGCTCATGGCGCCTGTGCCTGAATCGGTGAGCAGGTCGATGTACACATCTTCAGCGCGCAGCGTGAAGAGGTTGTAACCAGCCTGCTGCATGGCTAACTGGCGATGCTGTGGAGTAATCAACCGGATAGGCTCGACCATCTTAATGCGGAAGGGTTCGGCGGGGTAGGGGGTGGGCATGCATGTCTCCTGAGATGAGATTTGGGGTGCAGCAGGTTAAGTAAAGTCGATTCGGGATAACCAGGTAAGACTAAGGGTGTGTCAGGTTGAGCCGGATTCAGGCGGCAAAACATCTCGCCTGTTGCGAGAAACGAGACTCTTCAGTCGCTACGCTCCCTCACACACGGAGTGCGCTTCGCGCAGTTTGACATAAGTCCCATTATCACAAACTCACGTTAATTATAGCGCTAAATGCGCCAGCCGCTGTGTGATTGGCGCTGTTTTAAACACAAAAAAGTCCGATAATTACTTTAGAATTTTGTAAGTATATATTGACAAATTGTAAATCTATGCTATTATAATTTAAAGTAAATAAGGTAATTAAATTAAATCCGGTGGAGGTTACCGTGAATAAAAAAACTTATTCGATTGATGAAAATGTCACCATCCTTGTCAGAGCGCACGGCGACCTGGCTCTGCAGGGTTGGGAGCAAAAAGAAGTTTATCCGCTCACCGAATCGCGCCGTACGCTTTCCGTGCAGATGGAAGGCGAAATCATGCGCATCAGTTTGCTGGATGACGGCGAGTTGTTTGTGCCAGAGGGCGCCAGCATCCAGGTTGAGCGAGTGGGCGGGGATGCCTACATCCGCCGTTTGACCGGCAAGCTGGCGGTGGAGCGGGTGGGTGGAGACTTATCCCTGCAGGACGTGCTGGATGTCGCAGTTGCGACCGTCGGAGGGGATTGCGTGGCGGTGGGAGTTACTGGCGCGTTTGCCATTCACCGCGTGGGCGGCGATATGATTGCTTCGGCTATGAACGGGTCAATTTCGATGAGTAATGTTGGCGGCGATGTGGACCTGCAAATGGCAGGCGGTAATGCGGACGTGAAAGCAGGCGGAGACCTGTGCCTGAGCCTTGACCAGACCGGGCAGCAGATGCTCAACCTGAGGGCGAGCGGGGATATCAACGTTTACCTCCCCAAGGAACCCTCGGCGGAGTTCAATATCCTCAGCCGCGGAGAAGGCATTCGCCTGCGCCTTTCCGGTGGCAAGCAGCGCCTGGAACAGCGCGCGCACCAGTTTGTGCTCGGACAGGGCACGTCCAAGGTCAATTTACAGGCCGGCGGCGATGTACTGGTGACGGATGAGGTGACTGAATCGGAGTGCTTTACCTCTGCCAGGGAAAACCTGGAAGAGCACTGGCAAGATGTGGAAGACTCACGACAGGAGCGAGAAGCCTCTGAGGATGAAGAAGCCTTTACCCATGCGGAAGATATTTCACGGCGGGTCAACCGTCACGTTGAAGAGGCCATGCGGCGGGCGGATGAGCGCATTGCAGCTGCCATGCACCGCGTGGAGGAGCGCACGCGGCAAATGAGCCGCGACGGTATGGTGCCTCCTATGCCGCCCATTCCCACGGTGGGTCGCCCGCGTAAGTCAATCCTGATCACCACCGAGCCAGCGCCGCCTGCCCCACCTGCGCCACCCGCGGCTGCTAAAGTCCCGGTGAAAGCAGGCGTGAGCGAGGAAGAGCGTCTGCTGATATTGAGCATGTTGCAGGAAAAAAAGATCACCGCTGAAGAAGCTGCGCGCTTGCTTGAAGCGTTGGAACGGAGCTAATAATGAGCCTTCACGATCAGCGCCTGAATGTTTTACAGCGCATGGAACGCGGCGAGCTTTCTATGGATGAGGCTGCCCGTTTGCTTTCCCGCCTGGATGCGGGTGAGATGATTGAAGAAGAAGCGGTTCAGGCTGCCGAAACGGTTGCAGAGCCTTTGCCGGTACCGGAAATGACGGTTACGGAGCCCTCCCGCAGTCAGTCGGAAGAAAAACACCACTCGCGGTCGGAACTGTGGCTTCTGCCGTTCGCGCTGGGGCTGCTGCTGACCGTCTCTTCGGTCAGTTGGATGCTGCAGGGCTACACAACTGCGGGGTTAGGCTGGGGATTCTGGCTGTCTTTCTTCCCGCTGGCGCTGGGCGTGCTGATGATGTGGTTCGGCTGGGAGGTGCGCCAGGCGCGCTGGTTCCATTTGCGCGTCAACCAGGGCGCCGGCAGCTTTCCGCGGGTGATTGCATTGAGTTTTCCCATCCCGACCGGCCTGCTGCGCTGGGCGATGCGCCGCTTTGGAAATTTTCAATCCATGCAGCAGGCGCAATCGGTGGCGATGTTCATGGAAGACCTGGATGCTGCGGTTGCCAAAGACGGGCCAATGCACATTCTGGTGGATGATGATAAAGATGGGGAACACGTCGAAATCTGGATAGATTAAATCAGGCTTTTTCTCCTATAAGCGAGGGTGGTCGCAACTGACCGCCCTCGCTCCATTTCAGGCAGGACGACGGTTATAATAACTGCATGCACCGACCAATTCTTCGGGTTATGGGGGGGCTTTGCCTGGCAGCCGCAGTGATGCTGCTTGGCTGGAGCTTTATTCGCCCGGTTGACACGCGGGTGACCATCCCGGTCAGGTCGGAGGAGGCACTGGCAGCCGGCTTCCCTGCGCAGCTTGACCTCACCTACCCGGAAGCGCTGCGCATCGGCGAAAAATACAATATTTCGATTGACTTACCCCCGGTTGGAACAAACTGGGCACAAGAGGCCATCCAGATTGAGGCCCGGCTGGAGTTGACCGGCGCGCAAGTTGAGCCGGGCAGCCGGTTGCTGCTCAGCGCTGCGCTGGGGCGACCGGTGACATTGCGCTGGCAAGTGACCCCGCTTGAGGCGGGACTGGCGCAGGGCATGCTGTGGCTCTATGGGCCGGGAGATCTGCGTTTGCCTGTGTTGGCGCGGCCCATGCAATTTGAGGTATTCGGGTTTTTAGGCGGTCCCATCTGGGTGGGGCTGGGGGTTGGATTGCTGCTGGCTGGAATTGGGGGCGCAGGGTTGTGGATGAGCTTCCATTCCGCGACGGCCCGTAAAAAACAGCCCGCTAAAACGGGGAAAAGGGCGGCAAACGGGTGAGGGGCTGCGCGGATGAGGTGGAAGAGGCGCGCCAATATTGAGGCAAGCTCGCCTGGCGTGATTTCTGCCCGATTCATTCACTTGTGATAAAATTATCACACGTCCTAAGTTGCACGAAGAAATTTATCATCATGCTCTAAAGGAGCGTCGCCATGCTGAGTGACTGGATGTACGTGGGCATCTTCATGCTCATCTCCTTACTCTTACCAGCCGCGGCCATTCTCATCGCAGGGCTTTTATCACCCAAAAAACCAGCACCCATTAAAACCTCCCCTTATGAGTGCGGGATTGAAACCGTGGGTGAAACCTGGGTGCAGTTCAAGGCTCAATATTACATTTATGCGCTGGTATTTCTTATTTTTGATGTTGAAACGATATTCTTATTCCCCTGGGCGCTGGCTTATAACCAGATGACGCTGTGGGCGGTGGGCGAGGCCATCCTCTTTATTCTGATCCTGCTGGGCGGTTTGCTCTACATCTGGCGCAAAGGCGCCTTAGAGTGGCAATAGGAGGCTGAGTATGGGTTCTTTTTGGGCTGATCCATACACCTTTGTACTGGTATGGTTAATGGGCGTGCTGCGCGGGTGGGGCGTGCCGGATGACGCCGTTCAACTGGTGTTGTTTATCCTGGGGGCGGCGGTGCTGGCTGCGCTTTCCTTATTCTGGGTGATTTTCCTCATCTGGGTGGAGCGCAAGATTGGCGGGCGCGTGCAGGACCGGCTCGGTCCTAACCGGCTTGGCCCCTTTGGCATCATCCAGCCTTTCGCCGACATGCTTAAAATCTTCACCAAGGAATTTATCACCCCTGCGGGCGTGGATAAAATTCCTTACCAGCTGGCGCCGATCCTGGCGGTGGCGGGCGTGATGATGATCTGGGCGGTGGTGCCGTTCAGCATCAACTGGTTTGGCGCTGATTTGAACGTGGGCGTGCTTTACCTGGTGGCGGTGGGTGGGCTTTCGGAGATGGGCATCATCCTGGCGGGATGGGGCTCGAACAACAAGTTTTCACTGCTCGGCGCATTCCGCGCGGTGGCGCAACTGGTTTCTTACGAAGTGCCCATGGTGATTGCTCTGCTGGTGCCGGTGATGCTCTCTGGCTCAATGAAGCTGAATGAAATTGTGCGCGCGCAGGAGATGTGGTACCTGGTCATTGCGCCCATTCCGGCGCTCATCTTCTTTATTTCATCCATTGCTGAAAACAGCCGGGCGCCGTTTGACCTGCTGGAGGCTGACTCGGAGCTGGTGGCGGGCTTCAATGTGGAATACTCCGGGCTTAAGTTCGGCTTTTACTTCGTGGGCGACTTTTTGCACGCCTTCACCATCGCGCTGCTCTTCACCACGCTCTTTTTGGGCGGCTGGCGCGGTCCCGGCGCGGAACAGTATCCCATCCTGGGCTTTGTGTGGTTCTTCCTCAAGACCTGGATCGTGTATATCCTTAACCTGGTCATTCGCTTCACGCTTCCGCGCTTTAGAATTGACCAGATGATGAATTTGAACTGGAAGCTGCTCACACCGCTCTCACTGGCGGCTCTGATCATGATCGCTCTGGTGGATAAGGGTACGCAGCAAGGACATTTTGCCATCCGCTGGGCTGCTTTGCTGGTTTCCAATATCCTGGTGTGGCTGGTGGCATTGCAGATTATGGAATCACGGCGCGGAAAAGTTGAACCGCGCGAGGTGGTGCATTACCCACCGCCCGGTGACGCGGCGGAGGAATCCCCTGCCCAGTCGGAAGGAGGGGTCTGATGCAGATTTTCTTTATCATTATCGCGGCTGTCACGTTGGGGTCGGCCTTGATGGTGGTCACTGCGCGGCGCATGATGCATGCCGCCCTGTGGCTTGTCCTCACCCTGTTTGGCGTGGCAGTTATTTTTGCCTCGCTTGAGGCCAGCTTTTTCGCCGTGGTGCAGGTTATTGTGTATATCGGCGCGATTGCCATTCTTATCATCTTTGCCGTCATGCTCACCCGCCGTGTGATGGCTGATAGCGGCACACAGCTGGTTAAGAACTGGTGGGTGGCTGCGCTGGCCTGCCTGCTGCTGCTGGGAGGCATGCTCTACCTCTACACCACCTGGTCCGGGTTTTTGTTTGGTCCCGGTTCCAGTCCCAGCCTGGATGTGACCAGGCAACTGGGCGCCGACCTGGTGGACCCCGAAAAATATGTCATTCCGTTTGAAGTGGCTTCGGTTCTGCTGCTGGCGGCCTTAATTGGGGCAATCTACGTGGCGGTAGAGCGCAAGGGAGGTAAAGCATGATCCCACTCTACTGGTACCTGGTGGTTTCGACCGGCCTGTTCTGCATTGGTTTGTTCGGCGTGCTGGCCCGTAAAAATGCGGTTGCCATCCTGATGGGCGTTGAACTGATGCTTAACGCGGTCAACATCAACCTGATTGCCTTCTGGCGCTACTTCTATGCCGCGCCGGAGATGGGGGAGCCCACCCGCGGCCTGGCTTTTGTAGCCATCGTCTTTGTGGCAGCCGCAGCTGAAGCAGCGGTTGGCCTGGCGCTCATCATTTCAGCTTACCGGCGACGCGAAACTGTGGCTGCCGAAGAGCTCAACCTGATGAAAGGCTAACGGGGAGGATTTATGAATATTGAAACCTTAATCTGGCTGGTGCCCCTGCCGCCTTTGCTGGCTTTTCTGCTCATCACCATCTTCACCTACCGCAACCGCGCGCTCAGTCACTGGCTGGCGCTGGGCGCGGCGGGACTCTCCTGGCTGGCGGGCATGATCATCTTCTTCCAGGCGATTGGCGCGCACGACCTGGCCAAAGAGCCTTTCGCCTCAGCTATCGCCTGGCTGCCCACCGGCAAGGGGGCGCTCTCCATCGGCGTGCAGATTGACCCGTTGAGCGCGGTGACCCTCTTCTTCGTGGCCTGGACTGTTCTGATGATATTCATCTACTCGGTTGCCTATCACAACTACGGGCAGCCCAAAGGCGACCACGACCACCCCGGCCTGCCGCCGCACGGCGCAACGGTGACCGATGCGCACGGGCATGCGCACCGCGTGCCCTCGGTTGAGCCGATGTATGCGCGTTTCTTCGCGATGATTAGCCTGTTCGCGTTTGCCATGTTCACCCTGGTGGTGAGCGACAATCTGCTGACGCTCTACATCGGCTGGGAAGTGATGGGGCTGTGCTCCTATCTGCTGATTGGCTTCTGGTATGCCAAACCCAGCGCCCGGGATGCGGCGGTGAAAGCTTTCCTCACCACGCGCGTTGGGGATGTGTTTATGCTGCTGGGGCTGGCGGCGCTCTATACCCTCACGGGCAGCCTGAATTACAGCGAAATCTTCACCCATGAAGAGATTCTCATGCATGGGTCTGGGATTCTGGGGATGAGCTGGGCGGGGTTGATCGGCCTGCTGCTCTTCATCGGCACAATTGGTAAAAGCGCGCAGTTCCCGCTGCACGTGTGGTTACCGGATGCGATGGAAGGCCCAACGCCGGTTTCGGCGATGATCCATGCTGCCACGATGGTCTCGGCGGGTATTTACCTGGGGCTGCGCTTCTTCCCGCTGGCTTCCATGGGCTGGGTGCCTGGCGAACCCCTGACGGCCACAATGACGGTCATGGCGGTCATTGGAGCTTTCACTGCCATCTTCGCAGCCTCCATTGCGGTGGCGCAGAACGATATCAAGCGTGTGCTGGCTTATTCCACCATTTCGCAGCTGGGTTACATGGTTGCCGCGCTCGGTATCGGCGCCTACGTGGCGGCAGCCTTCCACCTGGTGATCCACGCCTTCTTCAAGGCCTTGCTTTTCCTCGGTTCTGGTTCGGTCATCCACGGCATGGAGCACGGCCTGATGCACACCGGCGAGCAGGTTGACCCGCAGGATATGTTCAACATGGGCGGGCTGCGCAAAAAGATGCCGGTGACTTTCTGGACTTTCCTCATCGGCGGGCTGGCGCTTTCTGGCTTCCCGGTGGTCACAGCGGGTTTCTGGTCGAAGGATGAGATCCTGGCGGGCGCGTTCAACAACCATCACCTGGTCGTTTTCATCGTGTTGGCGTTCTCAGCATTGCTGACGGCGTTCTACACCATGCGGCAGATTTCGCTGACCTTCCTGGGGCAGGCGCGCACCAAAGCTGCCGGGCACGCTGCTGAGAATCGCTGGGTGATGACTTTGCCGCTGGTGATCCTGGCGGTGTTTGCGGTGGCAGCCGGCTGGGTTGGCATTCCGCACGGCTTCCCGCTGATCGGGGGCATCATTCCCAACTGGTTCCAGGAGTTTGTGGGTGGGATGCTGGTGGAAGAGCGCGGCGGACCGGAAATTCATTCGATCATCCCTCTGATTACTTCCATTGTGGTTTCTCTCGGCGGCCTCTATCTGGGCTGGCTGGTTTACGGCAAGGTGAAGGCAGGTGCGCCTGACCCGCTGCAAAAGGTGCTGGGGCCGGTTTACACCTGGATGAAGAACAAGTATTACTTTGACGAACTCTACAATCTCATCTTCATCCGGCCGGCGAAGTGGATTTCTGAGGTGATCTCGTATAAGTTGATTGACCGCGCCATCATTGACGGCATTCTGCACGGAATTGCGAAGATTGCACTGTGGTTGGGCGGCGCGCTGCGCAACTGGTTTGACCTTCCCGTGGTTAACGGCACCGGTGACGCGGTTTCGGATGGGACGCGCAGCCTGGGCGGGTTAATGCGCGGCATCCAGAGCGGAAGGGTGCAGCAATACATGGTGGCAGCTGTGATCACGGCCATCGTGGTTGGCGCCATATTCTTGTTTTTCATCTTTCAGGCCTGAAGGCTGACAGGAGCAGAGCATGGAATTTCTCTCAAATCACCTGCTGTCGCTGATCCTGTTTGCGCCCACCGTGGGGGCAGTCATTCTGCTGTTCTTGCCCGCAGGGCGCGTCAAGCTGCTGCGATGGTTTACATTTGGCGCCAGCCTGGTGCCGTTTGCGCTCACCCTGGTGGTGGCTGCTCAGTTCCAGGCCGGCAAGCCGGGGTATCAGTTTGAAGAACTGGCGCAATGGTACGCGGCCATTCAATCTTCGTATCACCTGGGGATTGACGGAATCTCTTTTCCGATGGTGCTGCTCACCACGCTGCTCACGCCCCTGGCAGTGCTGGCATCCTTCTCCATAACGGAGCGGGTCAAGCCATACATGATTCTCTTCCTGCTGCTGGAAACGGGCATGCTGGGTGTGTTCATGGCGCTGGACCTGATGATTTTCTTCGTCTTCTGGGAAGTGGGGCTGGTGCCGATGTACTTCCTGATTGCGCAGTGGGGTTCGGTAAACCGCAATTACGCTTCATTAAAATTTATGTTGTACACCATCGGCGGGTCGCTGGGTATGCTGCTTGCCATCCAGATGATCGGCGTGACCAGCGGCACGTTTGATATCCCACGGCTGGTGCAGACCTGGCCTACCCTTAAAGCGGACGTTATGTTTGGCATCCCGATTGAGACGGTCAAGTCAATCGCTTTCTGGGCGTTTGTGGTGGCGTTTGCCATCAAAGTGCCGGTCTGGCCCTTCCACACCTGGCTGCCGGATGCTCACACCGAGGCGCCAACCGCCGGTTCGATGATCCTGGCGGGCGTGCTGCTGAAGCTGGGCGCCTACGGTTTTCTGCGCCTGGTGCTGCCTCTCTTCCCCGCCGAAGCGCAGCAATATGCCGGGTGGCTGGCTGCGCTGGGCACGCTGGCGATCATCTTTGGCGCTCTGAGCGCCTTCGCGCAGACGGACTTCAAGCGCCTGGTGGCTTACTCCTCCATCAATCACATGGGATTCGTGGTGCTGGGCATCGCTGCCGCTGCCTACATGGGCAAGACGGAAAATGCAATCATCGCAGTCAACGGTGCTGTGCTGCAAATGTTCAACCATGGCCTCTCAGCGGCGGGGATGTTCTTCCTGGTTGGCGTGATTTACGAGCGCACGCATACCCGCAATTTGAACGAGTACGGTGGTTTGTGGGCCAAGCTGCCCATTTACGGCACGGTATTGATGTTTACCAGCATGGCATCACTGGGGTTGCCCGGCCTGGGCGGGTTTGTCTCCGAGTTCATGGTGGTGCGGGGGGTATGGCCTGTGTTCACCCTGGCAACCACCCTTAGCATGATTGGCCTGTTCTTTACCGGGGCATACGTGCTCAAGGCGCTGCTGAAGGTGCTGCACGGTCCGTTGAATGAGCAGATGGCGGGTCACGTCAGCGAGATTAACCTGCGCGAGCTGGTGGTGATGGCGCCGTTGATGGCCTTGATGCTGGTAACGGGAATCTGGCCAGCCTGGCTGCTGGATATGATTAACAAAGCTGTTAGCCTCTTGTTCTAAAGGCGAGGTGAAGGATGCAACTACCCTTGTTGAGCATCATCATCTTTATCCCCCTGGCGGCTGGCATTGCCATTCTCTTTCTTCCGGCTGAGCGGAAAGACTTAATCCGCGGCACGGCCCTGGGAGCGGCAATCATTGACCTGGTGGTATCGGTGGTGGTTTACTTTAGCTATAACGTTGCCCAGGCGGGCTACCAGTTTATTGAGCAAGTTCCCTGGCTGCCAGCTTTAGGCATTTCATACCATGTGGGCGTGGATGGAATCAGCGCGCCGCTGGTTTTAATGGCCGGCGTGGTGGTATTCTGCGGTGTGATTGTCTCGTGGAAGGTGCCGGAACGCCAGCGTGAGTTTTTCTCATTCCTCATGTTCCTGGCAGCCAGCGTTTACGGCGTGTTTGCCTCGCTGGACCTGTTTATGCTGTTTTTCTTCTTTGAACTGGCGGTTTTCCCCAAGTACCTGATGATTGTGATGTGGGGCTACCCCAAGACGCGCGAATACGGTGGGATGAAGCTGACGCTCTACCTCTTCATCGGCTCGGTGATTGCCCTGGTTGGTGCGCTGGCCATTTACTTTGCGGCGGGTAAGAATAGTTTTGATATGCTCGTGCTTGAAAAGGCGGGCATCGGGCTGGAAGTGCAGCGCCTGTGGTTCCCCTTCGTCTTTCTCGGGTTTGCTATCCTTGGCGGCATCTTCCCCTTCCACTCCTGGGCGCCGGACGGTCATGTGGCTGCCCCGACCGCCATCTCCATGCTGCTGGCTGGCGTGGAAATGAAGGTGGGCGCTTTTGCAGCCCTGCGGGTGGGCATCATGCTGCTGCCGGGTGGCGCTGAGTACTGGGCGCCGTGGATCCTGGTACTGGGCACCATCAACGTGGTTTACGGGGCGTTCATCGCCATGATCCAGACGGATTTCAAGTACGTCATCGGCTTCTCGTCTGTTTCGCATATGGGGCTGGTGATGATTGGTTTTGCCACGCTCAACAAAGAGGGCTTGCTTGGTGCTGGCATGCAAATGTTCTCGCACGGCGTCATGACGGGTCTCTTCTTTGCTGTGGTGGGCATGGTTTATGACCGGGCTCACACCCGCGACCTTTCCAAGCTGGGCGGGTTCTTCAAGAAGATGCCCTGGGCGGCGGTGGGTTTCATCATCGGCGGCCTGGTTTCGATGGGTATGCCGGGCTTCTCAGGATTTGTGGCTGAGTTTCCCATCTTCATGGGGGCGTGGCGAGTACAGCCTGTGGTGGCGATTGTTGCCGCGCTGGGCATTGTGATTACCGCGGCCTATATTTTGCTGGTTGTGCGGCGCGTGTTCTTCGGACAGATGCCCGCCGAGCTGGCCGAGCAGGTGACGGACGTCTCCGTGCTGGATAAAGTGGCCATCGGTTTGCTTTCAGTGATTATGGTTGCGCTGGGCTGGTTCCCGTCTTTGATGGTGCCGATGGTGCAATCGGGTGTCAATTACATCTTAGCTTTGTTGGGAGGAGCCTGAGCCATGACCGGGGATATTGGAAGTATGTTGTTACCGATCCTGCCCGAAATTGGCCTGCTGGTGCTGGCCGGGCTGATCCTTGTGCTGGACGCCATCCTGCGCGACCGGCCCAATCGTTATGTTCTGGGTTGGGTGACCTCGGCGGGGTTGATGGTGATTGCCGCTGCCAGCCTGCTGGTGATGCCAACTGTCGAGGATACGCAAAGCATCTGGGGCGGCATGCTGCGCGTGGACCAGGCCTCCTTTGTCTTTCGCCTGGTATTCCTGGTGGGTGCCAGTCTGACGGCGTTGTTCGCCATGGAAGGCAAGAACACTGGCGAGCGCGGCGAGTTTTACCTGCTGATGGTGGTGAGCACGCTGGGCATGAGCCTGATGGCGGCTTCCGCCGACCTGATTATGCTCTACCTGGCCATCGAAACCACCTCGATCCCACTGTATGTGCTGGCGGGTTTCAAAACGCGTGACCAGAAATCAGTTGAATCGGGCATCAAGTATTTACTGTTCGGCGCCATGACCTCTGCCGTAATGCTGTTTGGCTTCAGCTTTCTCTTCGGCTTCAGCGGCACAACTGACCTCTATACCATCGTTCAGTTCATCTCAAGTGGCGAGCTTTCTCCGCTGCTGGTTGCGGTGGTGATGATGCTGGTGCTGGTTGGGGTCTCGTTTAAAATTTCGGCGGTGCCTTTCCACTTCTGGGCGCCGGATGTGTACGAAGGTTCGCCCACGCCGGTTGCCGGCTTCCTTTCCACGGCTTCCAAGGCGGCGGGCTTTGCGGTGCTGTTGCGCCTGCTGCTGGTGGCTTTCCCGGCTTATGAGCCCATCTGGGGTCCGCTGCTGGCCATCCTGGCGACTGCGAGCATGTTCCTGGGCAACCTGCTGGCGCTGGCGCAGAAGAATATCAAGCGCCTGCTGGCGTATTCCTCGATTGCCCAGGCCGGGTATATCCTGATTGGCGTGGTCACAGGTGCTCAGCTGGGCATCACCGGCTCGGTGTATTACCTGATGTCTTATCTGCTCACCAACCTGGCCGCCTTCGGCGTGGTGACGATTGCCAGCCGCGCTTTGGGTTCAGATGAAATCTCGGCTTATGCGGGTTTGAGCCGCCGGTCGCAGGGATTATCGCTGGCTTTGCTCATTTCGCTGCTCTCCCTGGCGGGGATCCCGCCTTTTGCGGGCTTCATCGGTAAATTGCTGGTGTTTGGCGCAGCCATCCAGCATGGGTGGGTGTGGCTGGCGCTGGTGGGCATTGTCAACTCGGTGATAGGTCTTTACTACTACCTCACCGTGCTCAAGGTGATGTACCTCTACCGCTCCGAAGATGAGAGTAAGCCACTGCCGGTTACCGCCGGTTGGAAGACCGCGCTGATTGCATGCCTGGTCGGCGTCATTGTGCTGGGTGTCATCCTGGCGCCCTGGTATGATATCGCCCAGGCTGCCGCAGTTGGATTTGTGACGTATTAAGAGGTTGACATTGATTGTGCCAGACCTGTTGAGTTCTGTGAGCTCAACAGGTCTTTTTAATGCGAATAGTTGGCTAATTTGGGCTTAACCAGTCGAAATAATTGACACGATTCCCCCCTTTTGATAGAATCAAGCCAGCATGAGCGATAATGATCCCGGCAAGCCGACCCGCAAGCAATACTGGCTCAACCTGACGTTAGCCGGGTTGGTGGGGCAAGTGGGATGCGTCACCCTGGTCATCGTTCTGGGGGCTGTTTTTCTGGGCCTTTTCCTGGATGGACAATTCCAGACGCGCCCGTGGTTCACCATAGGGCTGGTGGTAGCCAGTATTCCGGTATCATTGGTGGTGATGCTTATCATCTCGCGCCTGGCAGTCTCACGGATTAAAACAGGCGCAGCTGCACAAAAAGACCGTTCGCAGGAGGCTGAACTTGGAAAAAAAGTCTAAGTGGCGCTGGGGCGTCAACCGTTGGCTGATTCTCCTGTGTGTCATCTTTGGCATCATTGGCGTGAACATTGCCGCGCCGGTGCAACCGCATATCCAGGTGGCGGCTGAGAAGATTATCGAAGAGCCGCTCTTTAGCATTCCCGGGCTGGGCGATTTTTACTTTTTCAACACGCTCACGGCAATGGTGGTGGCGGACCTGGTGCTGATTGGGTTGGCGCTGGCGGTACGCAACGCAACCCGCAGCGGGCGCCTGATCCCCTCGGGCATTTCTGGCGCCATGGAGGCCGCGGTTGAGGCGCTCTACAACTTTGCAGAATCGACCGCCGGCAAGCAGACCAAGCGCATCTTCCCCTGGTTTGCGACCATTTTCCTGCTGGTGTTGGTTGCCAACCTTTCTAAGCTGATCCCGGGTTTTGAAACCATCGGCGTCATGCATCACTCGGAAGAAGGGTATAACATTCAATCCCTGGGCGGCGGGTGGTACAACCTGCTCCCCGGCCATGCCGAGGGCGACAAGGCTTACATCCTCACCCCCTTCTTGCGTGGTCTTTCGACTGATTTGAACTTTACCGCAGCCCTGGCGTTGATTGCCGTGGTGATGACCCAGGTGATTGGCGTGCAGACGCAGGGTATGGCCTACTTCACCAAGTTCTTTAACACCACCACGCTCTTCAAAAAGCCGTTCTTCGGCTTCATTGATTTTGCCGTGGGCCTGCTGGAAACCATCTCTGAATTTGCAAAAATTCTCTCGTTTGCCTTCCGGTTGTTCGGCAATATGTTCGCGGGGATGGTGCTGGTGGCGTTAATCGGCGCGATGATGCCGGTTTTCATGCCTTCTCTCATTTTCATGTTCGAGTTCTTTATCGGTCTGATCCAGGCTTTTGTGTTTGCCATGCTAACCCTGGTGTTTATGACGCAAGCCACGCGCGGTCACGGCGGTGAACACGCCGAAGGCGAAGCGCACTGAGTTATTATTTGAGACCAAACAGCGAGGAGAAAAAACAATGACGGGTGACCTGATTATGGCGGCAAAATTTATTGGAGCAGGGCTGGCGATGATTGGCGCTGCTGGCGCTGGCGTGGGTATTGGTTTGAGCGTGCAAGGCGCCCTGGAGGGCATGGCGCGCAACCCCGACGCATACGGCAACCTGTTAACCAATATGATCCTTGGGATTGCCTTCTCAGAAGCGATCGCGATTTACTGCCTGGTGATCGCGTTCTTGATGCTGTTCGTGCTTTAGATCATCAAAGGAGTGCGCCTTGGAAAAACTGGGACTTAACCTCGGTTTCTTGTTATTGCAGATCGCTAACTTTGCGATCATCCTGATTGTGCTGCGCGCCTGGGTCTATAAGCCGCTGATCAAGATGCTTGAAAAACGCCGGCTTTCGATTGCCCAGGGGCTGGAAGACGCTCGCATTGCCTCCGAAGCGCGCGCCAATGCTGAAAATGAAGCCAAACGCCTGCTGGAAGAAGCCAACGTGAAGGCTGCTGAGATTGTGCGCGAAGCCGATTCGCGCGCTGAGGCGGTTAAGAAAGAGATTCTGGCGGAGGCTGAGAAGGAAGCCAACCAGGTACGCGAGCAGAAAATGGCTGAGTTTGAGCAGGAGCGCGTTCAAATTCTGGCTGGCCTACGCCAGGAAGTGGTGGCGCTTTCGATGGCAGCCACGCAAAAATTGGTGCAAGAATCGCTCACGCAGGAGCGCCAGCGCACCCTGTTGAAGGAGTTCTTCTCGGGCGTCAAAGCCGGGCGCGTGATGGTGCTGGAAGATGCGAATGTGGCTGGCGCCGCTGCCGAAGTGACCAGCGCCCTGCCGCTCACCGCGGAGGAGCAGGTGGTGGTCAAGAGTGAACTGCTCGGCAAACTGAAAGAAGGGGCCTCCATCAGTTTCAGGGTGGACCCGAAGATTCTGGGTGGTCTGGTGGTGAGGGTGGGCGACCGCGTGGTGGACGGCTCGGTGGCGGGGCAGATGCAGGCCCTGCGGCAGAGCCTGTAAACACCAGCGCCGATGGCAGGCGACGATTTGCACAATTTAACGGGCCTGTTCGCGGATATTCCGGTAGGCGTGATTGCCCCCGGAGAAATCCCCGCAGAACCGGTCAACGGCATCGTAAGTGATTCCCGGGCGGTTGTTCCCGGGAATTTGTTTGTGGCGCTCAGCGGCGGCAGCGAGGATGGTCACCGTTACATCCCGGCGGCGGTTAAGAACGGCGCAGCGGCGGTGGTGGGCACGCAGCCGCTCAGCGGATTGAGCGTGCCGTACATCCAGGTGGCTGAGAGCCGCGAGGCGCTGGCTTACCTGGCGGCGGCTTTCTACGGCTTCCCGGCCCGCCGGCTGACGGTGATCGGCGTCACCGGCACGGACGGCAAAACGACCACCTCCAACTTAATCTACCAGATTCTGCTCGCAGCTGGCAAAGCGACCGGCGTGATATCAACGGTCAACGCGGTGATTGGCGACGAGGTGATAGATACCGGTTTCCACGTGACCACGCCCGAGGCTCCCGAAGTGCAGCATTACCTCAGCCGCATGGTGAGGGCGGGGTTGACGCACGTGGTGCTGGAATCGACCTCGCACGGGCTGGCGCAGCACCGCGTGACCGCCTGCGAGTTTGATATTGGCGTGGTGACTAACATCACCCACGAACACCTGGATTACCACGGCTCTTACGAGGCCTACCGCGCGGCCAAGGGGCGGCTGTTCACATCGCTGGCTGCCACGCGCCAGAAGCCGCAGGGCAACCCGCGCCTGGCGGTGTTGAACCGCGACGACGGCAGTTACAATTATCTCAACAACCTGGTCGCGACCCCGAAAATTGCGTATAGCCTGGAAAGGGATGCGGCGCCATTGTGGGCCGGGGAAATTGCACAGGATGCCAGCGGGCTGCGCTTCACCGCGCACGGACCCAGCTTTGATTTACCTGTTGAAACATCTCTGGTTGGCCTTTTTAATGTATCCAACATCCTGGCGGCGCTTGGGGCGTGCGTGATGGGCCTGGGCATTACGCCCGAGAAAGCCAGGGAGGGCATTGCGCGGGTGAGAGGCGTTCCCGGACGCATGGAGCGCATTGACGTGGGCCAGCCTTTCACCGCGATTGTGGATTTTGCGCACACGCCCAACGCCCTCAAGGTGGCGCTGGAGGCCGTTCGCGCCATGACGCGCGGGCGGGTGATTGCGGTTTTCGGCTCTGCGGGGCTGCGCGACCGGCAAAAACGGCGCATGATGGCTGAGGTTTCGGTTGACCTGGCGGATATCACCATCCTCACCGCTGAAGACCCGCGCACCGAATCGCTGGATGGCATTCTGGCGGAGATGGCGGGCGCGGCGGCGCTGAGGGGCGGGGTGGAGGGAGAGAGTTTTTTCCGTGTGGCTGACCGGGGGGAGGCGCTGCGGCTGGCGTGCCGGTTGGCGCGGGCGGGGGATGTGGTGGTGGCATGCGGGAAGGGGCACGAGCAATCCATGTGCTTTGGGACGACGGAGTACGCCTGGGATGACCGGGTGGCTTTGCGCGCTGCGCTGGGGGTGGGGGAGATGCCGGGGTTGCCGACGGGGAAAGCGTAATTTCCAGCAATCATGTCGTTTACGGCAGGTCTCATAACTTGCTGAGCTTGTGAGGTCTACGGTTAAAACAGTGCTTGTGGTCGGGAGACTGCAAAGGTGCGACGTCATACGGTTTCTGCTTGCAGATGGTAATTGCCAGGTTATTATACTTTTTAGTTTATCTAGGTGACAAATACCGACTCGTATTTATATATTTCCATATATAGTTTAGCGTAACAAATAGTGCTTTGGAATAGATTTAGAACGAAATTGAAAAGGGAAAAAATGATATGAGAAGGAATTATTATTGGATATTTGGTTTATTCCTTATTCTATTTAGCAATTATGATTTTACTCTCAATGATGGAATCGCTGCCAATCCCGTCAATCCACAAAATATGAAAATATTCCTTCCGTTAATTGTCAAGCCGGTTACCGAAACCTTTGTCCCCCCTTGTCGTTTAGCGCACGATATCGGAACATTGACTGGGATATCCTTCAGGTGGGGTGACAACCTTCAGAATCCCAATTCAAACTGGCGATATGCGTTCGAATCTGCTTTGAGCAATTGGAATGTGTCACCAACAATGATATATTTTTTCAATCATATTGATGGAACAACGAGTATTGACACATATACATTTGATGACGGAAAAGGTGGATATACTGATTGGTTTTGCGAAGGCGGTGTTTCAGCGGGATCAAATGTTTTTGCAAATACATTTTATGAATATAACAATTCAAACATGCGTCAAGCAGTCGCTGGTCACGAATTGGGACACGCTCAATATATCGGACATGTAGATAGCACTGAAATCGCACTAATGGGAAATAATCCCAACCCGGAAATTTACTTCACTGCCCAAAGCATTGACATAAGTCTAGTCAATCAGATATACCCTTGAGGTTACAAGGAGATTGTCATGATCTTTGTTAGGATAGCAATCAAAATATTACGAGTGATAATGATTTGTTCGTTATTAGTTTCATGTGCTTCCATATCAACCCCGCAAAGTAATACTACTCTACCTAAGAAAGCCCCAACAACAGTCTATCGCAATGCAAGTTATATCGCCGAATACTCCCTGGTGGGCTTGATCTTAAAATCGGAGTTGATTGTACGCGGGCGCATAACAGGCAGCGAAGATATTATCAATATGGCGCGGGATGTGAACGATTACAGCAAGCCAGACCCTAGAATGTTCGGCATTGGGCAGATCTATGGCTTTGATGTGACGCAGACCATTAAAGTGGGTGGCGCAGTCGATGTGGGGGCGCAGATCAAGGTGGTTCAGGCGGAAGGATTGATTACCTCTCCAACCACCAATCCGCCTTCTAAAGAAGAGATCGAGGCAGCGAAAAAGATCGAGCAGGGTTCGCCACTCATCGGAAACCAGGAATACATCCTGTTCTTGAAGCCAATGAAGGAATTTGACAACCTGAAAGGTTATTACACGGGAACGGCGCATCCCTGGCAATTCGTCATTGAAAAAGGCTGCGCATACCCGGAAACGCCTTGGGAATACGCGAAATATTATTATCTGCCCCAGGAAACTGATAAATTTATAGCTGAGATCATCGCGAGCCTGAGCGCAAAGGTCACGCCGCAGCCGAGGATGGCGTATCCGGCGCCGGGCGGGGAAAAATCCACCTGCCCCCCGAGAATTATTACAGTGGCACCGTACCCGTGAGGTTAACTACAGCGTAAAGGCGCATCTCGCAGGTATATCAAGCTTGTATAAATGATTTGGAGACTATCAATTGGCTCCCGACTGTGAATACTGTCAGATTCAGGTTACCAAAGGTGCGCTATATGATTGCTGTCCTTGAGGAGATTATGTCGGTGTAGGAGTCGTGTGCTGTGTTGGGGGTGGGGGAGATGCCCAGGTTGCCGACCAGCCTTGAGCGATAAAAAACTGGCAAGGCACACCCCGTCATCGAGATGCTCCCCGCCAGCTTTGGACATCTTTCACAGAGAAGTCACAATCTATCTGGATCTTACATCATTCGCACCAGGGTATATTTGCCGGGCTGCGGCAGGTAGCCCATTTTGCGGTTAATCTTCAGGATGGGCGCGTTTCTCAGGTTGTTATCCGTTAGAAGATCTTCTGCGCCGTTATTGCGGGCATACACTGCCCCCAGCACCTTGAGCGCGGTGGCAAGCTTCCGGCCGCGGTAAGCGGTTACCACGCCGGTGTGCTGGTTGCGCGCGGTGAGCCCATCCGGTGAAAGGCTGATGGCGCACATTCCAACCCACCTGTCGCCATCCACTGCCAGCAACTGCCCTTCCCTTCTAAACCACGGCGCATGGATGATAAACTGCTCAAAAACCGGGAAGGTGATCGGCTCTGACAGGCCGGGGTTTTCGTGCGCGTAGCTCACATTCAGATCATAGAGTTTGCGGCGGGTTGCCGGCGTATCCTCAAAATCCGCCAGCGAGCAGAAGCGGATACCTTCCTTCTCCAGCGCGGCTATGATGTGCAGGTAGGGGGTCTCATCGAAGGTTGTGAGATCCAGCCGGTAGTTGCAGGTGTGCTCGGCAATCATGAATCCGCGGCGCTGGGCGAAAACCAGGCTCTCAGGATCGTTGTCGAGCACGTCCGAGCCGAGCTGCGTAGCGCCGAACTGCTGCAAATCTCGCAGCAGCGTATCCCACACCGCTGAGCCGATGCCCATGGCGCGGTGGTA
>CAYVOX010000026.1:0-4263 GCA_964453035.1 uncultured Anaerolineaceae bacterium
TATTACCTTGAAATATCGGATTGAAACTCCGAAAATTCAAGGTATAATAAGGCTATGATTGAGCGACCGGATTACCTGAACCGATTAAGAGCCGCCATCCGGCGCTCGCCGGTCACCGCTTTGCTGGGCGCGCGCCAGTGCGGAAAAACAACCCTGGCCCGCCAGCTGGCTGGGCAAACACCTTCCACCCTCTTCGACCTTGAATCCGTTCCAGATCAACGCCGGCTGCAAAATCCGGAACTGGTGTTGGGCAGCCTCACCGGCCTGGTGATTCTGGATGAAATCCAGGCCATGCCCGAGCTTTTCCAGGTGCTGCGCGTTTTGGTGGACCGTCCTCAAAACCAGGCACGATTTCTCATCCTGGGCAGCGCTTCTCCGCACATCATCAAATCGGCCTCGGAAACGCTGGCCGGCAGGGTGGAATTCATCGAACTGCAGGGCTTTAACCTTTCCGAAACCGGCGTGGACAACTGGGAAACGCTCTGGCTGTGCGGCGGCTTCCCGCGTGCGTATCTGGCCGGTTCAAATGAGGATAGCCTCACCTGGCGCGAGGGGTTTATTCGCACCTTCCTGGAACGCGACATCCCGCAACTGGGGATCAACATCTCCTCCGTTGCCATGCGCCGTTTTTGGACCATGCTGGCTCACTATCACGGGCAAACCTGGAATGCCGCCGAAATTGGCCGCTCGATGGGCCTTTCCGATAAAACCGTGCGCTCGTACCTGGATATTCTGACGGGCACCTTTATGATCCGCCAGCTTCTGCCCTGGTATGAAAACCTGGGCAAGCGTCAGGTTAAATCCCCCAAGATTTATTTCCGAGATACCGGGCTGCTGCACAGCCTGCTGGATATTCCCGATACCCATGCCTTGCTCGGGCATCCAAAGGTCGGCGCTTCGTGGGAGGGGTTTGCCCTGGAGCAGGCGCTACAGATTCTCCACCCGGCTGCGGCTTATTTCTGGGGCACTCATGCCGGCGCGGAAATCGACCTGGTCTTCCAGTCGATGGGAAAACGGTTCGGCATAGAGATGAAGTTTAGCGAAGCCCCCACAATCACGCCCTCGATGAGAATTGCCTCCTCCGAATTATCCCTCAGCCATCTCTGGATTATCTACCCTGGAAATCAAACCTATCCTATCACAAACAACATCACCGCTCTCCCGCTCAAAAACCTGCCATCACTCCGCGAGCAGATAAAATAATGGGCTAGCCACCTGAAAGTTGCATGAATCTTAACCAGAGGTGTTGTCATTCTGAGCCTGAGCGCAGCGAAGGCGAAGAATCTCGTTGTAGATGAATAACTTGAAGACCAGATATTGAGATCCTTCGGCTTTTCAAGCCTCAGGATGACAAACTGTCAGGTCGCCAGAAATAAGGGCACGAAAAACAGACGATGATAATGACAAAATTGCAGCGACACCAAAGTTTGCGGAATATCCCATGACCGACTGGATGCGCTTCTTCTCCCCGTTCGATCTCGCCCTCTTCCTGCTCAGCGTGCTGGGCTGGGTGGTGGGCGGTTGGCTGCTGGTGCGTGCCCTGTTTGCACCCCGCCCGCACGAGCGCCTGCTGCTGGGCTTGGCTTCGGGCTGGGCGCTGCACCTGACGCTGGTCAACCTGCTGGTGCAGGCGCTGCCCATGCTGTGGGCCAACCTGCTGGCCGCGGCAATGATCCTGGTCGCCGGGCTGGCGCTGGGGCGCCGCGCCCCGCTGAGCCGCGCTCAATTGAAGCCCGAACTGCGCGCCTGGCCGCAGTTGCTCGCCCTGGCGCTGCTCACCCTGCTGTTTGAATCCGCTCTGCGCGGCTTCAGCCTGTTCGATGAATACCTGCACCTGCCGCTGGTCTCCATCATGGGCGCCGGTGATATTCCCCCGCACTTTTACGGCAACGCCAGCCTGCCTTTTGCTTACCATTACGGGCTGCACGTCTTTGCCGCCCTGCTCACCCGCCTGGCCAACTTTTACCCCTACACCGCCTGGGACCTGGCACGCGGCTTTTCCATCGCCCTCACCGCCGTGCTCGGCTGGCTGTGGGTGCGGCGGCACACCCGCTCCGCGCTGGGGGGCACGCTGGGGAGTTTGCTCATCACCCTGGGCAGCGGCACGCGCTGGCTGCTGCTTCTCCTGCCCGCTTCGGCGCTAAACTGGTTGAGCTCGGGCATTGAAATGAGCAACACCGGCCTGGATACCGGCGCCAACCTGGTGGAGGCGCTCAGCCGCCCCTGGCATGCCGAGGGGCTGGGCGATATGCCCCTGCCCTTTGCCTACCTCAACGGCGCTTTCACCCCGCAATCCTTTGCCCTGGGTGCCGCCAGCGCCCTGCCAGCGGTGATTGTGCTGCTCCTGCTGCTACTTTCAAAACCTGCCCCATCCCTCAAAAGCCCGGGCGGCCTGGTGGTGATGGGCCTGCTTCTGGCTGGTCTGGCGCTCAGCGCTGAACACCTCTTCGCCATGCTGTGGGCGGGGGTGTGGCTGGCGCTGCTCATCGCCTGGCTTTATGCCCGCCGCCGAAAACATCGCCTGCAACCGGGCTGGTTGTCCGGTTGGGTGGTTATCCTGCTGGGCAGTGCCCTGCTCAGCGCCGTACAGGGCGGTTACATCACCGTCACGCTGCAATCCCTGCTGGCCCGCCTCACCGGGGCAGCGGCAGCTTCCAGTTACGTCTATGGCTTTGGTCTGCGCTGGCCCCCGGCGGTGGTCACCGGGCACCTGGGCAACCTCAGCCCCTTCGAGCCGCGCCAGCTGGTCGTCCTGCTCTTTGAGCTGGGTCCCGCGCTGCTGCTGGCGCCCCTGGCTACTCGCCTGGCCTGGCGCAGTGCCCACCGCCAGGATGCACTGACCGCCGGGTTGGGATGGGCTGCGCTGCTGGCTCTGGGCTTCACGCTGTTTGTCCAGTATGGGCTGGATCGCCAGTCCAGCCGCTTTGCTGGAACCACCCTGTGGCTGTGGCTGGCGCTGTGCGCCCCGCTGCTGTGGCATTTGTTCCGGCGCGGCGGCTCAACCCTGCGCAGCGCACTCGGGTTGGGCTTTAGCGCGGTGATCCTCAGCGGGACGGTCATTTTTGCGCTGCAGGCAGCCTCCATCACCGTGCCGCGCGCCTCCTATTACCTTGAGGTGGTGGACCAGGCCGCCTTCCGCGCCTACTGGAACAAATTGCCCCCCGATGCTCACGTGCTGGATAACCGCGCCGAGCGCTCCGTGGCCATTTTTGGCCGCGCCGCCTATGCCTTCACCCAGGAACATGCCCCCCTGCCGGAATGGGGCGCCCTGGTCGATGACCCCACCCCGCAGAAAGTGCTCGCCGCCGGTTACACCCATCTCTACATGAACAACTTCTGGTGGAACAACATCCCCCCTGAGGCGCGCGCCGCCCTGCAAAGCGCCTGTGTGCGCGCCGAAACGCGCATCGATGCTGCCGGCGGGATAGATTACCGCCAGCTGCTGGATGTGACCGGCTGCCGCTAGGGGGTAATCCGTGCCATCATGCTCAGCAAATCCTCAGCAAATGCTTAAGTTGTTTTAATACATTTATGACAAATATGATGTATATTATCAACAAGACACTGATTATTGGTTTCATGTAGGTGTCTCCACTGGATAGCGGTCATTGGCCTGTCCCCCCCAGGCTGGTGAATAAAAACGCTAAAAGGTGACATTCCCTCCCTGAAGATTGCCTGGCATGTCCCCCCCATGCCAGGCAATCCCATTAAACGGGGCAAGAAGCGGGCTCAAGAATTCTTAAGTTTTTGTTCTATTGAATCGACTGATGAATTTTGCTATAGTAGATTCACCACGGGTAGCTAGAGCAGTTTACAATTTGGCACTGCGGTGCCGGCGCGAATTTAATTGTGGGAAAACCACGTAAGGGGCCAGTTCAGAAGCCCCATTCCCCTCGGAACCCACACCGCCACTGAGCGGTCCTGCTGCAGGCAGGATTAGGTCACAGGGAGATTCGGAACGTAAGTAATGCCAGGCTGCCCGTGTTGCGCAAGTGCACGTGTAGTTGAAGTGGCAAGTGTTGTAGAAGTGGCAAGTGCAGTAGCAAGTGTAGTTGCAGTAGAACGTAGTTTGCAGTAGGAGGTTCGTGTAGTGTTCCACAGTTTGGGGTAATGGCGAGGTCCGTGTTCAATGAAGACGGAGGACCCCGCCATTACTCGTTAAAATGGGGGCTTGCCAGTCCCTCGACCCCCTGCTATAATCGCAGTTGCGCCCCAGTAGCTCAAAAGGACAGAGCGAGGCACTCCTAACGCCTAGGTTGAGAG
>CAYVOX010000026.1:4273-30035 GCA_964453035.1 uncultured Anaerolineaceae bacterium
GAATAGTTTTTGCTCTGTCCTTTTTAGGTTGAGAGCACCCACAGGGGATGTGTTTTTCGATTCCCTCCTGGGGCATGACTCTGAAGACCTGTCAGGTTTTTGAAACCTGACAGGTCTTGTCAATTACTGTCCAACACAAGAATAGTTTTTGCTCTGTCCTTTTTAGGTTGAGAGCACCCACAGGGGGTGTGTTATTCGATTCCCTCCTGGGGCATGACCCTGAAGGGGGTGTCCTAAAAGCCCATTTTTGTCATGCTGAGCGGAGCGAAGCATCTCACACCTGATGTTAAGACTCGTCGCTTCGCTCACTCGAAGAGTGCTCTTCGAGCAGAGTGACACACTTCTTTTTGAATAGCCCCTTTTGTCAATTACTTAACAAGACTTGCATAGTTATCGCTCTGCTTTTTTGTTGAAAGCACCCTGCTCCCGTCGAGGCCGCGCTGCGCCAACCCTTCAAGGTGTTCGCAATCAGCAAGTCTCACGTATCCTCAATTGCCTGAAACTCAACCCCGTGCGCCGCCAGCAGCGCCCGGACCGCCTCCGCATCCGAGCGCTCAATCCGCACGCACACCCCACAATCCGAGCTCAGATGGCGGGGCACCGGCACCAGTTTGCACCCCAGGCTGCGCTGCGCCAGCAGCTTTTCAATGCGCAGCGCATGGCTGGTGGAATCAACCAGGATGACCGCGTACACCACACTCACGCTGCCCCCTTTGCCAGCGCGTGAACTGCGCGCAGCGCAGCTGCCACATCCTCTGGCGTGTTAAAAGCCCCCAGCCCAAATCTCACACAGCCTACTGCAAAGGTGCCCAGCGTGCGGTGAGCAGCCGGGGCGCAGTGCAAACCCACCCGGCACAGGATGTTGTGCTGCTCATCCAGCAGTTCGCCCACTGTTGAAGGTTCCATGTTCTCGATGTTAAACGCCACCGTCGCGGTCTGCAGGTGGGGGTTGCGCGGCCCGAACAACCTGACTCCGCCTATCTCTGCCAACCCATCCAGAAGCTGAGCACACAGAGCTACTTCATGCGCCCTGATACGCTCCACACCCAACTGGCGCAGCCATTCCAGTGCAGCCAGCAAGCCCGCCAGTCCCACCGCATTCGGTGTGCCAGCTTCAAGTCGATCGGGCAAGAAACTCGGCTGCTCCTCAAACTCGGAACGGCTGCCGGTGCCACCCTGGCGCAGCGGGTGAATATCCTGCGGTTTAACCCGCTCGCCGATCACCAATCCGCCGGTGCCCATCGGTCCCAACAGCGACTTATGGCCCGTAAAAGCCAGCAGGTCAATCTGGTCTGCCTGCATATCCAGGGGCAGCACCCCCGCAGATTGAGCCGCATCCACCAGAAAGAGCAAGCCACGGCGCCGCGCAATCGCCCCCACTTTTCGTACCGGCAAGATGGTGCCGCACACATTGGAGGCATGGTTTAGCACCACCATGCGAGTGGCGGGGCCAATGGCAGCCTCAATCCTGGCAGGATCGAGGCTGCCATCAGGCTCACATTGCGCCTGTGTGACCCGCACCCCCCTGCTTTCCAGGTCGCGTAGCGGGCGCATCACCGAGTTATGCTCCATGCCAGACGTGATAACGTGATCGCCTGACCTGAGCAGTCCGTGCAGCGCAGTGTTAAGGCCATCGGTGACGTTCAGGCCAAACACCACCCGCAGCGGGTCAGGGGCATTGAACAGGGCAGCCACAGCCTCCCGGGCAGCAAACACCACTCGCGCCGATTCCACCGACTGTCGGTGCGCTGAGCGCCCCGGGTTGGCGCACACCTCCTCTAAAAAATGCATCATCGCCGCCGCCACCCCGGGCGGTTTGGGCCAGGAGGTGGCGGCATTATCCAGGTATAACGCGCCCCCGGCAGTGCGGGCACTTGGAAGACCCTTTTCAAACGGTATCATCGAGTCAGCACCAGTTTAAACTCATCGCCCTGCGCCAGTACCTCAACCTGGCAGCCTTTGAACCTGGCCATGCGCAGCACATTCTCGCGCGATGTCACCGTATCCACCCACACCTCAATGGGGAAAACTCCCTCTGCAATGGCGTTCTGCGCCATGATGACCGGCTGCGGGCAGGAAAGCCCGCGTGCATCAACAATTTTAGTCTCCATCATCACCCTCCTCACGCGGTTTTCTGGCGCATGGTGAAACCAATCGCCACGCAAACCACAAGTCCAAGGATCACTGCAATCATGCCGAACGTGGAGGGGCCGCCTACCTGCATCACCCCGTTGACCAGCGCGTCCGTTTTGGCTGCCAGGTTAAAATTGTGCGCCAGGGCTGCCCCGGTGATCATGCCTAGCACAAACACTCCCGAGTCACCGTCCCCCTCACCGGCAAGGAACAATTGCCGGCCCGGGCAGCCACCCGCCAGGGCATAGGCCAGCCCGGCCAGCGCCATGCCCAGGATGTTCCAGACCAGGTTGCTGTGCGAGACGGGCTGTCCCTCGTAGCCGACGTTGAACTGGCCGAAAACAAGATTCGCCAGGAAGGCCGCCACAATCAGCGCCAGTAGACCGCTCAACAGATGGGTATCGCGCATCAGAATCACATCCCGCACCGCGCCCATGGTACAGAAGCGCGTCCGCTGCGCCAGGAAACCAATCACCAGCCCGATTCCCAGCGAGACAAGCAGCGCTGCGTGCTGTGAGCCGGGTCCGCTCTTGCTGAAGAAGATCGGCCCACCCTCGCTGAAGACCGGCGCGAAGATGAGCAACAGCAGCAGGCCAACCATCAGCAGCGGCATAATCCAGCCCACCGCCGGGTAGGTCTTCTGGCTGCGTCCCAGGTTGTAACCCCTGCGCAGGAACCAAACCCCTATTCCAATCCCAATAATCAAGCCAAGCAGCCCTGGGATGGCATTGAGGTCACCGCCTGCCAGCCTGAATGAAGCCCGCCACGGGCAGCCCAGGAACACCAGCGCGCCAATCATGGCAAATGCGCCCAGCACAAAGCGCACAATCGGCGCTGAACCGGCCCGCGCCTTGAACTCGCGAAACAGCAATGCCGCCGCCAGGGAACCCAGCACAAAGCCGATAATTTCCGGGCGGATATACTGTACCACGGCAGCGCGGTGCAACCCCAGGGCGCCAGCGATGTCACGCTCAAAACAGGCCACGCAGATGCCCATGTTGGCCGGGTTGCCCAGCTTTTGCAGCAGCGGGCCTAAAATACCGATGACCGCCCCCACCAGGATGATCCCCCAGCGTGAGGCAAAGAAGCGGGTCGTGCGTTCTAACATATCTACCTCCTGTAAAAGTCGATTGGAAATAAAAATACGCCGCACAATGCCGGCAAGTCAAAAAACGAACCGCTTGGGTGGTGGAACTGGATGATAGGAAGCCTCCTTTTTTAAATCAAAAAGTCCGCCGGCACAAACCGGCGGACTTCCGGAGGCAGACGAGGACAGCTCAGGAAACGCCAGGATTGCGCGAACGGAGGGATGAGCGCTGACCAGCGCTCTGTTGGGTTGCTCAGCTAAAGATAAGCAAAATCCGGTTCACGTTGACTCCTTGTTGGGTTAATTATAGAGAAAGCCGCAAAAAATGCCTAGTGACCTTTGTCACGAATTCCAAACCGCGAGAAGGACAGCGTAAAAAGGATGCCGGGAGAGAATTTCGCCTTCCATCAGGCATTTCCACACACCCCGAGGTTCAAAACACCCATAATAAATAACCCCCGCAGGTGTATCCCTGCGGGGGTTTCATCACTCATCAACTTTCTCTAAAACGGCAAATCATTCCCGCCGCTGCCTTCCGTCTCATCTTCCTCGGCCTGCACCTCGCGCCGGATCCACAGCAGCAGCACTTGCCCGTCCTTGGTCTCGATGGAGCGCGCCGCCAGGATGGGCACGCGTTCCTCCAGGCCGATATCATTGCGGTAGTGCAGGTACATCGGCTCCTGGTGGCGCCAGGTGCGGTGGCAGCGTTCCACCAGCGCCGCACCGTTGAAGGTGCGCAGCCGCGTCAGCGCCATGCCGTACAGCGAGGGTCCCTCGTTGAGGCCCATCGCCCAGGCATCTTCAATCGGTTCAAACGTCGGCGGGGGGCCTTCAATTATCGTAATCTTGTCGTCCATTTTTTCTCCGGGGCTGAATGATACCACATTTTAGCCCAGTTCCAGGCTCTCACCCGGCTTCAGCACGTGCGCGCGCGTCTCCGTCTCCGCTTCCACCCGCTGCGCCCAGGCGTGCGGGTCTTGCTGGATCATTCCAAAAGTGCCGTAATGCATCGGCACCACGTGGCGCGGCTGCAGCAGCTTCACCGCGCGCAGGGCATCATCCGGCCCCATGGTGTAATTATCACCGATCGGTAAAACCGCCAGCGTCAGACCCTCCTCGCCAATCAGGCGCATATCGCCAAACAGCCCCGTATCGCCCGCCAGGTAAATCTTGTGCCCGTCTCTGGTGGTCAGCAGAAAGCCGCACGGGTTGCCCCCGTAGGAGCCGTCTGGCAGCGCCGAGCCGTGCAGCGCCAGGGTGAGCTTGAGGTAGCCGAAGGGGTGATGGTAACCGCCGCCCAGGTGCTGCCCGTGAGCGTTCACCCCCTGGCGTTTCATCCAGTTGGCAATCTCCGCCACGCTGATCACCAGCGCCCCGCTGCGCTTGGCAATCTGCACCGCGTCGCCCACGTGGTCACCGTGACCGTGCGTCACCAGGATAAAATCAGCCTTCACCGTATCCGCGCTGGTGCTGGCTGAAGTATTGCCCGAAAGGAACGGGTCCACCAGCAGGTGGTAACCGCCCGTTTCAACGCCCAGGGCAGCATGCCCATACCATGTGAATTTGAAAGCCATTTCGCGCCGCCTTCTGACCGCTGTAACCTGTGCCTATTCCTCGGCTTCCGCCTGCTCCACCGCCTCAGCCGGGGAAAGGTCTCCATCCAGCACCTGCTTCAGCCCGCGCACGTAGCGGTCCATCGTGAACAGGTTGAAGTAAACGATATTCTTAATCATATCCCTGGTCAGTTCGCCGCCGTCCACGTCGATCCCGGTGCGGAAGCGCACTTCGCCGTCCTCGTCGAAGCTCAGTTCAAAGGCGCCCATCACCAGCCCGTAGGTGGCGCGCATCAGGTACTCAGCTGCCGCGGCCTGTTTTTCCGCCGGCACCGAATCCTCCAGCACGGAGTAAAAGACGAACTGGTTTTCATCATCGCGCGCCTGAGCAAAACAGCGCCACTCGCCGTTATCCCCCGCGTACGCCATGATGAGCTCCGCATTGCCGCCTACCTGGTCAAAATCCCACTCATCCTCCTGAAAAAAATCCACCATGGCGTCAAAAATGGGGCCTGAACTGATAAAACCGTTTTCACTCATTGAACCGCTCCTCAGATTGTAATAATGTCAATCCACGCACAACCCATCCTGCGCGGGGTCTTCAAATAAAAGCGTTTTGGCGCTCTGCTTAACCTCGCCGCTGCGACTCACCGCCACCTGCACCGCGCTGGTGCCGTGCGGACCGCAGCCGCACAACTGATAGTAAAACAAATGCACGTTAAACTCCTCGCCAGACTGCTCAACATGCGTATCTTCCAGCACGCTCACCTTGTAGCGCATCGCCTCCACCTTCAGGTTGTAGCGGGCGCTCAAGCCGGTGGTTGCCAACGCGTAGCTCAGGGCTTCATCTGCGCTCTCGATGGGCGCATACAGGGCGCGGAACTCATCAAATGTGGAAACCAACCGGAACTGACCTTCCTGGTAAACAATGTAGCGCACCATCTGGGGCAGCAGGCAGCCCATCTGGTAAACGCCCTTTACTTCCGGTTTGCGGGTGGGATTGTTCACCACGCACATCATGATGGGCAGGTCTGGTCTCAATGCGCCCAGGCCGGTGGTGGCGCGGATGGTGGTGCAGCCGAACTCGGTAAAGGGCGCCGCCTTCGCCGGGCAGGTGAAGCCGCCAGAGTTCTGCCCCTGCGAACAGCCGGCCTTCAGGAAGGGTTCAATTTCAGAGGCCAGGTTCGGCTCGGGGTGGTTGATGACGCGCACCGCCTGGAAGGGCCAGAACGGCAGCGGAATATCTGCCAGGCTGCACCCCAGGCTCACCAGCAAGATGAATAACAACGGCAAAGCCAACCGCAACACGCGTTTTTTGGGCATAGGCTTGCCCTTTCTGCCTGCGCCAGAAGAAGAATCTGGTCCCGGGGTTACTTTTCCTCAGGTTTGACGTCCACCGTGGCCTGGCTGGTGGGTTGATCCACCTTTTCCACCACAATGGTGAGGTTGGCAGCCAGCGCGGCGATGGCGCCCAGCGCTGCCCACACCGGCAGCAGCATCACGCCCACCATCCCGCCCACCACGCCCACCGTCAGCGGCACTTCAATCAGGATGGTGTTTTTCTCATCCTTGATAATCAAGCGGCGCACGTTGCCCTCGCGTACAATTTCTTTCACCTTGGCAATCAGCGCCTCGCCATTGACTTTAAACTCCTCATACCGCACTTCATCACCAGCCATTTCAGCCTCCTTCCAAAAATTCGAACCTGCCTCTATTATATCGCTTGCGACAGCGAAGAGTCGTAGATCTCTTCAATCCGGCGCGCCATTTCATCCTGGCTAAAAGCCCCCGCTCGCTGCCGGGCGCTGAGCGCCATGCGGGCGCGCAGGGCATCATCCGTCACCAGGCGGCGCAGGGCATCCGCCAGCGCAGCCGGGTCCTCCGGCGGAATCACCAGTCCTTCCAGGCTGTCGCGCGCCAGCAGGGCGTTATCACCCACCGCGGTCACCACGCAGGGCAGGCCGGCAGCCAGCGCCTCCAGCAGCGCGAAGGGCATCGCCTCCCAGCGCGAGGGCAGCGCAAACACATCAGCAGCCCGCAGGTAGTCTGCCACCTGCGCCTGATAGCCCCAGAAGCGCACCCGCTCCCCCAGCCCCAGGCGCAGCGCCTGCTGCTCCAGTTCATCCCGTTGAGAGCCATCCCCCACCAGCCACAGCCGCAGCGCGTGCTGTGGCATCCCCGGCTGCGCCAGGGCTTGCAGCAGCACGTCCACGCCCTTTTGCGGGTGCAGCCGCCCGCAGCAGATGATGACCTTCTCCCCTTCCAGCACGCCCGCCTGCGCTCGCAGGTTGCGGGGGTCGCCCTCTCCGGCGTACAATTCCAGTTCAATGCCGTTGGGGATGACCAGCGAACGCGCCGTGGGCGAGTGCCCGGCTGCCACGCACGCATCGCGCACCGCCTGTGAAACATACAGCAGCGGCGCGGGGTGGGAATGGTTCAAATAGCGGTCAAGGGTGGTGTAAATCCAGCGGCCCAGCCGGGCGCGCAGCGTGGTTCTAACGCCGTGATACTGCGCCACCGGTAGATGAACCGTCACCACGGCGGGCAGGCGCAGCCGCCGGGCAGCCAGCCGCCCCACTGCCGCGGCGGTGGGGCTGTGCGCATGCACCAGGTCCACCCCATGCTCGCGGAGCACGCCCGCCAGCGCCGCTACAGCGCCCGGGTCGGTGATGCGCCAGCGCGTCACCTTCACCACCCGCGCTCCCAGCGCCGCTACCTGCGCCGCAAAGGCCTCAGACGTGTTGGAGATGATGATAAACTGCCAGCGTGCGGCATCTGCCCGGCGCAGCAGCCCCAGCAGGTGCTGTTCCACGCCGCCGAAATTCAGGTAGGAATCGTAGAGCAAGCCAATGGTCTTCATTTTGGCAGGTAAGGGTTCCCGTAGAGCCGTTCCGCCAGGTTGCGCCCCGCACGCCCCAGCAGCATCCACAGCCACGAGCCGCGCAACCGCCAGGGTTGGCGCCGCCAGGCCTGCGCCACAAAGCGCCGGGCTGCGCCAAAATCTCCCGCCCAGAAGGAAGTATCGGCCGCGTAGGAATACACGTTCGCCATGGCGGTGGAGCGGGCAGCCTTCACCTCCGCAGGCAGGTCGGGCTTCTCAAACAGGCGGTCATACACCCGCACCAGTTCCACGCCAAAGCCCTTGATGCTCGCAATGGATTTGGCTCCCCCGTGCAACCGCAGCGCCGCAAACTTTTGCGGCAGGTACTGCGCGTTGAAGTAAATGCCAGCCCGCAGCCAGTAATCGTAATCCATCACGTAATGCAGGTTCTCATCCAGCCCGCCCAGCCGCTCCCACAGCCTGCGCCGGAAGAAAACCGCCGGCTGGGGGATGAAATCGCGCGCATCGCGCACCAGGCTAAGATAATTGTACGCGCGCGCCGGGTAAGTGCCCGTCACCTGACCGTTGGCGTTGATGAAGTCGCAATCTCCGTAGAGCAGGTCCACCTGCGGGTGCTGCGCAAAGAACTCACCCACCAGGCGCAGCGCTCCGGCAGCGTAGAGGTCGTCCGAATTGAGATACGCCAGGATCTCCCCGCGCGCCTCGCTCCAACCGGCGTTGATAGCAGCGCTCTGCCCCGTATCCGCCTGCGAGATCCAGCGCAGGCGGCTGCCGTAGGCCCGCAAAATCTCCAGCGTGCCGTCGGTTGAGATGCCGTCGCGCACCACATAATCCAGCTCCGGGTATTCCTGCCCCAGCACAGAGTCAATCGTGGCGCGGATGAACGCCGCCTGGTTGAGCGTGGGGGTCACCACCGAGATCACCGGAAGGCTGGTCATCACGGCGCAAACCTGATGCGGTTCAATCTCACCAGCAGCGTGCGGGTATCCCCATTCGGCAGCTCAAATACATCGGCGCTGTCCAGCACATACATGCCAATCTCGTTCACCCCCTGCTTCAGCATGACGGGCAAACGCAACCTGCCGGAGGCCGTAAACTGCGCCGGGTACGTCTGGCTGAGTCCATCTGGCGTGAACACCTTGACCACCAGATTCCTCTCCCCATCCTGGCGCGAAGGCCCCGCATCCACCTCCAGCACCAGGCTGAACTGCAGGTCGGCATCCGCCAGCACGCGCATGCCAAAGCCCTGCACCTCGCCCCGCCCCAGCCAGTAGTAACCACCCTCCTGGTTTTGCTCCACGCCCCACTGCCCGCCCCAGGATTCGATCACCCCCACCGTTTGCGTTAGCGCCGGGTCGGTCAGGATGAAGCGGTTGGGGTCAGCGGCAGGGTACGGCAGGTCTTCGGGGGTGTTTTCCAGCGCCTGCTGATTCACCCGGTAAAGGGAGGTCTGGTCGAGGGCGGCAATCAACTCCAGGCCGGGCGGCAGGTTGATAAAGAATTGCTCCCGCGGTCCCACCACAAAAAATTCCGCCCCGGTCTCCTTCAAAATGGAAGTATCCCGGGCGGTAATGGCCTGGTCCACCTGCATCAACTCGCGCTGGAAGGCTTCGCCAAAGATGAGGTGCTCCAGCCCGTTTGGCCCCATTTTGACCGCCACCCGCGCCCCATCCGGGATCACTTCATCCACCTTGCGCGTGATGGCCTCCATGAACGGGGCGTTCATCGCCCGCAGCGCGATGCGGTCCCTGCCAAACACCGCGTTAGCCCCCACCAGAGGCTTAGCCTCGTTGCCAATCACGGTGATGAACAGGGTGGTCAGCGCCAGCAGCGCAACCCCCGCCGGGATGACCCAGCGGCGCGGATGGTACACAAACGCCAGCAAAGGCGCGGCGAGACCCACGCCCAACACAAAATAACGCCCCTTGAACAGCGTCCAGCCCATCAGGTAGCACAGCGCGGCAAAAAAGCCCGTCCCCAGCGCCAGCAGCGCCAGCCAGTCATAGGCCCGCCTGCGAATGCCATTCACCAGTTGGACGAACACCACCGGCAAAAACACCAGGAAGCCCAACGGTCCAAACCAGCTTAAATCCTCGTGGATGCGCGTGGGCAGCGCCAGGATTTGCTGGACGGACATCTTGGCAAAATCCCCGCTCATTCCCAGCTCGCGAAACAACCTGCCAAAGACGCGCCGCTTGAGCTGCATGAATGGCTCATCCAGCGCAGACGGTAGACCGCTGCCGTCGAACATCTGGTAGGTGTAGAGCGCAGCATTGTGCAGGGCCGTCTCCATCCGCCCGCCAGCCAGCGCCGCCTCCAGGCTGCCCGTCTCGTACTGGCCGAAGGGGTGGCGGTAGGTGATGATATTCTGCGCATAGATGTAACCACCGAACAGCACCGTCCCCGCCAGGCAGGCCACCGCCCAGTTGCGCCACAGCCGCCACTGCTTCACCCCCCGGCTGAAGAACCACACTACCACCGCCAGGGCCAACCCGGGCAGCAGAAAAACAAAGGTCGTCTTGCTGCCCAGCGCCAGTCCAAACGCTGCGCCGGAGTAAACCAGGCTGCCGGGGCGGCCCTCAGCCAGCCCCAGCCTCAAAAAGTAAACACAGGCTAACGCAAACACCGTGACCGCCAGGTCATTCTGCGAGGTGGTGGATTGCAACACGACCTGCGGCAAGGTTAACCAAAGCAGCCCCGCAAAAAGGCTCTGCCGGTAACCTCCCCCCACCAGGCGCGCCAATCCGGCAATCGCCAGCGCGCTGAACAAAGCGCTGAACCACTGCACAAAGCCCGCCAGCCGGTCGCCGCCGGTGAACACCGCCCCCCACAGGATGCCCAGCTCCGCGTTGGGCGGAAAATTCACCTGACGGGTATCCAGCGTGGGCCAGCCAGCCAGGGTTTGATGCTGCATCCAGTAGCCCACCCGCGGGAGGTGGTACACAAGGCTGTCGTAGTTGTTCTGCGGCAGCAGCAGAATTTGCAGCGCGCCCACCAGCAGGCTCGCCGCAACCCCGCCCGCCAGCAGCCACAGCGGCAGGTCGCGCCAGGCAAAGCGCACCCCCCGCCAGATGCGCCACTTCCCGCCAGCGAACGGCCCAAGCAAGTCCGGGCAGCCCTGCTTGCGCCACAGCCACCAGGACGCAGCCGCCAGCGCCGCCCCGCACGCCAGGTAAACCGGCGCGCCTATCCCATTCAGCAGGCTGGCAGCCTGGCTGATGAGCACAATCTGAGCGTAGGCTGCCACAAACAACCCCAGGGCGTACCCCGCGCGCGAGGCAGGCCGCAGCAGCGCGTTGATAAACAACGCCCCGGCCAAAAGCAGCGCCAGCGCCGGTAAAATCAACATGCGTCCCTCGCTGGAATTGCCGTGGATTGTGCCGGGGTGGGTGTGCGCCGCTGTGACCGCATCATGGCAGGTTTATCCCTTCCGCGCTCTCAAATACGGCATCGCTGCCACTTGAGAGTAAAATTCCATCGTCCGCCGTGCCGCATCCTCGCGGCTGAAGCCTTTCGCGCGCTGTTCAGCCATCTCGCGCAGCCGGTCGCGGCTCACCTCGCCCGCCGCCAGTTTGAGCATCGCCGCGCAAATCTCATCCACGTTGTAGGGATCCACCAGCAGGGCGGCATCCCCGGCCACCTCCGGCAGGGAGGTGACGGTTGAGGTGATGACCGCCGCCGATTGCCCCATCGCCTCCAGCACCGGCATGCCAAAACCCTCAAAAATGGAAGGATAGATGAACGCAAAACAGTTGCGGTACCACCACAGCAATTCATCATCCTCAACGTAGCCGGTGAGGTGAATCATCTCCGCCAGCCCCGCCGAGGCATAGCGCCGGTGGAAATCCTCCATCAGCCAGCCCTGCCCGCCAATCAGCACCAGCGGCAGGGGATCCTCGGCGTTCATGCGGTAGCGGTCGTATGCCTCCACCAGCCGGGCGTGATTTTTGCGCGGCTCCAACGTGCCCACCGCCAGCCAGTAACGCCCGGAGTGGATAAATTCCGGCAGCTCGGGCGCCCTCACCGGCGATTGCGCCGTGAAGCGGTTGGTGGGATGCACAATCTGGATGCGCTCCGCAGGATAGTGCGGGAAGAATCTCAGAAAATCAGCCCGGCTCGCCTCCGAAATGGTGAGGATGCCATCCGCATTAAGGCTCGCCTTGGATGCCCCGTCAAAGCAGATGATGCGGTTCGATTCGGTCGTCCAGTCCGGTTCCACCATGAAGGCCAGGTCATACAGGGTGAAAACCAGCCTGGCCTGCTGCAGGCAGGTTGGACAGTAAAAGTTCAGCGCGTGCACCAAATCAGGGCTGCCCAGCCGCGCTTCGATATCCGCCGCGGGGTTGCGCCAGAAGCTGCGCATCTCCGCCGGGGTTTTCTGCCCGGCCCCCAGGTGATTCTTAAACCCGGGGATCCTGGGGATGGTCTTTTCCCATTCCTGGTCCCAGTAGTATTCGCCGAAGGTCGGGTAGAGCGTGTAGGCGTTCTCCGCATCCAGTTCCAGCAGCGCCTGGATGAGGCTGAGGGCGTAAAAGCCGGTACCCGTCTTCTGCGAACCCGTCTGGCTGACGTCAAACCCGATTTTCATGATTCACTTTCCTCTGATGGCCTGCTTAAAGTTGCCCCGCACCCAGGCGCAGGTGGGGCGCACAAGGCTGCCGGGCAGCCGCCCGTTCCAGCGCAGCGAGGCGTACCACGTGCAGGCGGTTGCCACCAGGCTGAAGCGCAGCGCCCTGGCGCGGTCAATCTTCAGCGTATCGCCCACGGCATAGCCGTAGTTGTGCAGCCAGCGCTCCGGCACATGCCCCAGGTGGTGCTTGAGCATATCGTTGATCTCGCGGTGCACCTTCTCGCGGTTGCGCAGGGTTTTGTTCTGCGGGTAAAGCCGCGAACCCGCCAGCGTGACCGGCAGGTGGTGAAAGCGCGCCCCCTTCAGCCCCCAGCGCACCCACAGCTCATAATCCATGCAGGTGTTGTAAGTGATATCCAGCAGACCGTGCGCCGCGATGAGCCTTTTGCGGAAGAACAGCGCCGGCTGGCAGATGAAGCACACGTCAAACAGGCGCTGCAGGTTCCAGTCCTCGGTGTAGTACGCCTCCAGGATGTTATCCTGCTCGTCAATGTGATGGGCATCCCCATAGACGGCGTCCACCTCGGGGTGCTGGTCAAAGAAATCCAGCACAGTTTTTAGCGCCCCGGGATAATAAATATCATCCGAGTTCAACCAGCCGATAAGCTCCGCGTTGGCTGCCAGAATGCCCTTGTTGACCCCGTCCGCCTGGCCTTTATCCGGCTCGGAAACCCACTGCAAGGCGCTGCCGTATTCCCGCAAAATATCCGTCGTTGCATCCGTGCTGCCGCCATCCATGATGATAAACTCCAGCGCCACCCCCTGGCTCAGCACACTCTCGATGGTCCTGCGGATGTACTTGCCCTGGTTAAAAGAGGGCGTCACAATGGAGATGGCAGGTGGGGTGTTACCCGGTTGCGTCATAGGTTCGCTTTCCTCGTTATATCGCCAGCCAGTAAAACCTGACCCACGAAACCATCATCACCGCCATGAGTACAGCCGAAACAGCCAGCACCGTCCGGTCAACCATGCGGTTCTTGCCCCACAGGCTCAGGATGATGAACGCCGGGAAGAGCACCATCAGATAGCGCGCCGTGGAGTAGAAAATACCCGTTGAAAGAAACATGAAAATAGATAACAGGCAGTAAACGCCGTAGGCTTTGTGCGGCAGCCTGGTCAGCGCAACCAGCGCAAGCGCCAGGAAGATGAGCGTTAGCCCCTGGTTGATGGGTGTGTTGACCGGCACCGGCCCAATCGGGTTCAGGAACGTCTCCCAGGGCCACATGAACTGGTGGCTCCAGGCATCGTGGATTTGCACCGTGGCCCAAAAATCACCGGTGATGGGCATGAGCCCCGCCAGGAAGAGCACCAGCCCCAGCGGCATCAGGCCAATCCACAGCACGTCCCATCGAATCTTGCGAAAATCCCAGTTGCGTTTTTCCATGTACAGCACCGCCACGGCAACGGCAGCCGTCACCACGTTGGAGCGCGTCAGCGCCAGCAAAAACCCGCACGCCCCCGCCAGCCACCATTTATCGCGGGCCGCCGCCAGGAACATGCCCACCGAAAGCATCAGGTAGAGCGATTCCGTGTAGAAGCTGGAAAGGAAAAGGCTGGTCGGGAAGAACGCCAGGTACCAGGCCGAGCGGTCGGCGGTTGCATCGTCAAAGCCCATCTGCCGGATGAGCTTCGTCAGCAGCGTCAGGCTTACCGCAGCAAACAGGTTCGAGAGCGCAATGCCGCAAAACAGGATGAAATTCACCCCCGCGTTGGGCTTAATGCTTGAAACCAGCTTGACCAGGAACGGGTAGAGTGGGAAGAACGCAATGTTACTCTGCGTGGTTTCCGTATCGCCGCGCATATAGTAGCCGTACTTGACGATGGTGTAATACCACCCGGAATCATGCCGCGCCCACATGTCAATGAGAGGGTTTTCGCTGTAGGCGTAGCCCCGCGCCACCATCTCCTTCTCCGGGAAGAGCGGATTGGGCTCAAATGCCACAGCCACCAGCCCGATGACGATCAGCACCAGCCGCGAGATGAGCAGCGGCGGCAAAATTTTCACAAAATCGTCAAAGAAGGCGGCGCGAGCCTTTTGCCACATTTTTTGAGAGAGCGCCGGCATGGTGGAGAGCATTTAAACCTCTAAGTGACCCTTCATTTTTATAAACGCACCTGTGTCATCTTGCGCCGGTCATTTCGCAACGTCCCCGGAGCCAAACGCCTCGCGGAAAACCTTCCAGTAAGCCTGTGCCCAGGCATGCCGGTCGCTGAACAATTTAGCGCGCGCCGCCCCGCGTGCCGTCAACACCTGGCCCAGGCGCGGGTCAGCTTCCAGCTCCTCAATTGCCCGGCAGATGTCATCCGGCTTGCGCGGGTCAAAATACAGGGCGGCGTCGCCCGCAATCTCCGGCAGGCTGGTGCAATTGGCGCACAACACCGGGATGCCGCAGTCCATCGCTTCCACCACCGGCATGCCAAAGCCCTCAAACAGCGAGGGGAAAATCAGGGCGCGGCTGCCGCGGGCCAGGGCGTTGAATTCGTCTTTGCTCACGAACCCCGGCATCACCACCCACTCACCCAGGCCCATCTGGCTCACCGCCTGCTCCAGCAGCTCTCGCCGCCCGCCCGGTGCGCCCGTCAGCGCCAGTTTAAGGCGGCTTTGCGGGTTCTTGCGGCGGTAAAGGTTGAAAGCCGTCAGCAGCATCAGGTGATTCTTGTGCGCCCAGTAGTTGGCCGGGTAAAACAGGTATTCACCCGCATTCAGCGCGTACTTTTCCAGGTGCGCCCGGGCCTGCTCAGGCTCCACCGGATCAATGCGGTTAATCAGGCTGTTATGGATGGTCACCAGCTGGTCGGGGTAAACCTGCATCTTTTCCAGCAGGGTCTGGCGGGTGAATTCGGAAATGCACACCAGCCGGTCGGCCACCGCGCAGGATTGCCTGAGGTGCTTTTCCAGGTGGAAAAGCTCCTCGTGGGTGAAAAACTCCGGGTAGTATTGCGACTGGATATCATGCACCAGGATGACGATGGGGATATCCTCTTGGTAATAGAACGGCGCCGTGAAGGGGCAAAAAACCAGGTCGGCGTTGAGCGTTTTGAGCAGGTTGGTCACCGAAACCACCTCAACCTTGCGCCGGTAAAGCCGCGCCACCTTCTCGCGCACCTGGCGCGGCGCCAGCCGCCCCAGCTTCCTCAAAAAGCCGCGCGCCGCCGCCGCCCGCTGAATTTCCTTCTGCTCGCTCTGCGGGTTGTTCACGCACAGGCGCGTCACGTTCTCTGCATCCAGCACCGCCAGCTCATCATGCGAAACCTGCGAGGTGAACAACACGTACTGGCACTGCGGCGCCACCTCGCGGCTCAACAGGCGGATGAGCTCCAGCGCCAGGGGTTTAGCGCCGCCGTTGGCTCCGCCCGGCAAAATGGGCGTCAGGTCCACCACAATCTTCTTGAGAGGCTGCCCGGCGCGGCTGCTCTTCTTGCCCGCGCCCGGGATGGGTTTGATTTTCTTGTACTCCTGGTGAAACCAGCTAAAGCGCCCCAACTTGCGCAGCATCTGGTAGGTGCGGTTCTTCATTAACCCATCCAACACTGCCTGGTAGCGCTGACTCAGCACCTGGTGAGCCAGCAGTTGAGCTTGCGTCTCCCTCAACTGTTTTTGCGCCGCGTGCAATTGCTCCGCCTGCTGCTGGCGACTGGCTTCCGCCTGTTGCAGCAGCTCTTCCAGATGCGCCGCCCTGGAGGAAAGATCCAGCAAAGCCAGCACGGGCCTGGTTTGCGGGTGCGCCAGCAGGTACTGCTCAAGTTGCCCGGCGGTCAGCGGGTTCATCGCCTGGTTGGAGGCAAAACAAAACTGGTCGTACTGTCCAAAGTAGGCCGGCCTGAAGCTGGCGTGGGGCAGCCCGGCGGCTTTCAGCAGCCCGGCCAGTGCCCCGCGGCTGTAGAGGAAGAGATGCTCCTCCGGCAACAGCATGTTGAGAAAGGGATGCTGCGCCTGGGCCAGCTCGGCAAAGCGCTTTCCGGCGGGCAGGCACGGCGTCTGGATGACCATCACGCCGCCGGGTTTAAGCAGCTCCGCGCACTGGCGCATGAAGCTGAGCGGGTCGGGCACGTGCTCAATCACATCCATCAAAATGACCAGATCCAGCGTGCCCTCGCCCACCCCCGCTTGCGAAAGTTCAGCCGCCTTAACCGGCACGTTGAAGGTGGTGCGGGCAAAATCCACCACCCAGGGGCTCAGGTCAATGCCGCTGGCATCAAAACCCACCTGGCGCAGGGCGCTCACCAGCCCGCCGTGCGAGCAGCCAATTTCAAGCGCGGCGCCCGGCGGCTGCCTGAAGGATAGAATCTCCTTCACCCAGTAGGGGATGCGGTCCAAAAAGTCGCTGCGGGCGCGCGTGTAAATATCCGGGTTACCCTGGCTGGCCTGGCGTTCCACAAAGTAATCCTGCCCGTAGAAGTGATTTTGCGCATCCTGGCGCGGCTCGCCGCCCCACAGCAAGGTCTGGCAGGCGGGGCACAGGTAATACTCCCCCGAAAACGGTTCAAGGTATTCATTTCCACACCAGCAGCCCCGGTTTGGCAGCCTTTCACCCATCGTGCCCATCCTCTGCCGTTGGAACAGGAATCTCCCTGACCTTCTGGGCCGGGTGCCCCGCAACAACAGTGAACGGCGGCACATCGCAGGTGACCACAGCCCCAGCCGCCACCACGGCATGCCTGCCAATCCGGCACGGCCCGAGGATGGTGGCGTTGCTGGCAATCCAGGCGCCCTCCTGCACAATGATATCGCGCCCCACCTGCGGAATGGCATCCTGCCGCTCGCGGTTAAAGCGCTTATAGTCGTGCGTGCCCGTCAGCAGGCAGACGTTATGCCCAAAAAATACGTAATCCTCAATGAAAATCTCGCCCGAAGTCACATTCAGCAGCGCGTTGTTGAGCACTGCCGTGGCGGCAACGTGCAAGCGCGCCTCGTCGCCAAAGACAATCCGCTCATAAATGAGATAGTGGCGCACATACTCCGCCAGCGCCGAGTCCGGCGTTAGCAACTCCTCGCGAACGTACACCCGCAAGAAGGGAGTCAACAGTTGCATCCCCAGTTTTTTTAGAGCAGATCTCAGCCCCATGCCCGCGCCTCCTGGTTAAACTATGCTCACCGAGAGATTTCCCGGCAGGTTGGCAGCGCCGTGATGCAGCAACTGCGTCTGCCCGGGTTCATCGCGGAAGGCGACCGCCAGCGGGCCCAACCCGGTAAGCGTGCAAATGCGGGTCACCCGGCTGTACAGGTGCTGGTGGTCGAACTGCCAGCGCTTTTCATACACCTCCGCCGGGATGGTGGAAAAACCCACCTCAAAAGTATATTCCCCGGGCGCAATTTCCAGGGTCACATCATAGCGAAAACGCACGCGCTGGCCCGGCTGCGCCGCCCCCGGTGAAAGCGGTCCCGCCTCCAGCGAGGTCTTGCCGTGGATGATGACGCCCTTCTCGTTTTGCAGCTGGAACCCTCCCAGCGGCACCTGGATGGCGCGCTCAACCGCAAACTCAAAAAAGATGCTGGCCTGCGAGCCCTGGGTAAAATGGGCGCTCGGCCGTCCAAAACGGTCGGTCACCGCCACCCTGGTGCAGCGGCCCCACCCGTTGCTCACCTGCGCTGCCCCGCTGAGATCCATCCAGCTCTCGTCCCCCGGCCAAAAATCGCCCTGCATTTCCGCCAGTTCCACGCCGGTTGCCGCTTCCGCCTGCGCCTCCGGTAAATTCACCTGGCGACCGGCCTGCTCAAAGAGGTAATAACGCTTCACCGCTTCCACCGCGCTGCCCAAAAATTGCACCTTGCCGCCATCTAAAAGCAGCGCCCGCTCGCAGAATTGCTCCACCTCGTTCATGGCGTGGCTCACCAGCACTACCGAGGCGCCCTTCTGGCGCAGCGTTTCCAGCCGCTGGTAGCACTTCTGCCGGAAGAAAATATCGCCCACCGCCAGCGCCTCGTCAATCAGCAGGATATCCGCGTCCACCCCGGTTGCCACGGCAAAGGCCAGGCGCACAAACATGCCGGAAGAATACAGCTTGACGGGCTGGTCGATGAACGCACCGATATCGGCAAACGCGATAATCTGGTCAATTTGCTTTTGCATCTGCGCCGGCGTGATGCCCAGGATGGTGCCGTTGAGGTAGATGTTCTCGCGCCCGGTGTAATCGGGATTGAAGCCAGAGCCCAACTCCAGCAGGGCTGCCACCCGCCCGTTGACCTGCACCTCCCCTTTGGAGGGCTGCAGGATGCCCGCCAGGATTTGCAGCAGCGTGCTCTTGCCCGAGCCGTTGCGCCCGATGATGCCAAACGTCTCGCCGCGCCGGATGTCAAAGGATACATCCCGTAAGGCCCAGAACGGCTGACCGTAATGCCGTCCAAAGCGCCACAGCAGGGTGTGCTTGAGGTGATCCTGCGGGCGCTGGTAGAGGGTGTAGCGCTTGCCCACCCCCCGCGCTGAAATCGCCAGGCTCTCAGAGGACATCCGCGAACCCCCTTTTGGTCTTCATGAACCAGGCATAGCCCGCCGCGGCAAACACCAGCAGCAGCGCCGTCCACAGTCCCCACAGGCCCCAGTCAAAGGTCTGCCCCCACAGCAGGCACTGCCTGAAGCAAGTCACAATCACCGTCAGCGGGTTGAGCTGCAAAATGGTTTGCATGGCTGGCGGCACCGCCGAAGCCGGGTAAAAAATAGGGGTGAGGAAGAACAACACCTGTACCACAATCGGCACCAGTTGAACGGTATCGCGCACGTACACCCCCAGCGAAGCTAAAAACCAGCCCATCCCCAGGCACAACAAAATGAGCGGCAGGTAAGCCAGCGGCAGCAGATAAAGCGTGGCTGAAAACGTGCCAAAGAACAACGCCCATCCCACCAGCACCAGCACCACGTTGATGAGCGAGGTAATCAGCGCCACGCTCAGCCCCACCACCGGCAGCACCTCCAGCGGAAAGACCACCTTTTTGACATAGCTGGGCACGTTCACCACCAGCGAAGGCGCCCGGTTGGTGGTATCCGAAAAAACGTTGAAGCCCGTGATGGCGGCAAAAAGGATGAAGGCAAACTCACCGGGCGGTGTCTCTGCGCCGCTCACCTGCCAGCGCGCCTTGAACACCACCGAAAACACAAAGGTGTAGATGACCAGCATCACCAGGGGCACAATCAACGTCCACAACACCCCCAGGTAAGAGCCGCGGTAGCGCTGGCCCAGCTCGCGCTTGATGAGCTCAACGGTCAGCACGCGCCGCTGCCACAAATCCTGCGCGATATGAAAAGGATTAATCAACTTAAGGATGGGCTGCATGGTGGTCTGAATTGAATTTTACCATATCCACCACAACGCACTCTCCGCCAGGCCTCTGAGCACTGGCGGGGAGGAAAAATAACCGTCAGGAACGTCCCGGCGCAAGCGGGGCGCCTCAGGCTACCTGCTCCTCCACCGGCGTGATGCACATCCCCCCTTGCATCAGGCGGGTGATGCTTTCCGCCGGCTGCGGGCGGCAGTACAGGTAACCCTGGGCCTCATCGCACAGGTGAAAATTTAGAAACTCCGCCTGGGTCAGTTCTTCCACGCCTTCGGCCACCACCGTCTTGTTGAGTACATGCGCCACCGAGATAATGGCGCGTGCAATGGCGGCGTTTTCCGGGTTTTGCGTCACCTCGGCGATGAACGACCGGTCAATTTTAATGGTATTGACCGGGAAGCGCTTGAGGTAATCCAGCGAGGAGTAGCGCATGCCAAAATCATCCAGCGAGATCGAAACCCCCAGCTCCTTAAGCTGCGAAAGCGTCCGCACCGTCTGAGCAAAATCCTGCATGGCGTCGCTCTCGGTGATTTCCAGCATCAACGAGGTATAAGGCAGCCCGGTCTCCGCCAGGATGTGCTGGACGGTCTGCGTCAGGCTGTCATCCTGCAGCATGCGCGCTGAAATATTGACCGCGATACGCAGCTCCGGGTTGATGGTAACCTGCCAGGCCTTCACCTGGGCGCAGGCGGTGCGCAGCACCCACTCATTAACCGGCAAAATCATGCCGGTTTCCTCGGCCACGCTCAGGAACTCCGAGGGCGGCAGGATGCCCTGTTCCGGGTGCCGCCAGCGCAGCAGCGCCTCAAAGGCGGTGATGGTGTTACCCGGCAGCGCAATCACCGGCTGGTAATACACCTCAAATTCCTTGCGCTCAATCGCGCGGCGCAGGTCAGCCTCCAGGCGCAGGCGTGCCAGGCTGCGGGCGTGCATCTCAGTATCAAACATCTGGTAGCGGTTGCGCCCCAGCGCCTTGGCCTGGTACATGGCGGTATCCACGTCGCGCAGCATATCCTCGGCGCGCTCATAATTACTGCTGGTCAGCGCAATGCCGATGCTGGCGCTGATGAACACGTCCTGCCCCCCGATCGAGAAGGGCTGGATGAGCATCTCCAGAATCCGGCTGGCAACCTGCGCCGCCTGGCTGCTGTGCTGGATATTATCCAGCAGCACGGCAAATTCATCCCCGCCAAAGCGCGCAATGGTGTCTTCAGGCCGCAGGCAGCCCTCCAGGCGGCGCGCCGTGGCGTAGAGCAGCTGGTCGCCGCTGTCGTGCCCCAGGCTCTCATTGATAATCTTGAAGCGGTCCAGGTCAATGAACAACACCGCGCTGAGGTAGTCTCCGTGGCGCCGGGTGCGCTCAATGGCGCGGCGCAACTGGTCAAACAGGTAAGCCCGGTTTGGCAGGCCGGTCAGCAGGTCGTGCATGGCATCGTGCTGCAGCCGCTCCTCAGCCATCTTGCGGTCGGTGAAATCCGTCAGCGAGCCGGTCAGCCGGTGAGGCGCCTGTGTTTTGTTGCGCACTGCCAGCCCGCGCGTCAGCACCCAGCGGTAGCTGCCGGTCTTGCTCATCAGGCGGTGCTCATTGATAAAATGCGGCGTGCGCCCGGCAAGGTGGTTGGCCAGGTCAGCCTTAAGCTGGCCCAGGTCGTCCGGGTGGATGCGTCCCAGCCACTCATCCGGGCTCTCAGAGATCTCCGCCTCGCCGTAGCCCAGCATGGCCTTCCAACGCGGTGAGTAATACACCGTGTTGTTGGTCAAATCCCAGTCCCAGATGCCGTCATTGGCCCCGCTGGCAGCCAGCGCAAAGCGCTCCTCGCTGGTGCGCAGCGCCTGCACCGCCCGCTTGCGCTCGGTAACTTCCACCGCGATGAGGATGGCGTGTTCCAGCCAGCCGCGCTCATTGGTCAGCGGCGCCAGGCTCACATCGTACCAGTCATCCCCCTTGCCGCCGGTCATGATGCCGCTCATTTCAAGGCGCTGCCCCTCCCCCTTCTCAAACACGCGGTTGATGGCAGCCAGCACCGCTGGCTGGCACTCGCAAGAGACCCACTGCGCCAGCTTCCCGCCGATCGGAGAACCTTCACCGTCCCCTTCCGGGTTGCGATTATGGAAGAGTACCGTCCCTTTGCGGTCCACCAGGCCAATCAGCGCCGGCGCATTGGAGAGGATCGAGCGCAGCCGCTCCTCGCTGGTGCGCTGCGCTTCTTCCGCCTGCTGGCGCGCCCGGTTAACCACCGCCACCGTCAGCGAAAACAGGATGCTGATGATGAGAAAGGTCTCAGCCACAAACAGTTGCTCAATGCCTTCCTGCCCCACCACCGCAAACGGTCCCAGGTGCACCCCCGTGCCCCACAAGGCCGCCACCGCCAGGATAATCGAAGCTGCTGTGGCCCCATAAAGCCCGCTGCGCAGGGTAATCCAGAACAGCAGCGGGTATGTGACGTAAGGCAGCGCCACGATGAAGCCGGAATGTTCCGGTTTGAGCGTGAAGATGAACAGGCACAACCCCACCAGCAGCATAAAAACCAGCCCCAGGGTGATGCGCTCGTTTCTCGAAAGCCCTTCCAGCGCGCGCCGCTCGCTCCACACCACCACCACCGGCATCACCAGCAGCAGCCCCACAATTTGAGAGACCCACCAGAACAGCCAGGTCAGGTCAAAGGGGGTGTTGAGCGTTAGCAGGGCCCAGCCGGCGGCCAGCAGCGCCGTGAGCGGGTACAGCCCAAAAACCACCACGCACAGCCAGAGGATATCCCTCACCGTGATGAAGGCGAAAGGCTGCCCCACTTTGCGCAGCAAAATCCAGGCAGCCAGCCCAATTTCCAGCACGGTGATGGCGGCAAAGCCCAGCGCGGGCAGCAGCGCCTGCCCGTTGAGCAGGTCCACCACCAGGTTGGCCGCAAAAGCCGCCAGCGCGAATCCAGGGCACTCGCGCCGCGCGCACAACAGCATCACAGCCACCCCCAGACCGGTCGGCAGCCAGATGACCGCGATGCGTTCCGGCTCAATCGCCAGGCGCTGGCTCACCCAGGCCGCCGCAAGGTAGGCAAACGCAAACAAGGCCAGCTTCAGAGAGACCTGAAGCCAGCCCGTTTTTGGCCTGGCAGAGCGAACACCATTAGCAGCCAGCTTTACCGTCCTTTAAGCAAACCATTAATCAACCATCCCAAAAAAGCACCTTTATTATGCAATCGGGCCGGGCATTTTACAAGCAGCGTAGGCTGGCTGTTATGCGCCTGTAAACCAACCGTAGGGTTTAATAACCCTACCCTAACCAGATTATAATTTTTAGCGCTCTCACGCCAACCCCTCGAGCATCTCCACCGCCTCCACGGGCAGCAGATTCACCGCGCGGATGCGCCCCAGCGGCACCCACACCGGCTCATAAAAGTTCTCCGGCGAGTTCTCCTCCCGCTCCGGACCGCCCAGCGCCACCTCACCGCTGAAATCAACCGCCACGAAGTAATGCTCCACCCGCCCCAGGTTGAACAGCACGCGCGCCTTGCGCCCCACCGTCACGCGCAAGCCGGTCTCTTCCAGGGCTTCGCGCGCGCAAGCCTGTTCGGGGGTTTCGCCGGGCTCAATCTTGCCGCCGGGCAGGGTCATGTACTCGCGCCCGCCTTTGATGCGGTGCATCAGCAGCACAGCCCGCTGGCGGGGATCAATGATGATGCAGACGGCTCGTTCACGCATGCGCCACCTCACCGGGGGTAACGGCTGTTCAGCTACAGCCGGTTCACAAACTTGCTCATCTTCTCCAGCGCCAGTTCAATCTTCTCATACGCCGTGGCATACGAGCAGCGCACAAACCCTTCGCCGCCCAGGCCAAACGAGTTGCCTGGCACCACCGCCACATGTTCCTCGTGCAGCAGGCGATTGGCAAAGGTATCGTCATCCAGCCCGGTCACGCTCACCTTGGGGAAGGCGTAGAACGCGCCGCGCGGCTCAAAGGTGGGCAGCCCAATCTCGTTCAGACCCTTCACAATCAGCTTGCGCCGCCGGTTGTATTCCTGCGCCATCTCCTGCACGTATTCCTCGCCCTCGCGCAGCGCGGTGAGCGCCGCAGCCTGCGAGGTGGTCGGCGCAGACATCACCGCGTACTGGTGCACGCGGATCAAGCCGCGCAGCATCTCCGCGGGCGCCACGGCATAACCGATGCGCCAGCCGGTCATGGCATAATCCTTGGAGAACCCGCCCAGCAGGATGGTGCGCTTTTTCATCCCCGGCAGGGTGGGGAAGCACACATGGCGCACGCCGTAAACCAGCCGGTCGTAAATCTCATCGGAAATCACCACCAGGTCGTAGCGTTCCGCCAGGTCGGCAATCTCCAGCAGCTTCTCGCGCGAGGCTACCGCGCCGGTGGGGTTGGAGGGGAAGCCCAGCAGGATGGCTTTGGTGCGCGGCGTGATGGCTGCCTCAATGGCTTTCACATCCAGGTCAAAATTATCTTCCATGTGGCAGGGCACTTCCACCGCCACCCCGCCCGCCAGCACAGCCTGCGCCTGGTAAGAGACAAAGCACGGCGTGGGGATGATCATCTCGTCGCCGGGGTCCAGCAGGGCAGTTGCCGCCAGGTAAAGCGCTTCCGAGCCGCCCACCGTGATGACCATCTCGGTCTGCGGGTCGTAGCTGATGCCGTAAAGCAGCTCCAGGTGAGCCGCCAGCGCTTTGCGCAGTTCCAGGATGCCCGCGTTGGAGGTGTAGTGCGTCTCCCCGGCGCGCAGCGAACGCACCCCCGCTTCAAGGATCGGCGCGGGCGTGGTGAAATCTGGCTCACCGATGCCCAGGCTAATCACATCCTGCATGGTGGCGGCAATATCAAAAAAGCGGCGGATCCCTGAAGGCTTTAGCCCTGCAACCCGGCGAGAAATGTAAGATTCACGCATATCAACTCCTCAAGGTGTGATTTTTAAAGCGCTTTGATGCGCCAGGCATCTTGCGCTTCATTATAAATAAGTTCAAAACGCCGTTGATCGGCACTCACCACAAAAACCCGTTCACCGGGGGCGCGCCACTGTGCCGCTACTGCTTCCACTTCCAGCCGCTGACCTTCCCAGTCAAATGCCAGCGGGCGCTCGCCGTAGGCGCTCCCCGAATGGCACATCACCCGGGCACCTAGCTGGTCGCCCAAGACTGGTCTCCCAGGTTAAGGTGCATCATCTGCCCCTGGACGTGCACATCCCGCCCCAGCAGCGAATGCTCCAGCAGCATGTTGTGCACCAGGGCGCCGTCCTCCAGGATGGAGTTGTGTACCACCACCTGCTTCAGGTCGCACTCTTCGCCAATAGAAACATACGGCCCAATCACCGAGGATTCCACCTGGGCGCTGGGGGCGATGAACACCGGCGGCACAATCGCCACATTGGGCAGCCGCGCAGCAGCTTCCGCGCTGTTATCATGCCCGTGCTCCAGCAGGTAGCGGTTGGTCTCCAGCAGCGCATCCGGCAGCCCGGCATCCAGCCACACGTCCACCTGCTGCGTGCGCATGCGCGCGCCGTTTTCCAGCATGATGTTGATGGCATCCGCCAGGAAGAACTCGCCCTTGAGGGTAAGGTTGCGCCGGAACTGCTCCGCGATGGCTGCCATCAGCGCCTGGCCCTCTTTGAAGTAGTAAAAGCCCACCACCGCCAGGTTGTTGGAGACGTCCTGCGGTTTTTCAATCAACCGTGAAATCCAGCCTTCCTCATCCAGGCTGGCAACCCCAAAGCGGCGCGGGTCCGCCACCGGGCGCACCCAGGCGCGCCCATCGCAATCCTCATTACAAATAGCCGAAAGGTCAGTTTCCAGCACTGTATCGGTGAAGGTCATCAGCATCGGGCCGCTCAGGTAATCGCGCGCCAGGTAGAGCGCGTCCGATTGGCCGCGCATCTTTTCCTGCACCACGTAATGCACCCGTTTGCCGGGGTGCGCCTGGCGCATGTGCGCCTGGATTTGCTCCAGCTGATTGGGTCCCACGATGAACACATACTCGATATCTTCAATCTCCGGCAGGGTGCTGAATTGCTCCAGCACGTAATCCAGCACGGTTTTTCCGGCCAGCGCAATCAACGGTTTGGGCTTGCTCCAGGTATGCGGGCGCATCCGGGTGCCCAGCCCGGCCATGGGGATGGCGATTTTGAGCGTTTTCGGCATTAATTTGCCTCCCTTTGCAATTTTTTCCCGTAAAGTGCCGCGGGGAGCGCAGGCGGTTGCCTGACAACTGTATTTTATCATCAATTCAAAATTAGCCGATGGCCCCGCGCAG
>CAYVOX010000027.1:0-28544 GCA_964453035.1 uncultured Anaerolineaceae bacterium
CGCCTGAGGGATTGGAACCTGCTATGACACCATCATTAAAAACCGCTGAACAAGAAAAAATGAATGCCGCGGGGACGTCCGTCATCGCGGCGGTGGGATTGACAACACTAAAAATCATCGTGGGTGTGTTGACGGGCAGCCTTGGCATCCTGGCTGAGGCCGCTCACTCCGCTTTGGACCTGGTGGCGGCGATTGTGACCTGGTTCGCGGTGCGCCTATCCGGCAAACCTGCCGACCGCGAGCACCAGTACGGTCACGGCAAGATCGAGAACCTTTCGGCATTGTTCGAAACCTTTTTGCTGCTCGTCACCTGCGTGTGGATTATTTACGAAGCGATTCAACGCCTGTTTTATAAATCGGTTGAGATTGAAGTCTCCATCTGGTCCTTCCTGGTGATGCTGACCTCCATTGTGATCGATTACACCCGTTCCAGGGTGCTCTATCGGGCGGCACGCAAGCATAACAGCCAGGCTCTTGAGGCGGATGCGCTCCACTTTTCAACGGATATCTGGAGCTCCAGCGTGGTGATCATGGGGTTGGTTTTTGTTTTGCTGGGCGAGGCAATTCCCGGATTGCAATTCCTCAAGCAGGCGGATGCCGTCGCGGCGATGGCTGTGGCGGGGATTGTGGTTTACGTCAGCCTTGAGCTGGGGGCGCGCACTGTCCAGGGCTTGCTCGATACGGCTCCGAAGGGAATGCCTGAGAAAATCACAGCGATTGTTGAGGCTGTTCCGGGGGTCATCAATTGCCATCATGTGAGGGTGCGGGGATCTGGACCAAGCCTGTTTGTGGATATTCATGCGCTGATGGATCCCAACCTGAGCATTGTGGAAGCGCATGACCTCACCGAGAAGATTGAGCAGGCGGTTCAGGCTGCCATTCCTCACGTTGATGTGACCGTCCATCCCGAGCCGGCTGAAGCAATCAGCGCTGGCGAAACCAGGACGGATTGAGCGAGAGTTAATCAGGACGCCTTCTTTAATCTACGCAACTCAACCTGGCGTTATTGCAAAGAGCCCTTGGCATGACCTGCCCGGGGTTAAATTGGCGTCAATTATTTTGTGGCGTCGGTTAAAATTTCACAACTTCTTTGAATGTTTTTCACAAAAAATTCACAACCCCTCGTTATGATTGGATTATGTCACACCAATAAACGAGGAAAAAATGAATCCGCAAAGAACTGTTTCAAAACGAACGTTTTATAACTGGCTGCTGGATGCCTCACTGGCATTGAGCGGTTTACTGGCCGGGATCACCGGCGTGTACTTCCTGTTCCTCCCTACCAATGGGTACCAGGGTGGTCGCAATTTGTACTACAGCATCACCATCCTGTTTGAAAGAGCCACGTGGGAAGATTTGCATATCTGGACGGGGCTGGCGATGGTGGCGGTGGCTGTGGTTCACCTGCTCTACCACTGGAAATGGGTGGCGAGCATGGCGCGGCGGATGTGGCGCGAAGCCACTGGCAAAGCTGAACCCTTGAACCGCAACACGCATCTTAATATCCTTGTGAATGTCTTGCTAGCGCTGGGATTTATCCTTTCAGCGGTATCGGGAGTTTACTTCTTCGTCGTTGGCGGCAGCCACGGCGGCACCAATGTTGACCCGCTTTTCATCTTCACACGCACCACCTGGGATCTTATCCACACCTGGTCCAGCGTGGTGATGATGGCAGCCGCAATGGTACACTTTCTTATCCACTGGCAGTGGGTTGTCAAAGTGACCCGCCGCCTGGTCAATAACATCAATTTTGGATCTGTGCGGGTTGTACCTGTTGCAGAACAATCATAAAGGAGTGTGTGAAATGTCTAAAAAATGGATCGTTGGCGCTTTGGTTATCGCTATGATCGGTGTGTTGGTTTACGGAGCCATCCTGAGGACGTCCGCAACCAGTGAAAAAGGACTGGCGGTTGGCAGGGGCATCGAGCAGGCGACGGGCCAGGGACGTGGTCGTTCAGAAATGAGTGGCGTGGTTGAACCGGTTGGTGAGGCTTCTGTGGAAGAATGGGTCACCATCAAGGGGGTGGTGAGCGAAATGGATGCTACCCATCTGCTGGTCACGGCTGAAGATGGTAAAATCATTGAGGTTGCCAACCGCGCCTGGTTGTATGCGCAACCGACTTTGAAAGTTGCCCCAGGCGATGCGGTTACTCTGGTCGGTTTTTACGAAGGCGAGGATTTTGAAGTGGGCAAAATCACGGTTGAGCAAACCGGCCAGGTGGTTGCCGTTCGGGATGACTACGGTCGTCCGCTTTGGAGCGGGCGGGGGAGGAATTGACCCCAAGTTGAACATCAACAGTTGACAGACTGAGCTTCAACCTTTATAATTGCTTCGCTTTGTCCCGGTTGGATAAGCCGGGACATTCACATGTATCCCCAACTTCCCCGCGACCAGGCGTAAATCGCAGCGCAGGGTTCGCGGCGAAGTGAAGATTGGAGAGGAAAATGAAATACGCGATTGTTGAAAGTGGCGGCAAACAATTTAAAGCCGTCGAAGGCGCCACAATTGAAGTGGACCGCCTGAATGTTGAACCCGGCGTGAAAGTGGCGCTGGAATCGGTCCTGCTGTTGGTTGAAGATGACGTCATCACAGTCGGCACGCCGACTGTAAAGCAGGCAAAAGTGGATGCGACGGTGGTTGAGCATACCAAGGGTCCCAAGATCGATGTCTTCCGCTACCGCCCTAAGAAGCGCATCCGCGTCAAGACTGGTCACCGCCAGCAATATACCCTGTTAGCAATTAATAAGATTGAAGTGGAGTAGCAGCCATGGCACATAAAAAAGGTGGCGGTTCAGTCCGCAATGGTCGTGATAGTAACGGGCAGCGCCTGGGCGTGAAAAAATACGCCGGTGAGTTTGTTATCTCTGGTAATATTCTGGTGCGCCAGCGTGGCACGCGCATCCAGCCCGGTTTGAATGTGAAAGTTGGCACGGACGACACCCTGTTCGCAGTGGCGGACGGCGTTGTAGTCTATGAAACCCTGAACACCGGGCGCAAGCGCGTCAGTGTGATGCCGGTGGTTGCAACTGAAAGCACCATCGAGGCTTGATGCTCTTAGACTTCTTGCAGCGTCCATCATGGTGATGGACGGATGCAGGGGTAACCGAAAGGAAGATGACGAATGAAAGAAAAAATTCACCCGACATACTACCCTGATGCCCAGGTCACCTGCGCATGCGGCAACACCTGGACCACTGGGTCAACCAAGAAGGTGATTCGCACCGAAGTGTGCTCCAAATGCCACCCGTTCTTCACCGGGCAGCAGCACCGGATTGTGGATGTTGAAGGCCAGGTTGATCGCTTCTACCGTAAACTGCAGGCGCGCACCAATTTTGCCGAGCAGAAGAAGGTTCGCGAAGGCTCGCGCATTTCGCCCGACCGCCCCGTTTCCGAACTGGGCGTGGGTAACCGCGCCGTTGAAGCCCTGGCAAAAGCCGGTGTGACCACCGCGGGTCATGTGCTTGAGAAACTGGCGCTGGGCGAACAGGCTTTGCTGGATATCGAAGGCTTCGGGCGCAAATCGCTCATTGATATGAAGAAGAAAATGCGCCAGCTGGGTTATGACCTCCCCTCTGCGGCGGATGAGATTGTTGTCTAGTCCGAATCAAATCACCATCTACAGAGCCAGAATTCAACCTGGCTCTGTTTTTTTAATTCTACTCCCCCGGCTTGACAGGTAAAAGTAAGGTAGAATCATAAGAAACGCTACGGAGAACTCATCCATGAAACATACCACCGGTTCGGTTGAGGTCATTTGCGGCTCCATGTTCAGCGGGAAGACCGAGGAGCTAATTCGCCGCTTGCGCCGCGCCACCATAGCCCGACAAAAAGTGCAGGTTTTCAAACCCGCCATTGATATCCGTTATGCGGCGGAAAAGGTTAAATCTCACGCGGGCAGCGATTTTGCCGCCACCCCGGTGCGAGCAGCAGCTGAGATTCTCACCCACCTGGACGCCACTACGACCGTCGTGGGGATTGACGAGGCGCAGTTCATGGATGCCGAGATTGTTCCAATCGTCCAATCTCTGGCTAACCGGGGCGTGAGGGTGATTGTGGCAGGGCTGGACCAGAATTTTAGAGGAGAGCCATTTGGCAGCATGCCGCTGTTGCTGGCCCTGGCCGAAAAGGTGGATAAGCTAACGGCAATTTGCATGGTTTGCGGTGAACCGGGCACGCGCACGCAGCGGCTTGTCAACGGCAGGCCGGCCCGTTTTGACGACCCTGTTGTCATTGTCGGCGCTTCTGAAATGTACGAGGCGCGCTGCCGCAAGCATCACGAAGTGCCGCGAGATTGAAGGTTTGGAGAAGCATGCGCGATTACCATGAATTTCTAAAAGGAATATTGATTTCCAAAGAAGACATCCAGGCGCGGATTGCGGAACTGGGAGCTGAGATCAGCCGGGATTATGCTGGCAAGGAACTGCTGCTGGTGTGCATCCTGCGCGGCGGGGTGATGTTCTTAACCGATTTAATCCGCGAAATTCAAATTCCGGTCGCCGTCGAGTTTATGGCGGTGTCTTCGTACGGAGCTGGAAAACGCGAAAGCTCGGGTCATGTGCGCATCACCTTTGACCTGGCGACCGACATCAGCAACTGGCACGTGTTGATTATTGAGGACATTGTCGATTCGGGATATACGCTGGCATCCGTCCTGGCACTGCTGACGGCGCGCAACCCCAAATCAATCCACATTTGTACCCTGCTGGATAAAGCCGAGCGCAGGGAGGTGGACGTTCCCATCCGTTACACCGGCTTTATCATTCCCAACGAGTTTGTCTTTGGCTACGGCCTGGATATTGATGATTTTTACCGCAATTTACCCTTCATTGCATCGGTAGATTTGGATAAGTTTCTGCCAGAATGATTGCGTGATGACGAATAACTGCGCTTCCCTGCCGCTTCTGCTGGACACTGTGCGAGAACTCGCTCCGCAAGGGGAAAAGGTGTACCTGGTGGGCGGCGCGGTGCGGGATATGCTGCTGGGCAAAGCCTGTCACGACATGGATTTTGTGGTTGAGGGGGACGTGCGGCCTCTGGCGCGCCGCCTGGCGAACCACTTCGACGGTGATTTTTTCATGCTGGATGCAGAACGCCAGACAGCGCGCGTTTTCAGGCGGCTGGAGGATGGTTCGCGGGAGATTTTTGATTTTGCATCGCTGCGGGCTGATGACCTGGAGGGTGACCTGCGCGCGCGGGATTTTACCGTCAATGCGATTGCGATTAATATTCACGAACCCGGCAAGTTGATTGACCCGCTCGGCGGCGCGGCAGATTTGCGCGCCAAATGCCTGCGCGCCTGCTCGCCGACCGCATTTACGGACGATCCGCTGCGCATCCTGCGAGGGGCGCGGCTCAGCCTGGCGCTGGGGTACCACCTGGAAGCGGAAACCATCCGCAGTATGCGGGCAGCTGTTCCGGAATTGCAGCGCGTGTCCGTCGAGCGAATGCGTGATGAGTTGTTTCGCATGTTGGATTGCAGCCAGCCGACCACGGCAGTGCGCCTGATAGACCGGCTGGGAGCGCTGCACATCATTTTGCCAGAACTGGCTGCGCTGAAAGGCGTTACTCAATCACCGCCGCACATCTGGGATGTATGGGCTCACACGCTGGCTGTTTTAACCGAACTGCAAAACCTGTTTGATGTTCTGGTAGGCTTGTACAACGAAGATGCTTCGACGAATTTATCGCTGGGACTGGCAGTAATGCGGTTGGGGCGTTTCCGCCAGCAGTTTGCCAGCCATTTTGAGAATCAACTCAATCCCAACCGCAGCCTGCGGGCGCTGCTTTGTTTTGCGGCTCTGTATCATGATATTGGAAAACCCTCCTCTCGCCAGGTGGGACAAGATGGGAAGATCCATTATTACGAACATGAGACGGTTGGGGAGGCTATGACCGTTCGGCGGGCGAGGGCACTGGCGTTGAGCCAGGTGGAGGTGGAGCGCCTGGCTGTGCTTGTGCGCCTGCACCTGCGCATTCACTTCATGGTCAACGGCGCTGAGCCTCCTTCACGGCGGACGATCTACCGCTTCTTCAGGGCTGCCGGAGAGGCGGGCGTTGAACTGGTTTTGCTTTCTTTGGCTGACCGCCTGGCTACAGATGGATTCACCCTCAACATCGAAACCTGGGAGCGGCACCTGGATGTTTGCCGCCTGCTGCTGGAAGCCTGGTGGGAGCACCCCGAGCCCGGCCTTAAACCGCCAAGGCTGATTAATGGTCACGACCTGCAATCTCATTTTGGGCTGCCGCCTGGCGCGCGAATTGGAGAGTGCCTGGAGGCTGTTCAGGAAGCCCAGGCTGTTGGCGAAATTGGAACGCGAGAAGAAGCCCTGGCTTTTGCCAGAGCATGGCTTGACGGTTCCAATGAACCGGTAAATTGAAAGGATTCAATCAATGGACTGCAAACCTGTTCAACTAAATTATGAGGAATTTGGGCAAGGGGTGCCGCTTATTCTCATTCATGGGTTCCCACTGGATCACTCTATCTGGCTGCCGGTTTTGGAATGGCTGACGCCGCATACGCGGGTCATCCTGCCGGATTTACGCGGCTTTGGCAAGTCTCCGCTGTGTGAAGAGGTATCAACGATGCGCCTGATGGCGGAGGATATCGCCGGGCTGATGGATTCCCTCAAGACTGAGAAAGCAATCCTGGTGGGTCATTCGATGGGTGGATACGTGGCGTTGAACTTCGCGCGCGTGTATCCCCGCCGGCTGCTGGGTCTGGGTCTGGTTGCGACCCAGGCTGCCGCAGATACCCTTGAGCGCCGCCAGGCGCGCCTGGCTTCCGCGGCGGAGGTGAAGCGTAAAGGTGTGAGGGTTGTGGCTGGCTCAATGCCGGCTAAATTGACCACTGATGCCAGTTTACATGAACCGCTCAGGGCACTCATCCAAAAAGCTCCCTCAAAAGGCGTGCAGGCGGCTCTGAAGGGCATGGCGGAACGCGCAGATGCAACGGACTGGTTGACGGAGATAACCGTTCCGGCTGTGGTGATTGCGGGTGAAAAGGATGCCCTTATTCCCCCGGAACGCTCCAGGACGATGACGCAAATGTTGAATCACGCCTGGCTGGTCGAGATTGCTTCCGCCAGCCACATGCCGATGATGGAAGCTCCACAACAGGTAGCCCAGGCGCTGCTCCAACTCATCAAGCTGGCTAAACCGGCGATCTAGAATTTCTTCAACATGCGAAAGGCTGGTTCTTCAATTCTCTGCAGGTCGCCGTTGTGATCAATGTAGCTCCAGATGCCAGCATCAGTCCCAATAATGCGAAACCCCTTGCGCAGGTACAGGCGTTGAGCATCAACATTAGATTGCGCCACATTCAAGGTCAGGGCTCGAAATCCCCTGCGGCGCAGGTCGTATTCCAGGGTTGCCAGCATGCGCGAACCCAACCCGGCGTTGCGCCAGGGGGGACGGATGCGAAAGGAGTAAAGGTAGGCGCGTTCCACGCCGTCGGCAAGCTCGGGATGGTCGCAAATGAGCTGGATGAACACCTGCCCGATGATGGCGTCATCAGGGAGAGTTGCCACCCACAGCACAGCGCTGCCTTTAACCATGCGCTCATAGGCCGTGGCGTACACGTTACGAAAATGGGCGTATTCTCCGTCCCATTCCAACGCCGGCAGGTCATCTTTCCTCAGGGTGCGGATCGTCACCTGAGAAAGCCACTCGTCAACCGGATGGATTGCCTGAATTTCTTCCATCTTGCCCTTAAATATATCATAACTTGCCCGGTGTATCACAGCGCCGGGCTGAAGCCACCGGGATTACACGTAAAAGTGAGAGGAAATGGAAATTCACGCCATAACTGCATCTGATACAGAGTGGGTTGGCCGTCTTTGGACGGAATATTGGGGCAGCGCGTATATTCTCGCCCACGGGCAAGTTTTTATCCCTTCGATGGTGACGGGATTCTCAGCCTGGGAAGGCGAGAACTTAATCGGCCTGGTGACAATGGTGATTCGCGAGGATGCCTGTGAAATCATTACCATCGACAGTTTCAAACGGCAGGGTGGGGTTGGCAGTGCCCTGCTGGCAGCGGTTGCCGGGGAGGCGCGCCGGAAGGGCTGCAAACGTCTGTTTTTGATGACGACGAATGATAACCTTAATGCCCTGGGATTCTATCAGAAGCGCGGGTTTCGCCTGTGCGGGTTGCACGCTGGCGCAATTGATGCCTGCAGAAAGCAAAAACCGCAAATCCCCCTGGTGGGTGAGAACGATATCCCAATTCATGATGAGCTTGAACTTGAGTTCAACTTAAGCGGCAGGTTAGACGTTGAGCCAGAGGGGGAGGATTTCGAGTAGAATAGGCCTATGCAAAAAAGGTTGCTTTTCCTCACCCTGGTTTTGGTTGCCAGCCTGGTTTTTCCCGGGAAGTTGGTTGTCGCGCAGCCACTGGCCGGGAGCAGCGCCACGCTGACGAGCGAGCCCACTCAGGGGGAGGTGCTTTGCCTGCCGGAAGAGCGGCTACAGGAACCGGCGCGCTGCGCGGTGTACGGCCCGGCCCAGGTGCTCACGCAAATGGCCAGGAACGGTGCCAGCCTGATTGCCGCTCCGTTCCCGTTTTCACCCTTGCCCACAGGCCTGGCATCAATACCCTTCCAGTACGCATTGGTGACGGATAAATCTGCTCCGCTGTACGCTTCGCTGGATGCAGCCATAGCAAAACAAACTCAGCGCATTTTACCCGCCGGGAAGATTTACGTGGCTTATTCTCAGCGGGTTGAGAAAAACGGCGGGGTGTACTACCGAATCCAGACGGGCGAATGGATTTCGGGAGAGAGCATCCTCTCGCGGGTGGGTTACTCTACCGATTCGCGCGGTGTAAAAGTAACCGGCATCCCGCGCATGACGTTCGGCTGGACGATTGATATCGTTGAGACGCGCCTTGAACCGGGTTTGAAAGCCAAACTGACCGGACGTAAGGTTCCCATCTACACGCTCGTGTGGGTTTACGAGACGACCACCCTTGATAATCAACTCTGGGTGCGCATTGGCCCTAACGAATGGGCTGAGAAGCGGCTGATTGGCAGAGTTTTCAATAACCCCACGCCGCCTGAGGGGGTGACCAACGGTCGGTGGATTGAGATCAACCTTTTTGACCAGACGATTTCCGTCTATGACCAGAACCGCATGGTTTTTGCTGCATTGATTGCCAGCGGCATCAAGCAGATGGCCACGCGCCCTGGATTATTCCAGATCACCAAAAAAGTGGCTGCCGAGCACATGTCGGGCGCGTTTGAAGCCGACCGCTCGGATTACTATTACCTGGAGAGCGTCCCCTGGACGATGTACTTTGACGGCGCCCGCGCCATGCACGGCGTTTACTGGCGCACTTCCTTCGGACGGCAGGTTTCACACGGCTGTGTGAACCTGACCGTGGCCGATGCGCGCTGGCTTTACGATTGGGCTAAGCCCGGTGAATGGGTTTACGCCTGGGATGAACGCGAACAGAAGTAATTTCCCCGCGGAAAAATCTACCAGAAAGCATATCAAATGGGGAGGTCAGGGTTCCAGCAGGACCGGCACGCTCCACAGCTCCACCGTACCGGGGATGCGGCTGGCACTCTCCTGCCGGACGACCAGCCTGGCCTGGGTGGATTTAGGCACCTTGTAGGCCAGGTCAATTTCAAAGGGGGTGTGGCTCAGAACGCCGGAGGGCATCCCAATATTCAACTTGCCGGAACTCAGCACCTGGCCTTGCTCATCGAGTAATTCGAAGATGACCGGGTTTGCATTCACCGGGCGGACCAGACCGCGCACCTGAAGAATGCCACCCGTCACGATTTGATCCGGGAAGGGGAGGCGGATGAGGTACGGGGCGATTTGTTCCGATGCAGGGAAGAAATCGTTGGCGCCGATGGAGAACAGCACGAGATCCAGTGAACTGAGCGCCATGGTGCGTCCATATTTATCCTTGACGCTCAGTTTAAGGCGGGCTGTCTCGGCAACGCCGGGGATGCTGAACACCACTTTTGGCGCGATAGCAATGCTGCGGTTGAGATACTCACTGTAGTTCAGGCGCTGCTGGCTGATCATTCTCCCATCCTCGCCGACCAGTTCCAGCAGCACCAGGCCGTCCTCGCCGGGGGTCACGCCAGCTTCCAGTTGAAGCGGAGAGAGCACTTTTGAGAAGGCGCCGGGTCGCAGGAAGCGCAGGTAAGCCGGCTGCGGCGTGGGCGTGAGGGTGATGGTGTTCGTCCGGGTGGGGAGGGGCGTCCACCAGGGCGTGACGGTTGGAATTTTGGTTTGCGTGCCGGTGCGCGTGATGGTGGGCGAAAGGGTTGGTGAGCCAGGCAGCGGGGTGAGCGTCACTGTGCCGGTGGCAGGTTGCGGGGTTAGCGAGGGGATGGAGGAGGGCGTTGCGGTGGCTTTAGGCGCTTCGGAGGGCAATACCGGGCTGGAGGTTGACGCTATTGTGGCAGGCGCAACCGGCGTCAGGCTGGCTTCAACAGGCGGGGGGGGTGGGGGCATGAATTGATCGCAGGCGGCGAGCGACAGCCCCGATAAAATAAACAGCCCTGCCGCCAGCCACAGGCTAGCCCTGCTTTGACCTTTCATGCTCAAGTTTGCCCTGTTTTCTTGATTTATTCGGGGCTGTCTTAAAAGTCCATTTTTGTCATGCTGAGCGTAGCGAAGCATCTCATTATTGTGTAGAGACTCTTCGCTTCGCTCAGAGTGACATACTCCTTTTTGGACAGCCCCGTTTGATTTAGTTAGTTTGCCTGCGCGGTGCGTTTGGTTCGCCGGGTGGTTTACAGGCCGTAAATGGCGCTGTACTTGTTTACCAGGTAGCGCACATACGGCTGGGGATCAATCTTTGATCCGGTCACCTTCTGCAGCAATTCCTGGGGTTCGTACTTGGCGCCGTAACCGTGAATATTCTTCCACAACCAGGCCAGCAATTCGCCAAATTCACCGTGCTCAATCTGCGATTCCATGTCGGGAATCTGCTGCTGCATCTTTTCCCATAGTTGGGCTGAGACCAGGTTGCCAAGCGCATAGGTTGGGAAGTAGCCGAAATAGCCACTCGACCAGTGCACATCCTGCAGCACGCCGTGAGCATCATCCGGAGGGGTGATGCCCAAATAGTCGCGCATGCGGGCGTTCCAGGCTTCCGGCAGGTCTTTCACCTGCAGGCTGCCTTCCATCAGGGCAATTTCCAATTCCAGGCGGAGCATGATGTGCAGGTTGTAAGTGGCCTCGTCTGATTCAACCCTTATTAATGAAGGCTCCACCTTGTTGATGCCTTTGTAGAAGGTCATCAGGCTGACGTTGCCCAATTCGGCGGGGAAGAGCTGCTGGAAGCGGGGGTAGAAATATTTCCAGAACGGCAGTGAGCGGCCAATCAGATTCTCATACATGCGCGATTGGGACTCGTGGATGGCCATTGAAGCGCCGTTGGCCAGGGGTGTGCGCCGGAACTTGCGGTCGGGACCCTGTTCGTAGAGAGCGTGACCGCCTTCATGCATGGTGGAGAAGAGCGCTGAGGCGCCGTGGGTAGGGTCAAAGCGGGTGGTGATGCGCACATCGCCCAGGCCAAAACTAGTGGTGAATGGATGCATGGCTTTATCCTGGCGGCCGCGGTCCCAGTCATAGCCGAACTTGCTGACCACTTCCACCCCAAAATTCCACTGAGCCTGTTCGTCATACGGCCTGGTGAGGAAGCTGTCATCCACCTGCCGTTTTTGACCGATGGCGCTAATTAAAGCAACCTGCTGCGGCCGCAAGGCGTTGAAAATAGCCTGCACTTCGGCAGTTTTCAGGCCGGGCTCAAACCCATCCAGCAGTGGATCGTAAACGTGCTCGTAAGGCGCAAAAAAGGAGGCGTACTCGCGCCGCAGGGCGACGATGCGCTCCAGGCTGGGCTGGAAGATGCTGAAATCTGAGGCGCGCTTGGCTTTTTCCCAGACCATGTGCGCCTGCGAGGTTTCTTTGCTGAACTCCGCCACCCAGCGGTTAGGAACTTTGGTGAGTTTATCAAACTCACGGAGGGTAACTTTGATCAGGCGGGCATCATCTGAATCGGGGTCGATGGTTTTGGCGTACTCCCGCATTTCGCCCATCAATTGCACCGATTCGGGGGCGGTGATTTTCATGTGCATCAAGCGTTCCATCGTGGAAATCTGGTCGCTGCGATCCTCCGCGCCGCCTGCAGGCATGTTGACCTGCATATCCCAGCCTAAGAGGGCCGTGATATGGCCGTAATCGGTAATTTCTTGGATTGTTGCTTTGAATGTGTCGAGTCGATTTTCCATAAAGTATCCTTTTTTTTTCAGGCCACTTTCCAGCGGAGCGGTTCGCCTCGCAGGGCTGCCAGAACTTCAGCGGAGATATCCCCGGCGGCGCGCGCCTGGGCTTCAACGGTTTGACCGCCCATGTGGGGCACGGCTACGACCCTGGGATGGCTGACCAGCGGCGTCAGACCGGGCGGTTCGGTGGCGAACACGTCCAGCCCGGCGGCGGCAACCTTGCCGGATTCAAGGGCAGCCAGCAGCGCGGCTTCGTCAATAACGCCGCCGCGAGCCGCGCAGACAATGCGCACGCCGGTTTTCATTTTGGCAAACGCTTCTGCGTTCAGCATGTTGCGCGAATCTGCGGTCAGGGGAATGTGGAGCGTGATGAAATCCGCGCGGGCCAGAAGCTCATCCAGGGAGACCGGATCTCCGCCGCGTTTTGAAATTTCTTCACCCGGGATCAGTGGGTCGTAGCCAATCACTTGCATATCGAATGCTTTGGCGCGCTGTCCAACCAGACTGCCGATGCGGCCAAAACCGATGATACCCAGGGTTTTGCCGGAAAGTTCGCAGCCTTCCATTTCCTTCTTCAGCCATTTTCCAGCTTTCATGCCGGCATCGGCGCGGGGAATTTCGCGGCAAACTGCCAGCATTAAGCCCATAGCCAATTCAGCCACTGCCACCGAGGTGGCGATGGGGGCGTTGACGACGGTTACTTTGGCGGCTTTAGCGGCGTTGAGGTCAATGTTATCCACCCCTACGCCGGAACGTCCAACAACTTTGAGCTTTTTTGCAGCTTCGAACACAGCCGGGGTCACTTTTGTTCGTCCCCGAACGATGAGCGCATCGTACTCCGCAACCACTTTCAATAATTCGTCAGCCGTAATGGTGGGATTATCAACCACTTCCGCCGATTGGCGCAGGATGGCTTTGCCGTTCTCCTCCAGCCCATCCGTCAACAGTATTTTCCATACAGCCATTTCTAATCTCCTTTTTGTGATTGAATTCAACTGCTGGATATACTTACTTTAATAATTGTACCTTAAACTCAGCAAACAATAGTCTGCCCTGGCCGGGTTAGATGTACCGGACCAGAAGCGCAAGGTGAAATCTGCCCAACTGAAAATGCCACTTGCGGTTGAAGTGGCATCAACTAAGTATCCATCTTGCCGGTTGGAGAACGCGGTTGCGCTTTACGGTCCGTAAATATCCTCAAAGCCCTCTTCTTCGGCTTTGCGAATGCTTTCGAGGCAGGCATCATCCTCAGGGTTGGGCTGGTAGGGGGTGGCCAGCCAGGCCTTGATGATTTCCAGTGCAACGGGCACGGAAGTCAGGCGCAGCGAGATGCACAGCACGTTGGCGTTGTTCCACAGGCGCGCCCCGCGAGCGGTCTCCGCATCCACGCACAGAGCTGCGCGGATGCCGGGTACTTTGTTGGCCGCAATGCTGACGCCCGTTCCGGTCCAGCAAAAGAGGATGCCTTCATCCACCCGGTGAAGGGCGATTTCTTTGGCCACCATAAAGGCTACTTCGGGCCAGGTCACCGATCCGCTGCTGACCGGTCCAAACCAACTGACCTCGTGGCCTTCCGAGCGCAGATGCTCAATCACAGCATCGACTACGCCGTTTCTTTCATCTGAGCCGACTGCAATCTTCATATTTATTTCCCGCTGCCGATTACTCATAGCGTAATGCCTCCACTGGTTCTAGTCCGGCGGCCCGGTTGGCCGGGTACAGGCCAAAGAACAGGCCAACCGCTGTTGAGAAAATGGTCGCCAGTAAAATGGCATCCAACCCGACGGTGGGTTCGAAAGGCGTGTTGGCTGCCGCAGCCACCTGTCCAACCGCAAAGGCGATGAGCCATCCGAATCCAATGCCGACCAGTCCCCCAAACATGCTGAGCAGGGAGGATTCGGTCAGGAACTGGATCATAATATCCTTGCGGCGCGCGCCAAGCGCTTTACGCAGGCCAATCTCGCGCGTTCGCTCGGTCACGGAGACGAGCATGATGTTCATGATGCCAATGCCGCCCACCAGGAGCGAAATGGCTGCCACACCGCCCAGGAAGATGGTGAGCACGCCGGTGATGGTGCTGGCGGTCGCCACAAAATCCTGCTGGGTGAAGACGGTAAAATCATCGGCTCCCAGCTCGCTGTTGTGCCGGTCTCTCAGAATCTGGGAAATCTCCTGCGAAGCCTGGTTGACCAAATCGGAGCTGGCTGCCTGCACATAAATCACATCCACCCGGTTATTGGAGCGGCGGATGAGGCGGGATTGAGCTGTGGTTTGAGGGGTGAGCACCACGTTATCCTGGCTGCCAAAGCTACCGCCGCCCTTTGATTCTAGAACGCCGATCACCCTGAAAGGCTGCCCCTGGATGCGGATGGTCTCTCCAACCACGCCTTCACGGCGGTCGAAAAGTTTATCCGCCACCTGAGGTCCCAGTAAAGCGACAGAAGCCTGTGCCAGAAGGTGCTCGTTGGTGATGAACTCACCCTCGATTAATTTGTAGTTGCGCACCTCTTCGTAGGCCGGCGTGATGCCCTGCACCTGGGCGCTGGTGCGTTCGCTGGAATAGATAATTTCGAGGTTAGACTGGATAACTGGAGCCACGTTGACGATCGAGGGAGCCAGAAACTCATCCTGGAGGGCCTGCGCATCGGAAAAAGTGAGCGGCTTGGGGTTGCGCACCCGCTCATTCAGGTTGCCGCTGAAGACAAACACAAGGTTGGTGCCGATGCCGCTGATGGAGCCGGTGATGGTTTGTTGCGCGCCGGTTCCGACTGCCAGCATGGCAATAACCGCTGCCACGCCAATCACGATTCCAAGGATGGTGAGCCCGGAACGTAATTTATTGGCGCTCAGGCTTTCAAGCGCTTCGAGGACAGACTGAAACAGGTTCATAGGTCTTGCTCCAGCAGCCCATCTTGCAGGCGGATGATGCGATTGGTCTGGGCGGCTACGTTTGAGTCGTGGGTGACAATGATGATTGTTGTGCCGCGCTCGCGGTTGAGCTTGAGAATCAACTCCATGATTTCCCTTCCGGATTTGCTATCCAGGTTACCGGTGGGTTCATCCGCCATCAAAATGGCAGGGTCATTGACGAGGGCGCGCGCAATAGCCACGCGCTGCTGCTGGCCTCCGGAGAGCTCGGTGGGTCTATGTTTTACCCGGTCAGCCAGCCCCACAGATTCAAGCGCCTCTCGCGCCCGGTCAATTCGTCCGCGAGTCACCCCGGCGTAGCGCATGGGTAGTTCAACGTTTGCCAGGGCAGTTGCCCGGGGTAAAAGGTTAAAGCTCTGAAACACAAAGCCAACTTTACGGTTGCGCGCCATAGCCAGCTGGTCGTCATTAAGTTTGGAGACCAGTTCGCCATCCAGGTAGTAATCGCCTCCGGTGGGCCGGTCGAGGCAGCCTAGGATGTTCATCAGGGTGGATTTTCCTGATCCGGAGGGACCCATGATGGAGAGAATTTCGCCTTTGGCGATGGTAAACGAAACACCGCGCAATGCGTGCACTTCCATGGTGCCCATGCGATAGACTTTCTTTAAATCTCTGGCTTCAATCACCCACTCGCTCATGGTTACCTCGTGAACCCACCCATACCGGTTGGGGGTTGCAGCACCACGGGTGGATTCAAGACCAGCAAATCACCCTCTTTCACGTCACCGGAAAGTAGCTGGCTGGTGGTATCGGAAGATGAACCAATTTTGATTTCAACCGTCTTTAACGAGTTATCGGGTTGAAGCACATACACGATTTGCTTGCCGTCTCGGGTGCGAACCGCGCGGTTGGGAATGAGGACAACATCTTTAAGCTGCTCAACCAGGATGTTGACGCCGGCGGTCATGCCGGGGCGCACATTCTCGTCAATATCGGTGATTTCGAGCGTGACATTGAAGTTCACAACGCCAGAAGCCGAAATACCCACCCCGGCTACCTGGGTCACAAGACCTGTATATTCTTTGCGAGGGATGGCATCGAAGGTCAGTTTGACTGGCTGCCCCACCCTGACGCGGTTGATATCCACCTCAGTGATTTGAACATCCACCAGCATCTGGCTGAGGTCATCAATGCGGAAGGAAACCGTATTGGCGCCCACCTGGTCACCCACCTGGGATTTGACATCCGTAATCGTCCCACGGATGGGGGCTTTGAGATTGACCTGGTTGATGGTGTTTTCAAGTGCGGAAATGCGCGCTTCCGCGGCGGCCAGATCCAGCGGATCGGCGCCGTTCTTCAGGCGGTTGTACTCGCGTTCGGCATCCGCCACCCTCGATTTTGCCACTTCCACCTGGGCATCGGCCAGGTCAACTTCCAGCACATCGGGCAGGCTCTGTAAGTAGTTAAGGTTGAATTCGGCCTGTTCAACTTTCTTCTGGGCAGCCGCAAGGCGGCTGAGCGCCTGGGCGCGGTTGGCATCATCTTCGGGCTTGTCGGCAAATTTATCGAAGATTTCCTGAGCTTTCTTTTCGCTATCGCGGGCGATGGTGAGGTTTGCTTTGGCTTCATCAATGCTGGCCTGGCTGACGCGCTGATAGTCGTAGCTGTTGCGGTCATCCAGGGCATCTTCGAGCGCTTTTTTGGCCTGGGCTAACGCCTGAAGCGCCTGTGAAGTGGCCAGGGAGGAATTCTTGAGATTATCCAGGTTGCGTTTGGCGGTTACCAGGTCAGCCCGCGCGGAGATGATAGCCTGCGAGATGGTGGTGTCGTCCAGAACGGCTAAAACCTGGTTGGGGGAGACGTTATCTCCGACTTCGACGGAGATTTTGGCTATCCTGCCGCTGGTGGACCAGTTGAGATTGGTGGTTTGCCTGGCGCGAGATGTGCCGGTGCCGCCAACAGTTGCGGTCAGATCTCCACGCGCGACGGCAACGGTCTGGTAATTACTTTGCGCGGCAGACTGGCTTTTTTGCCATTCCTGATATACAAAATAGCCGCCAACGCCCAGGACTGCCAGGATAATGATTATAATTAGGAACCTTTTCATAGATGCGCCCTTTCGAAATTTATCGCGGTAATCATATCATTAACCTTTCGGAAAGGTGAGTTTTGTAGAATATCTGTCTAGTGTTTGTAAGAATTGGGATATTGGTCTCTGGTATGTGAATTAAAGGTGTAAATGTCGCTAAAAAGTTCGTTAACTAATTTCTGGAGCGCTTTCCGCGCAGAGTTCTGGAGTTCGTTTAATCTGGGAGTATCTCTGGCGTTGTGCCTGGTCATTCTCACGGCCAGCACACTGCCGCCGGCTGAAGCCAAAGACCGGGCGCGTTCTTATACCCGCCAATTGGAGTTTGACTACGTTGGTTGGACGGTGGATGCGCTGCTCGTCAAGCTGGGGCAAGCGGCGCTGGATGCGCCACGCCTGCTTGACCAGGATGAGCAAAAGCAGGTGGTGCTGACGTACATTGATTTAATTCGAGAAATTGACAGCACTGAATTCGAAATCGAAAGAATCTACGCGGATCCTAAAATCACAGATAAACCCCGGGCGCTGGCGCCCTGGCAGCAAAAATTGGGTGAATTGCGCGAGCGCAACGCTCGTCTGGGTCCGATCGCCGAGCAGGTGATGCAGGGGCAGATTGGTGCCATTTTGGAGGGATTAGGCTTAAACCTGGGCGGGCAAACCCTTCCGCCAACCCTCTACCATGTTTCGCCGATGCCTTACGCGCTCATTATCTCACCCAGAAGCGTGATCCGGCAGGAAAACAACATTTCTCTGCTACCCGACCTGACGCTCGACCAGATGGTGGAACTTGAAAAGCAGGTGGAGGTCAATACAGATTATTCTGCTCTGGTGGTGCCAATCGGCGGCATTGGGACGTATCCAACCATGGTGATGAGCACCAGCAATTTAAACTGGCTTCCAGAAGTGGTGGCGCATGAATGGATTCACAACTACCTGACGCTGCGCCCGCTGGGCTGGAACTACGAGACCAGCCCACAACTGCGCACCATGAACGAAACCACTGCCTCGCTGGCCGGCAAGGAAATTGGCGAGGCGCTGGTGCGACGCTTTTACCCTGAGATTGCTCCAAAACCTGCGCCAGCTGTCACGCCCACGCCTGAGATGACGAAAACGGCAACACCTCCCACCCCGGAACCTGTTCGCTTTGACTTTAACAAAGAGATGCGCATCACACGCGTTGGGGCTGACCAATTATTGGCCGAAGGCAAAATCGAGGAAGCTGAAGCCTTTATGGAAGCGCGCCGGCAGGTATTTTGGGAGAACGGCTATCTCATCCGCAAATTGAACCAGGCTTATTTTGCGTTTCACGGTGCGTATGCGGATGTGCCTGGCGGCGGCAGCGCGGGGAGTGACCCGGTAGGACCGGCGGTGGTGGCATTGCGTGCGCAATCTGCATCTTTAGCGGAGTTTCTGAACAGGATTTCGTGGATGACTTCTTTTGAGGCTCTGCAGGCGGCGCTGCAATAACAGTGGTGGGTTTACGGTTCGCCGAAATCATCGAGCCCGCCGCCTGCGCCATCCATCTGGCTCAGTTCGGGCAGGTCTTTTTCGATGTCATCAGGAGACTGGCCCTTTTCAAGGCGGCTTACCACCTCGTCAAATTCGGGCGCCATCTCCTCCCCAACTTCGTCTTTCATCTTACGCATCATGCGCCCCAGCGAGCGCGGGTCGTCATCAATGGCATCCAAATTGGAGGGGTCTGCCAGGTTTTCAAGTCGGCTATCATCGGAGCGCGCAAAACGCACCCTGCTGACCAACCGGGCAACATTTGAACTGGCACAATGACGGCATGTAACCATCTTCTTGCCGTATTCCGCATAGGTAAGGAATACGTCAAATTTCTTGTGGCAATCGCGGCAGCGGTATTCGTAGGTGGGCATCTTAAAACTCCCTCATCAGGTCAGGCGCATCCATTATAATCAAGATATCTAAGATTGGTATTAACACCCGGGCAATTCTCTATCAGGAAGGATAGGGTTTCTTCATGAGTGAAACACCCCTTGAGCCAATTTCTTTCAACGTTTACAATCCCCAGCCCCTGGTGCTGGTCATCTCGGGGCCTTCCGGGGTGGGCAAGGATACCGTGGCGCGCCTGCTGATGGGTCGGCGGTCCACTGTCCATTTTGTGGTCACGGTTACATCGCGACTCCCCCGCGATAAAGAGGTGGATGGGGTGGATTACCATTTTGTCACCCAGGAGCAATTTGATGAGATGGTGCGCACCAACCAGTTCATTGAGCATGCGCTGGTTTACCAGCAATCCAAGGGCATCCCGCGCTTTGAGGTGGTTCCCGCGTTGCAAAGTAATAAGGATCTCATCTTCCGGGTGGACGTGCAGGGGGCTGCGCGATTGCGCGAGATCTTCCCTTCCGCTGTGCTCATCTTCCTGGTGCCTGCCAACCAGGAAGAATGGATTAAGCGCCTGAAGGAGCGCAAAACCGAAACTGATGATACTCTGAAAAAGCGCATTGACACAGCCCGCCAGGAATTGACCCGGCTGGGCGAGTTTGATTACGTGGTGGTAAATGCCAATGACCGGCAGGATGAAGCCGTTTCGACCATCGAAGCCATTATTGACGCGGAGCACCACCGGGTTAATCCGCGCGTGACCATGCTGAAATAGAGGCCAGGTTGGCGTGCTGACGGTCGATTCCATCAAGAAGACCTACGAGGGCCAACCGCTGCTGAGGGGGGTCAGTTTTACGGTCGGCGAGGGGGAGACGCTGTGCCTGCTGGGTCCTTCAGGAAGTGGAAAAAGTACGCTGCTGCGCATCATCGCCGGGCTGGAACAGGCTGAAGGGGGGCGGGTTTTGTGGCAGGGGCAAGATCTGAGCGGTGTTCCGGTGCACCTGCGGCAGTTTGGATTGATGTTCCAGGATTATGCGCTCTTCCCGCACCGCACCGTGGCTCAGAATGTGGCTTTCGGCCTGCGCATGCAGCGCCTTCCCGGGGCGGAAGTTGAGCAGCGCATGGCACAGGCGCTTGAACAGGTGAACCTGGGCGGGTTTGCCTCGCGGCGGGTGACGGATCTCTCGGGTGGGGAGCAACAGCGCGTGGCTCTGGCACGCGCCCTGGCGCCGCGACCCCGCCTGCTGATGCTGGATGAGCCGCTCGGTGCGCTTGACCGCGCTTTGCGCGAGCAGCTGGTCAATGAGTTGAGAGACCTGCTCCATCGGACGGGTATCCCCGCGATTTACGTCACCCATGATCAGGAAGAAGCCTTTGCCATCTCTGACCGCATGCTGCTGCTGCACGACGGTATTGTTCAACAGGAGGGCACGCCGGCTCACCTCTACCAGCATCCGGCGACCGCCTGGGTGGCGCGCTTTTTGGGATTGACGAACTTAATCACGGGAGAAGTGGTCGGGCTAAATCCTGTGCGCGTCAGAACCAGCCTGGGGGTGTGGCAGGTGAGCGCGGAGAGCGACTCGATCATAGTTGGGACGCAGACGGAAGTGCTGGTTCGCTCATCGGGGGCGAGCCTGACGCTGCGGCAAGGGTGGAATAAGTTGGCCGGACGCGTGGTTGACAGTGTTTTTGCGGGGCAAAAATTTCGTGTAGATTTACAGGTTGGCGAGGCGCAACGGCTCCGCTTCTACCTGGAGAAAGCTATCCGGGTGGGGGAAGATTTGGAGGTCTGGGTTGACCCTGGCGAGATGGCGTGCCTGGTGGAGCGTGATGCGCATGGATGATGTGGTGGTGATTAAGAAAATCCCCTCGGGGGAAGAGAAGTGGCGCTACAACGGCAGGATCGTTGAGCGCGGCGAGGGGTGGGTTAAGGTGGAGGCCTTTTTCAATCGCGTTGATTTGCCTTTTCACGGCATGGTTTTTGCGCGCGGAGACCGCTTCCTCGAGACTTATTACACTGACCGCTGGTTCAACATCTTTGAGATTCACGACCGTTTGGATGACCACCTGAAGGGATGGTATTGCAACGTCACCCGACCGGCGGTTTTTGAGGATGGGCAGATTTCATATGTTGACCTGGCCCTGGATTTGCTTGTTTTTGCCGATGGGCGGCAACTGGTACTGGATGAAGATGAATTTGCCGCTTTGAGCCTTGAGGAAGACATCTGTGAGCAAGCCCGCCAGGCGCTGAGCGAATTGCAGGCAATGTTTCTGAAGGCTTAGAAACCAGCCCAACTTCCGGTGAGGGTGTAGCGCACAAAATCAATCAGCGCAATTTGCAGAAGGGCAGCGCCAAAACCAGCCAGGATGTGCCAGCTCGCCTGTTTCCAATCTCTGAATGTGTTTTCACGGTGGGTGAGCAGCACCCAGACCAGGGTGTAGGCGAGGGTGAGGAGTATCATGACGGTGATGCTGCTGAGCAGCGCCAGCGGGTAAACCAAAAGCGGATTGTTGCTGAGCATCCCCAGGTTGGCCAGCAGGGTTGCTGCTAAAAGTCCAAAAATCGGTTTCCATGATTTCATTATCGGCTCAAGCTGCACATCGAGCCACACCGTCAGGTTGAAGGTGGGCACGAGGAAAGCGGCAATGCCAATTCCAAGGCCGCTGCCAGTGAGCATGCGCAGCCAATTTTGCGGACCATAGAGAATTGGATGCGGGTTAAACAACGTCAGATAGGAGTTGACGCCATCCACAACAAACAACACAGCCAGGGCTGCCAGTGGGATCAGCGCGGACCTGATGGGCAGACCGCCAGCTCGACCCTTGCTGAACAGATAGATGAGCCCAACCCAGGTGCCCAGGTACATGCCGGAACAGCGCGCGCACAGGGGAAGCTGCCGCTCGGAGAGGAAGAAGGACCGCTCGGCGATTTGATGGCAGACGGCAAATCCGACGGCATCGAGCTTGCCAAGCAGGCCTTGCGGAGTCAATTCCAGCCAGATCAGCAACAAGCTGGCGCACGCCAACACAAGCAGCAGAGGGATATGTTTCTTTGCGGGGCTCATGGATGAGAAAAGTATACTATACCCGCCTGCTAACACCAGCGGTAACTTATCAATTCTCTTATCCACAATCCTTTAATTCTGGTGTATCATCAAAGCCGGAGAAATTTCATGAAGAAAACGCTCTTCTTTATTAGCTTGCTCGTCATTTTACTTTCGGCGTGCCGCGCAGACCCAACGCCGCGCACGGTGGTGGTGCCAACGGCGATCCCCTCCACGGAGACGCCCATCCCCCAGGATACGCCCACCGCGCTGCCTCCGACCGCGATCCCCAAAACGGCCACAACCACCGCCACGCCGCTGCCCAGCGCGACGCCGACACCGTCCTACCCGGCAGCCGGTTACGGCCCGAGCAGCTTCCCGGCCAACATTAACCCGCTGACCGGATTGGTTGTCAGCCAGACGCAATTGCTCAACCGCCGCCCGGTTGTGGTCAAGATTGAGAACCTTCCGCGCGAGCACCGCCCACCGTTTGGCATCAACAGCGCGGATATTGTGTACGAATACTACACCGAAGCGGGCGGCACGCGCTTCGCGGCGGTGTTCTACGGCCAGGATGCCGAAAAAGTTGGTCCCATCCGCTCTGCGCGCTTTTTTGATTTTAACGTTGTGCGGATGTATAAAAGTTCGTTTGTGTTTGGTTACGCTTATTCTGACCTGTTCTCCGCGCTGCAATCCTCAGAGTTTTACAACCGCCTGATCCTGGAAGGCGTGCTGTGGAAGTCGGTTTTCACCCGCTTTGAGCCCGAGGGTGCTAATCTGTTGCTGACCAATACCAGCCTGGTTGGAACGGCAATGGTTCAGAACAAGGTGGATAACAGCAAACAGAACCTGGAAGGCATGAGTTTTAAGCTGACCGCGCCGAACGGCGGCAAAGCCACGGCGAATATCTATGTGCGCTACTCCGGTGGAATTTACAACCGGTGGGATTACGATGCCAAAACCGGTACATATTTGCGTTTTTCAGATGCTGCTGATGACGCCAACCGGACGAATGAGAAGTACATGCAACTGACTGACCGCCTGACCAAAGAACCCGTGGCGGTGGAAAATGTGGTGATGCTGGCGGTTGAGCATAAATACATCAAGAAGGCGCCGGTTGAGGTGATGGATATGAGCCTGGTCGGCGAGGGCACAGCCTATGTTGCGCGCGACGGCCAAATCTACGAGGTGAAATGGAAACGCGCTAAGACCACGGATGTGCTGAGCCTGGTCAACAAAGATGGGACGCCGTTTGCGTTCAAGCCGGGGCAGACCTGGTTTGAGGTGATTGGATTGAACTCAAAAGTGGAAACCCTCAAAGACGGAGCCTGGAAGTTTACACATTTGATGCCCTAGGCTTGACTTTGATTTGCGATTATGGTTTACTTATTATTGACCGGATAACCGGTTCTGAAAACGCCATCCTTATGAAGAGGAGGTGGTGCCTAAAATGTATGACAGTTGTAGTTACCAACAAAGCGCTGCGGCATCCCTCCTCCTGATTCATTAGCAGGAAGATGCTGCAGCGCAACCAGAAAGTCGCCCTCCCGGGCGGCTTTCTGATTCTGAGACCTGTACTAAAATTAAAACGATGAACCATCAACAAATTGTCATCTGGTGGACGCGACGGGATTTTCGGCTTCAGAACAACCCTGCCCTGACTGCGGCGCTTGAAGCAGGCAGCATGGTTGTGCCCGTGTTCATCTGGGATCCCATCCTGACCCGCAGACCGGCTCAAAAACGCCTGCAGTTCATGACGGCGGCGTTGCGTGCGCTGGATGATGACCTGCGCCAGCGAGGCAGCCGGCTGGTCATTCGCGAAGGAGCTCCGTTGGAGCAACTGGTGCGCCTGGTGGGTGAAACAGGGGCGCGCGCTATCTTCGCGGAGGAGGATTTTAGCCCTTATGCCAGGCGTAGGGATGGCGAAATTGCCGCCAGGCTGCCGCTTCAATTGGTTTCGGGGTTGACAGTGCAGCCACCCGCGCTCATCCTCAAGCCGGATAGAAAGCCCTATTCGGTATTTACAGCGTTTAGCAAAACCTGGAAGGCGATGCCTTTTCCGGGCGGGAAGAACGCCGCTGCGCCGGCACGATTGCCCGCCCTGCCTGACCTTTTCTCCCTCCCGTTGCAGGATGGTGCGGGTGAGCCGGATTTTCCCGCTTCTGAGGCGGAGGCGCAGCGCCGGTTGGACTCATTTTTATCTGGGCCGGTTTTTAACTACACGGAAGGTCGAAATTTCCTGGCCCAGACCGGAACATCACGCCTTTCGCCGTATTTCCGGTTTGGATTGCTCTCGGCGCGGCAGGCTGCTTCTGCTGTGCTTGAGAAGCTGCGGACGGTTGAGGATGCAACCGCCCGGCAGGGTTGCGAAACCTGGTTGAACGAGCTCGTCTGGCGGGAATTTTATTATGCCATCCTTTTTTACCATCCAGAGGTGCTCAAAACCGCCTACCAGCCTGCCTACCGCCACATTCCCTGGCGAGATTCACCCGTGGATTTGAGCGCCTGGAAGACGGGAGAGACGGGCTACCCGGTGATTGATGCTGGCATGCGCCAGCTGGCTCAAACAGGCTGGATGCACAATCGGGCGCGCATGATTGTGGCGTCTTTTCTGGTTAAAAATTTACTGGTCAACTGGCAGGCGGGCGAAGCCTGGTTCATGCAGCACCTGGTGGATGGCGACCCGGCGGCCAATAACGGCGGCTGGCAATGGACTGCCGGCGTGGGTACGGATGCAGCGCCGTATTTTCGCATCTTTAATCCTATAGCGCAGAGCCAGAAGTATGACCCGGAGGGAGAGTATATCCGGCGATTTGTTCCCGAATTGCGTCGTGTACCGCTGGTTTATCTTCATGCTCCCTGGTTGATGCCTGAAGATATTCAACTAAGCGCTGGCTGCAGAATTGGGAGAGATTACCCGGCCCCAATAGTGGACGTGACCCATACGAAAGAACGCACCTTGAGCGCGTATAAATTCTCAAAAATGGTGAGGCAAAATGATTCTTAATCAATGGTATGGTGTACTTGAGTCCAGAGAGGTTAAAAAAGGGCGGCTTATTGGCGTCACCCGGATGGGTGAGAAAATGGTGGCCTGGCGCGATCAAAACGGAAAAGTCATACTGATGAGCGACCTTTGCCCGCACATTGGCGCTTCGCTATGCCAGGGAAAACTGGTGGAAAACCGTTTGGCCTGTCCGTTTCACGGCTTTGAATATGACAGCAGTGGGCAATGTAAGTACGTGCCTGCCCTCGGCAAGACCGGAGCGGTGCCCAAGTCGCTCAAAGTGCGCACGTATCACACTTTTGAAGCCCACGGCATCATCTGGTTGTGGTGGGGGGAGGGGGAACCAGACCCGGTTGAACCCAAGTGGTTTGATATTGACGATTCGTTCAGCTCATCCAGCTTCACTCAGCATTGGCCGGTGCACTACTCGCGCATGGTGGAAAATCAGCTGGACGTTATGCACCTGCCCTTTGTGCATACCACCACGATTGGCCGGGGGCAGCGCGTGGTGGTGGATGGACCGCTAATTAGACTGGAAGATAACACAATGAACATCTGGGTTTTTAACCGCAAGGATGACGGCGTGCCACCCAGAAAGGCAGATGAGCTACCAGAACCCAAGCGCCCACCATTCCTGGTGTTCAACTTCCCCAACGTGTGGGAGAACCGGATTTCAGAGGATTTACGCATCACTGCCGTCTTTGCACCGGTTGACGAGGGCAACACCATCATCTACCTGCGCTTTTATCAGCGTTTTGTGCGCGTACCGGTCGTCAGAGATATCGTCAACTTCTTTGGGAACCTGTCTAATACTTACATTCTCAACCAGGATCGCCGCATTGTTTTAAGGCAGCGCCCGATTAAGACGGAATTGAAGAAGATGGGCGAAAAACTGATGCCGGGCGACCGCGCGATTTTAACCTTCCGCCAGCATCGGCACGAACTCAAGGAAAAGGCTGGCCAATTTGAGCACGAGAAGTGATTTTTGACCACGCGCTTTTTGAACAAACAAAGGGGGGACGCGGTTATTTGATTCTGGCTGCGGCGGCAGGGTGGGGTGCCGGGCTTTTCACCATTCTGCAGGCAGCAGTCATCAGCCGGGTGATCACTGCGGTATTTTTAGAAAACCAAGGCCTGACAGAGCTTCTCCCGTGGATGGGGGGCTTGCTGTTTGTTTTGGTTGCTCGCAGTCTGGCGCAAATGGGCAGTGAAATGCTGGCGCACCAGGCTTCCACGCACATTCGCCTGAGGTTGAGGCGCGATCTGATGGAGCACATTCTTGCGCTGGGACCGGGTTTCACCCAGGGTGAGCAGAGCGGTGAGCAGGCTGCTGCGGTGCTGCAGGGGGTGGATGAGCTGGATGCGTATTTCAGCCAGTATTTACCGCAGGTAGCGCTGGCTGGGATTATTCCTCTTTCCGTGCTCATTATTGCGTTTCCGATGGATTGGCTTTCGGCGCTAGTTTTGCTGCTGACTGCGCCACTGATTCCTATCTTTATGGTTTTAATCGGCCAGGCTTCGGCTGCCGTCACCCGCAGGCAGTTCACCGCGCTGGGTAGGATGAGCGCGTTTCTGCTCGATACCATCCAGGGGCTGACGACGCTTAAGCTGCTCAACCAGAGCGCCGCCCAGACCGAACGGATTGCCCGGGTGGCTGAGAACTACCGCGTAGCGACCATGCGTGTTTTACGCGTTGCTTTTCTTTCCGCACTGGTGCTGGAGCTGGTGGGCACCCTCTCCACGGCGGTGATAGCCGTCCAAATTGGGCTGCGTCTGCTGGAGGGCGGGATTGCATTTGAGCAAGCGTTTTTCATTTTGCTGCTTGCGCCAGAATTCTACCTGCCGCTCCGCTTGATGGGGTTGCGCTTTCACGCCGCGGAGACAGGACGGAGCGCCGCGCAGCGAATCTTTCAGGTGCTCGCCATACCGGCGCCTGCGGCTGCCCATGCTTCGCATAATCTTGAGTCAGGCTCGATCCGGGTGGCGTTTGAGGGTGTCAGCTTCAGCTACCCTGACCGGCGCGAGGCGGCTCTGCAGCAGGTGGCTTTCTGGCTGCATCCCGGTAAGGTGACTGCCCTGGTTGGGGCAAGCGGTTCCGGCAAAAGCACTATCGCCTCGTTGCTGATGGGCTTCATCAGGCCGGATTCTGGAACGATTAAGGTCAACAGCGCTAACCTGTCAGATATCCCTCTTGAGGACTGGCGCGCAAAAGTGGCCTGGATGCCCCAACGCGCGTTCCTCTTTGAGGGGACGATCGCGGATAACCTGCGGTTAGGCTCGCCAGATGCTACCACAGAACAAATAGAGCGGGCCGCTCGACAAGCACACCTTGCGGATTTTATTCACAGCCTGCCGGAAGGTTATGCCGCGAGATTGGGTGAAGGCGGCCTGGGGCTGAGCGGGGGGCAAGCTCAGCGGGTTGCGCTGGCAAGAGCGTTTCTGGCGGATACACCGCTGCTGGTGGTGGATGAGCCGACCAACTGGCTTGACCCGGAGCTTGAAGACGCTTTGAGCCAGTCCCTGTTTGAATTGAGCGCCAATCGCACCGTGCTTTGGATTGCCCACCGGCTGGAATCGGTGAAGCGCGCCGACTGGGTAGTGGTTCTGGATGCCGGGAGGGTGGTGGAGCAGGGCACGCCGGAGGGACTGCTGCGCCAGGGCGGCGCATTTGCCCGCTTGCTGGCGGAGGGGGAGGATCTGCTGTGACCACTCTGCTGCAAATGCTGCGATTCTTACGCGCCTGCCGGGGATGGGTTCTCCTTTCGGTGCTGCTGGGTGCTGCCACAGTTGCCAGTGGCATTGGCCTGCTGGGAACTTCGGCTTATCTCATCGCCATGGCGGCGCTGCAGCCTTCGATTGCCGTGCTGCAGGTGGCTATTGTCGGCGTGCGGTTTTTTGGCATCAGCCGGGGTGTGTTCCGTTACCTGGAACGGTTGGTCTCGCATTCGGTGAACTTTCGGCTGCTGGCGCAATACCGCGTGTGGTTCTACCGTTCCATTGAGCCGCTTGCGCCGGCGGGTTTGCAATCTTATCAAAGTGGGGATATCCTGGCGCGCGCGGTGGCGGATATCAATACTCTGGAGCATTTTTATGTTCGCGTGGTTGCGCCGCCGCTGGTTGCGTTGATAGCGACGGTGGGCGTATGCTGGCTGGTGGGGTTGGCGCACTGGGGTTTCTCGTTGATTTTGACGGCAGGGTTGCTGGTCAATGGTGTTTTGATCCCACTTGCGGCTCATTTTGCCAGCCGGACGGTCGGGGCTGCCAGCGTGGCTGCCAGAGCCCGGCTTTCGGCAGTTTTGATCCAGGGCCTTCAGGGCACCGCAGACCTGGTAGCCTTCCGCCAGGAAAAATCCTTGCTGGCGCAGCTTGAGCATCACAGCCGGGCAGCAACCGGAGCGCAAACCAGCCTGGCCTGGCGCGGAGCGCTGACGAATGCCATCAATTT
>CAYVOX010000028.1:0-27615 GCA_964453035.1 uncultured Anaerolineaceae bacterium
GATGTCAATTCCATCCAGGTAAACCTTATCTCCCCAGATGATATGCAGAGGGACGCTGAAAATTGGATAATTGCGGGCGATATCATTGCTGTAATTGAACGTGCTATCGGTTACAATGGCTACTTTAGACATGATTCCTCCAATAAATGGATGTATTTTGAATCTTACGGGAATTACAACCCTTTGGAATTGAAGAAGTTACGCTATTACCCGATTGCCCTTGACCTTTCTCCGCTTCCGGGCTAAAATGCAGCGTTACACCAGCCTCCCCAACGGGAGGTCATTATATCTTGTCTGTTGAGTGCTGGACGTGTTTGAAAACCTGACCGAGCGTCTAAACCAGGTGTTCACCAACCTGCGCCGCCGAGGGAAGTTAACCGAGGCGGATGTTGACGTTGCCATGCGCGAAGTGCGCATGGCGCTGCTGGAAGCCGACGTGCATTATAGCGTGGTTAAGGATTTCATCGCCCGGGTGCGCGCGCGCGCGATTGGGGCAGAGGTCTCAAAGGCGCTGAACCCGGCCCAGCAGGTGATTAAGATCGTTAATGAAGAGCTGATAGCCACGCTGGGCGAACCTGCCCGCTTGAACCTCACCGGTCAGCGCCCGCGCGTTGTGATGCTGGTCGGCTTGCAGGGTTCTGGTAAGACTACCGCAGCGGCCAAACTGGCACGCCTGCTGCGCTCTCAGGGCGAGCGCGTGCTGCTGGTGGCAGCCGACCCCTACCGCCCGGCAGCTATCAAACAACTGCAGACACTCGGCGAGAAGATTGGGGTGTCGGTCTTTACCGAGGAGGGGATTAAACCTCCCGAGGTGGTTGCGCGCGCTTATGACCAGGCTCAAAAGGGCGGCGTGACGGTGATGGTGATTGACACGGCGGGGCGCTCGCAGCTGGACCAGAATTTGATGGACGAGCTGCAGGCCATCACCCGGCGGGTTACCCCCAACGACACGCTGCTGGTAATTGACTCGATGATCGGGCAGGAAGCGCTCCATGTGGCGGAAGGTTTCCGCGATACCATCACGCTGAGCGGCTTAATCCTCACCAAGATGGACGGCGACTCGCGCGGCGGCGCGGCCATTTCCATCCGGTCGGTGACGGGCGTGCCGATTAAGTTCCTGGCGACGGGCGAAGGCGTAGATGCCCTTGAGACCTACGATCCGGGGCGGTTATCCTCGCGTATCCTGGGAATGGGTGATATGATTGGCTTGATCGAGAAAGCCGAAGCGGCGCTCGATCAAAAAGCTGCGCAAGAGCAAGCCAGGAAGATGATGTCCGGGCAATTCTCGCTGGAGGATTTTGCCCAGCAACTGCGTCAGATTCGAAAAATGGGGCCGTTCTCGCAAATCCTGGAGATGTTACCCGGGCAAATGGGGCAGATGGCCAAATCCATTTCGCCTCAGGATGCTGAGCGGCAGATGAAAATGACCGAGGCCATCATCAGTTCGATGACCGTCGGTGAACGGCGCAGTCCGGATATTCTTAATGCCAGCCGCAGAAGGCGCATTGCACGCGGCTCAGGGACGGATGTGCAGGATGTGAACCGGCTTCTCAAGCAGTTCCGAGAAGCTCAGAAGATGTTTAAGACGATTCAGAAAACTGGCGGGCGCGGATTGCCCCGCTTGTTCGGATAACCGGTATGAATGAGGTTTCACGCGCACCCTTCGGCGCTCCTCAGACCCTCGCGATTAACCGGTAAAATAACTCAATAGATAATTTTGAAGGAGAGCATTGTATGGTACGTATTCGTTTACGCCGAACGGGTCTGAAGCACCAGCCGACCTACCGCATTATGGCAGCCGACAAAGAATGCCCCCGCGATGGGCGCTTCCTTGAAATCCTGGGTTTCTACAACCCGCGCACCAATCCATTCACGCTGGAAGTGGATGAAGCCAAGGTTTTTGACTGGATGAGTAAAGGCGCCCAGCCCAGCGATTCCGTTCTCAAGCTGTTCAAGAGCGTTGGATTAATGGATCGGTTTGCGCGCTACAAAGCAGGTGAGTCCATCGAAACCCTGTTGGCAGAAGCAAAAGCAGTTTACGAGCAGCGCGCCGCAGCGCAAAAATAACCTGCGCAAAGAACAGACGCCGCGGCAAGATGTAAAAATTTGAAAAGGAGCGGCTATGAAAGAGCTGATCGAGTATATTGCTCGTTCGCTGGTGGATTCACCGACTGAAGTTCAGGTCAGACAGGAACGTCTCGGCGGAAAGGTCCACCTGGAGTTGCGCGTTGCAAAGGAAGATATGGGCCGCGTGATTGGAAAAGCCGGCCGCGTTGCCAATGCCATGCGCGTTTTGCTGCGCGTTGCGGCTGCTCGCGAGGGAAAACAAGTCTCTTTAGACGTGATTGAACCGCGATGACGCCTCGCAAAATGATACAGGATGATGCCAATCCAGGCTTGCACCATGGGTGCGAGCCTGGATTCGTTGTTGTGGGCAAGCTACGCCGCGCTCACGGTGTGCGCGGTGAAATGGTGATGGAAGTGCTGACGGATTTTCCGGAGCGCCTGGTGCCGCAAAAGGTGGTTTACCTGGGCGATAGTCACCAGCCCATCAAGTTGCGTACGGTGCGGAACCACGACCGCTATTTACTGGTCTCATTTGAGGGGCTTTACGACCCGGATGCAGTCGGCGCCTTTAGAAATGAGCTGGTTTGCGTGCGTATTGACCACTTGCCGGAGTTGCCTCAAGGGCAGTATTATCATCATCAACTGATTGGCCTGGTTGTGCTGGATGAGCATGAGAAAAAATTGGGCGTTCTGACTGACATCCTGGAAACCGGCTCGAATGATGTGTATGTGGTGACGGCAGAGGATGGGAGTGAGATTCTGGTGCCGGCGTTGCAGGATGTTATCTTGAGTGTGGACCTGGAAAAGAAAGAGATGCGCGTGCACCCGCCTGAATGGGAATAGGGGAGCGGCCATTGGATGCCAGAGCTTACTGGGTAGGTTTCAATTTAGTTAAGGGGATTGGGGCAGTTCGTCTGAAAACCCTGCTGGATTTTTTTGGCAGCCTGGAAATTGCCTGGCAGGCCCCCCTGGATGCGTTTCACCAGGCAGGATTACCCGCAAAAGTCGTTGAAAAACTTCAGCAGGTGCGCCGGGATGTTGACCTGGAGCGAATCTGGGAGCACATCGAAGCCCAGGGCATCACAGTTCTGACGTGGGAAGATAGCGATTACCCGCGGCGATTGCGTGAGATTGAACAGGCTCCGCCGGTGCTGTATTATCGCGGCGAGCTGCTCAACGAGGATGAATTTGCGATTGCCATTGTGGGCACGCGGCGCGTGACTCTTTACGGGCGCCAGGTAGCTGAAGAGCTGGCCGTGTTCCTGGCGCAAAATGGGCTGACGGTGGTCAGCGGGCTGGCGCGCGGCGTGGATGCGATAGCTCATGATGCGGTGCTTAAGGCGGGAGGACGCACGCTGGCTGTGCTGGGCAGCGGGGTAGATCGCATTTACCCGCCGGAGAACCGGCAGCTGGCGGAACGCATCACCAGCCAGGGGGCCGTCATCAGTGATTACCCGCCAGGCACGCCACCAGATGGAATCAATTTTCCGCCGAGAAACCGGATCATTTCGGGACTTTCATTGGCGACGGTGATTATCGAGGCGGGGGAAACGAGCGGGGCGCTCATCACGGCGGCGTTTGCCGCCAACCAGGGGCGTGAAGTGCTGGCGGTTCCGGGGAATATCAATGCGCCGCAGAGCATAGGTTGCAACCAACTCATTCAACAGGGGGCGCGCATTTATCTGAAGCCGGAAGATGTTCTGGATGTGCTGAAGGTGGAGCAGGTGGAGGAGAAACGTAGCGCAAGGCGCATCCTGCCTTCGGATGCCATCGAGGCGAGCCTTTTACAGGTTATTGGGTACGAGCCGCAGCACGTAGATGAAATACGGGCGCAAACAGGCTTGCCAATTGAGCAAGTTTCGGCTACACTCGCGATGATGGAATTAAAAGGAATGATCCGTCAGGTTGGTGGTTTAAATTACGTCGCAGTGCGAGAAAACCGGGGAGTGTACCGAGAAAAGTAGAATGACTGAGCATCGTTATGTGGTTATCATGGCTGGCGGCAGCGGAACCCGCCTGTGGCCGCTTTCAAGGCAAAACCGGCCCAAGCAAATGCTGGCTTTTGCGGGTGAAAGGACTCTGTTCCAACTGGCTGTTGACCGGTTGGGAGGTGTGGTCGAGAAGAACCATATTTTTGTGGTCACCGTAGCGGACCAGACCCGCCAGCTTCAGGCCAGCCTGCCCGAAATTCCGGCTGAGAATTACCTGATCGAGCCCATGCCGCGGGGGACGGCTTCGGTGGTGGGACTTGCGGCGATTGCCCTCAGCGCGCGCGACCCGCAGGCCAGCATGGCGGTGGTAACCGCAGACCACCTGATAAAAAATGTGGATTATTTCAAAGAATTGCTTGAAGCAGGATTTGATGTGGCGCAAAAGGGTTACCTGGTGACGCTGGGAATAACCCCCACCGCGCCCATGACCGGTTACGGATACATCCAGCGCGGCGAGGTGTTGGGCAACTCCGGGGGAAAGGTCTTCTACCGGGTGGCGCGGTTCAAGGAAAAGCCCAACCTGGAAACAGCCGTCCAATTTATGCAGGATGGGGATCATTACTGGAACTCCGGCATGTTTATCTGGACGGTGAGGCGGATCCTGGCGGAATTTGAGCAGTCTATGGCGGAGCTGTGGACAAAGCTGCAGGCCATTGCAGCAGCCTGGTCAACCCCAAAGCGAGATTCGGTTGTGCAGGCTTTATGGCCCACCATCCAACCGCAGTCGATTGATTTTGGCATCATGGAAAAAGCACAGCAGGTGGCAGTCATCCCTGCAGAGGATTTGGGCTGGAGTGACGTGGGCAGCTGGGAATCGTTGTATGACGCTTTACCCGGCGATGGAAAAAGCAATGTCATCCTTGCGCGCAATCATTTTGGAATTGATACTGCTTCGACGCTGGTGTTGAGCAACCAGCCCGAGCGAATGATCGTCACCGTTGGCGTTGAAGACCTGGTGGTCATTGATACGGGTGACGCCCTGCTCATCTGCAAGCGGAGCGAGTCGCAAAAGGTGCGCGATGCGGTTGAGCACCTGAAGAAGAATAATCTTACGCATTACCTTTGAACAAAGGAGTTACCCCTTGGAAGCATATTGCGTGAAATGTAAAACAAAACGAGAGATCGTCGAACCGGTGGCGGATTTTAACGCCGTGGGGACGCCGGTGACGCGCGGGAAATGCCCGGAATGCGGCACTAAACTTTTCCGGATGGGTAGAACCGCCGATCATGATGCCCTGGTGGCGCCACCTAGAGGTCGGCAGCGCTCCGGCAAGCTGGTGATTGTTGAATCACCTGCCAAGGCTAAAACGGTGGGGCGCTTCCTGGGCAAGGGCTACACCGTACGCGCTTCGGTGGGGCACGTGCGGGATTTGTTGCGGTCTGAGCTTTCGGTGGATGTTAACAATGAATTCAAGCCCAAGTACCGCGTACCGAACGAGAAGCGCCCGGTTGTCAACGAGCTAAAAGACCTTGCCAAGAAGGCTGCCGAAATCTACCTGGCGACCGACCCTGACCGCGAAGGAGAGGCGATTGCCTGGCACCTGATGGAAGCCGCTCAAATTGAGCCCAAAATCACCCGGCGCGTGGTCTTTCATGAAATCACCGAACCCGCCATCAACGAGGCTTTCTCGCATCCTCGCGAAATCAACATGCAATTGGTCAATGCCCAGCAAGCCCGGCGCGTGCTCGACCGGCTGGTTGGTTACAGCATCAGCCCCATCTTATGGGAGAAGGTGCGCAGCCGGCTTTCGGCGGGGCGAGTGCAATCGGTGGCGCTTCGGCTCATCTCTGAGCGCGAGCGCGAGATTGAGGCCTTCGATCCGGTGGAATACTGGTCAATTGATGCCGAGTTCAAACCAGAGGGCGTGCGCCAGACGTTTGTGGCGCACCTGGCAAAGATTGACGACCATGACCCGGATTTGAGCAATGAGACCGCGGTTAAGGCGGTGCTGGTTGAACTTGACGAAGCGCCGTATTTGATTGCGCGCATCAAGCGCAGCGAACGCCGCCGCAAACCTTCCGCGCCGTTCATCACCAGCACCATGCAGCAGGAGGCTTCGCGCAAGCTGGGGTACACGGCGCGGCGCACCATGTCCATCGCCCAGCAGTTGTATGAAGGTCTCGAGGTGGGCGAGGGTGCCCCGACCGGTTTGATTACCTATATGCGCACGGATTCGACCAATATCGCGGATGTGGCAATGACCGAAGTACGACAGTTCATCGGCAGCACTTACGGTGCGGACTTCTTGCCGGAAGGCCCGGTGCTCTACAAGACGAGGGCGGTGGGCGCGCAGGAAGCTCACGAAGCGGTGCGCCCGACCTCGGTGCTGCGCACACCGGAAAAAGTGAAGGAGTTCCTAAGCTCTGACCAGTTCAAGCTCTACCAGCTCATCTGGCAGCGTTTTGTGGCCTGCCAGATGGAAGCAGCGGTTTTTGATACCCTTTCGGTGGAGGTGGTTGGTGCCGGAAAAGCGCATCAGTACCTGTTCAGGGCATCCGGTTCTACGCTCAAATTCCCGGGATTTTTGGTTGTCTATGAAGAGGCTAAAGATGAAGACCAGAAACAGGGCGAGGAAGAGAATGTGAAGATCCCGGCTGGGATTGCGGAAGGACAAAAACAAAACCTGGTGCACCTGATTCCTCAGCAGCATTTCACGCAGCCCCCGCCGCGCTTCACCGAGGCTTCACTGGTTCAGGTATTAGAGGAGTACGGCATCGGACGCCCTTCCACTTATGCGCCTATTCTTTCCACCATTCAAGAGCGCGGGTATGTGGTGCGAGAAGCCAGGCGCCTGAGCCCCACCGAGACCGGTTTGCTGGTGAACGATTTGGTTGTGGAGCATTTCCCGGATATTGTTGACCTCAACTTCACGGCGCACATGGAAGCTGACCTGGATAAGGTGGCTGAGGGCAGTCAGGAGTGGGTGGGCGTGATTGATGAGTTCTACCAGCGGTTTGAGCCGACGGTGAGGCGCGCCCAGGCTGAAATGCCAATGTCGAAGGCGGAGCTTGAGAAGATTGGCAAGGCCTGCCCGGAGTGTGGCAAGGATCTGGTTATCCGCTGGGGACGCTACGGCAAATTTGTAAGCTGCAGCGGATTCCCGGATTGCCGCCACACAGAGGCTTTCTTGCTGAAGATTGATGTCAAGTGTCCTAAGGACGGCGGAGATGTTGTTGAGCGGAAAACACGCAAACAGCGCATTTTCTACGCATGCTCTAACTATCCGAACTGCGATTTCACCTCGTGGAAGCGCCCGGTCAGCATGCCGTGTCCAAAATGCGGCGGCTTGCTGGTGATTGCCAATAAGCGCGAGTATCAATGCTCGGTGTGCCAGGAAACCTTCCTGCAAGAGGAAATTCCGAATACAACCACTGAACAGGCATGAATCTTGCAATAGAACTGGATAAGGCAACCTCATTGTGTTGCTTTAATGTAAAATTTGTTCTACAATAACCTAGGTACAATAACCAAGGGTTGTATCCCTCAAGCCGAAGGAGTAGTGGACATGAAAGCAAAACTGCAGCAATTCCTGAAAAATCCTCTCTATGTTGGCATCGCCGCTGGCGTGGTGGGGTTGTTGATTGGCTGGATGTTGTTGGGCTGGGTGGTCTGGCCGGTATCATGGTATGATGCGGCTCCATCTCACCTGAGGGAGGATCTGAAGGTGGATTATGCGCGCATGGCGATTGATTCATTCACAAAGAATCAGGATCCACTGCTGGCGCGAACCCGCTTTAACAACCTGGGTAAGGATGCGCAAAAGTACCTGGATCAAATATCCTCCAAACCAGGAGTGACCAACCCGTCCGATATCGAAGCGTTCAAGAAGGCGATTGCCGGACAGGTGGTGGTTCAGCCCACGGCTGCAGGAACGGCCAAACCTGGTACCACTGTAACTGCGCCAAAGGCCACGCAGCCGGTTGTGGCGCAGGTTACGCCGACCCCTGCGCCGGATACGGGCGGCTCGAGCGCGCTGCTGCTGGTGGTATTATGCGTGGTGCTACTGGGGCTGGGCGGGCTGCTGGCTTACCTGCTGGTCTTCCGTAACAAGAAAAAGGGGTTCAATCCCTTTGGCCAGGCCAAGAAAACCAACGTGCAACCCACCCCGATGGATATGCCAATGCCCGGCGTGGAGACGCCGATTGCGCAATTCATGACCTCCTACAAAGTGGGCGTGGATTTGTACGATGACTCGTTCAGCATTGATTCGCTCAGCGGCGAGTTTCTGGGCGAATGCGGCGTGGGCATTTCGGATACCATCGGCGTGGGCGACCCGAAGAAGGTGAGCGCGTTTGAGGTTTGGCTGTTTGACAAGAATGACATCCAGACCATTACCAAGGTGCTGATGAGCGAACATTCTTATAACGACCCGGCCATCGTTCAACGGCTGGCTTCGAAGGGCGAGCCGGTGCTCATCAAATCGGGTGAGCAGGTGCTGCTTGAAACCGCGACCCTGCAGCTGGTAGCGCGGGTGGTGGACATGAACTACGGCCAGGGCGCGCTGCCTGCCAACAGCTTCTTTGACCGGCTGACGCTTGAACTGGCTATCTGGCCCAAGCCAAAAGTCTGATCACCTTAATAACCGACAAAAAAACGCCTCCAATCGGAGGCGTTTTTTGTAATTGTGACATGAGTCACTCAATTTTAACGATGCGAAACTCAAATTCGCCGTTGGGGGTCTCCGCGATAATCCGGTCGCCCACTTTGTGGCCTAACAATGCCCGCCCGATGGGGCTTTCATGCGAGATGCGGCCATTGCGCGGGTCAGATTCCTTGGGGCCGACCAGGTAATAGGTCTCTTCGGGGTAATCGGCTTCCTGGATAGTAATCCTCGCGCCCAGTTCGGCAACCTCACGGGCGCGAGATTCATCAATGATGACGACGTTCTGGAGCACACGCTCCAGCTCCTGGATGCGGCCTTCCAGAAAACCTTGCTCTTCCTTGGCCTGGATGTAATCGGCGTTTTCAGAAAGATCACCCTGTTGGATGGCAAAGCGCAGGCGGGCTGAGAGCGCGTCGCGGGCGGGACCTTTGAGTTGGGCAAGTTCTTCTTTCAGGCGCTGATGGCCTTCGGCGGTGAGATAGGATACGTCGGACATGCTTTCACTCCAGTTTTTTTGAATCTGATTTCGGCAATAAAAAAATACGGCCACCTCGAACCTGGACGCTGCAGAGCGTGACCAGGAGCGAGGGTTCGCTTTTCATTAAACGGTAGGCTTAAGGAAGCTCAGCAGGGTCGAAAAGCTTGCGGTGCTCCTCAATGGCGTAGCGGTCGGTCATGCCGGCAATGTAATCGCAGATGGTGCGCTCCAGGCTGCGCTCGCGCAGGTTATCCTGAATGTGCTTGGGCAGGATGGTTGGCTCAGATTTATAAGCCTCAAACATATTCGAGATAATCCGTTCGGCTTTGACGGCCATGCGCACCACGCGCCAGTGGCGGTAGAGGTTGGCGAAGAGGAAATCCTTTAACTGGCGGTTGCGCCGGCGCATTTCCTCGCTGAAGCCGACGACGTTGTAGGGCAGGCGCTGCAATTCCTCCACCGAGCGCACGCCGCTCTCACGCAGTTTGCTGACGGTGGTTTCCACCAGGTCGTTCATCTCAATGCCAATCAACCTGCGGATGAAGCGGTGACGGAGGAGGTCATCCAGCCCGCCGCTGCGCCAGTTGATGCTGTTGCGGACAATCTCCCACAGGTCAATGCCATCCAGCATAGAGGGGGTAATCATGCCTGAGCGCAGGCCGTCATCGAGGTCGTGGGCGGTGTAGGCCAGCTCATCAGCGAGGTTGGTGATTTGCGCCTCGAGCGAACCGCGTAATTCGGCGTTGAAATCGGAAGCGTCGGATTTATCGTATTCCGTCTCGTGCTTGACGATGCCTTCCAGCACTTCCCAGGTAAGATTGAGGCCAGGAAACTCAGGGTAGCGACGCTCAAGCTGGGTTACGATGCGGAAGGACTGTTTGTTGTGGTCAAAACCGCCGTATTCGCGCATCAGGCGGGCGAGGGTGGTTTCTCCGGAGTGGCCAAAGGCGGGGTGACCGAGATCATGAGCCAGGCAGATGGTCTCGACCAGATCCTCATTGGCGCCGAAGGCGCGGGCCAGGGTGCGGCCTATCTGAGTCACTTCCAGGGTGTGGGTGAGGCGCGTGCGGTAGTAATCCCCCTCGTAATTGATGAATACCTGGGTCTTGTATTCCAGGCGGCGGAAGGCGGTGGTGTGAATGATACGGTCGCGATCGCGTTGAAAAGCGGTACGGTAATCGGGTTCATCCTCAGGGTAACGGCGCCCGCGCGTGCTGTTCGAGCGGATCCCAAAAACCGAGAGACTGCGGTCTTCGATCTGTTCAAGGTAACTGCGACTGTATAACATGGAACAACCTCCGTTAAGCTGCCGGATCCGCGCTGATGCGGGTGCCGGGATGAGCGCCCAGAAGCGCTTGTTGGGTGAGACCATCTCTCGCGCCTGAGAAAATGAGCACTTCCAAATGAGAATCTCGTTGAATTAAGTCTATCATACTCTCAACTTTTTTCAACATGCCGCCGGTGACATCCACGGCAGCCGAGCCGGTTAACGCCCCGACGACCTGCGGCAGGTTGCTTGGGGTGATGTGCTCGATCAGGCGAGTGCAGGCGGGAAAATCCGCCCAGACGCCGTCCTCGATGCCTGCCAGCAGGATGCGCTGCGGGTGGAGGGTGCGGGCCAGGTGGAGAAATAATTCCTCGGTGGAAAGAATGGTGCCGCCGCGAATGGTGTCAAAGATGACATCGCCGTTGATGAGTGGCACCAGACCGGCGTTAAGCGCTGCCAGTAGGGGATCAAGCTGCCAGGCGGTGATGGTGCCATCGGCGGCGGTGACGCTGGCAGAGGGCGGTAATGCGATGACGGGCAATCCTGCGAGGGAGAGGCGTTCAACGACCAGCTGGTTGAGTGCGCGCGCATCCTGCCAGACCTCCACAAATCCGCGCCACTGGCTGGGTGTGGCAACGCCCTGGCGGGTGCCGTACTGCGCAGCGGAAACGTGTCCGAATGAGCCTGAGCCGTGTCCGACAACCAACCGGAGGCCGGGTTTAGCATCCAGGGCGGAGAGGATCTCTGTTGCAAGGCGGTCGAGTACCTCAATTTGCGGTACGCGCGGGCGAGTCTTATCGGTGATGAGCGAGCCACCGAGCTTGAGAAAGAGGAGTGGGTTCATGGGTTTGGCGGGGCGAGATGGGTGATAATGGTTCGGACGGCACCGGCATTTTGAAGCGCGCGGGCTACATCCGCGGAAAGGTTGGGCGGAACCAGGGCGAGCATATTGCCGCCCAGGCCGGCTCCGCTGAGCTTGGCGCCATATGCACCGGCTTCCAGCGCGGTTTGCACCAGGTGATCGAGCTGAGAGATGGAGACGCCTACCTGGCGGAGCAGATCGTGATTTTCAAGCATGAGGGTGCCAAGCGGCTGGATCTGCCCGGTTTCAATCAACTGGCGAGCGAGAGCGGAAATCTGGCCGATGCGGGTAAATGCGGCTTCATAGGTCACCAGTTGCGCCGCCCGGCGCTCGCGCACGCCGCCAACCGCCACCGCAGTGTTGCTTTTGATGCCGGTATCGGCAATCACCAGGGTGAGGGCAGCAGCAGGGTGGATGAGTTCAAAGGGTAGGCTGCGCTGGAAATAGATAGGCTGGCCGTAAGTGATGACGGTGTTATCAATGCCGGAGGGCGTGCCATGGTGTTTCTTTTCAATCTCAAAAGCCAAAGCGCAAACCTGTTCATCGCTGAGCGGGCGACCCAGAAAACCTGATAGGGCGCGCGCCACTGCTACCGAAACAGCCGCACCCGAGCCTAAACCGGCTGCCACCGGGATGGTGGAGCGGATGGAGAGGCGCAGGGCAGGAAGGTAGGGCAGGCTGAGCGCCTCCTTAAAGCGCGCCAGGAGGAGCGAAAGGGCGTGAGTCTCCGGCAGGTTGCCCAGCCAGGTTTTAAGGCCAATCTCGGGGGCTTCAATCCAGACTTCATCAGGCTGGCCTTTGAGAATGGGGAGCACGGTAGCTTTGACCCGCACCTGGTGGACAGGTATGGCAATGGCCGGGTGGTTATAGACGACCGCATGCTCGCCAAACAGGATGGCTTTTCCGGGGGCATGCGCAGTGATGGCTGGCATAGAAAGCGGTTACCTGAGGAGATAGAAGAAAACAATTACCGAAACGCCCCAGAGCAGGAAGCTGGTCTGAAGTGGTCGGTCGGTAAGCACCAGTTCATCGGGAGCGCCGCCTTCCTGCTTGACGTGGATGAGGTAGAGGTAGCGGAAGATGGCATAGACCACAAAGGGGATGGTGAGCATCATGGAGTGGTTGGGCGGGGCGTTTTCAGCGAGGAAGGTGTAGAGCGAGTAGGCAATGATGGTGGTGGAGGCCACGATGAGGATGAGCTGGTCGAGGAAGGGAATGGTGTAGCCATCCAGCACCTTGCGCGTACTGGAGGAGCCTGCCACAAGGGCCAGTTCGGCGCGGCGTTTGCCAAACCCCATGAAGAGGGCCAGCAGGGTGGTGCAGACGTACAACCAGGGGCTGAAGCGCTGCACTTCAATCAAGCTGACGCCAGCCCCCACCCGCAGGACGAACCCGGCAGCCACAATGAGCACATCTACGATGGGAAGATGCTTGAGCCAGGTGGAGTAAGCCAGGTTAATCAGGAAATATAGGGCGGCGATGATGAGGAAATCGATGGAAAGGAAGTAAGCCGCAAGGAATGTGAGTGCCAGGATGAGCGCGGCTGAACCCAGGGCCACAGGGATAGGCAGGCGGCCTGAAGCAATGGGGCGCCTGCACTTGGTGGGGTGCTTGCGGTCGGCTTCCACGTCCATGACGTCGTTGATGATATAGACCGTGCTGGAGAGCAGGCAGAAGAGGGCAAACCCGGCCAGCGAGCGCAGCAGAGCCTGGGGATCGGTGAGCTTTTGATCAAAAACCAGGGCGGCCAGAACAAAGACGTTCTTGGTCCACTGGCGGGGACGCATGGTCTTAAACAGAGCTTTGAGCATGGAACCTGCCTGAAAATTGGATGAGGTTAGTTCACTTATTTTAACCGAGGTTGTGGTTTCGTGCAGGTTAAAAAAATGAGTTAGAATCGAAGCGATGAGCAAATTACGTCTGGATGTACTGTTGACGGAGCGAGGACTGGTGGAGAGCCGGTCACTGGCGCAGCGCCTGGTTATGGCGGGACAGGTGCGCGTGGCGGGACAGGTGGTGCTTAAACCCTCAGCGCAGGTGGCTGAGGATGCGCAGGTGGTGGTGGAGCAGGGGCCAAAATACGTCTCTCGGGGCGGCGAAAAGCTGGAGGCAGCGCTGAGCGCATTTGGGTTGCTGGACCTGGGCGGGGCGGTGTGCGTGGATGTGGGGGCTTCGACGGGGGGCTTTACGGATTGCCTGTTGCAGCACGGCGCGGGGCACATCTTCGCGCTGGACGTGGGCTACGGCGAGCTGCATTGGAAGCTGCGCAATGACCCGCGCGTGACGGTGATGGAGCGCACCAACGCACGCAACGTGGCGGGCTTTCCACGAGCGGTGCAACTGGTGACGGTGGATGCTTCGTTCATCTCGCTGCGCATTCTGCTGCCGGTGATCCGCGGGTGGGCGGGGTTGGAGCAGGTGGTGGCGCTGGTCAAGCCGCAGTTTGAGGCGGGGCGGCAGGATGCAGCCAGGGGGCAGGGGGTGATCCGCGACGCGGGAGTGCACCGCCAGGTGCTACTGGATGTGCTGACCACGGCTGAACTGCTGGGTTTTGGCGTGGAAGGGCTGATCCGCTCGCCGCTTCTGGGGCCGAAGGGAAACACGGAGTTTCTGGTGCATTTACGGTACCCGGGAGAGATTCTGGTAAACCTGGGGGAGTGGGTTGATGGGGCGCTGGGGGAGAAGATCTGAGATTTATCCGGGGATAGGTTAACAGGCGGGTATATTATCAGTGCGAGATCCTTCGCTTCGCAAAGAGCGCTCGCTCAGGATGACACGATAGGGGGTAGTGCGAGATTCCTCGCTTTGCAAAGAGCGCTGGCTCAGGATGACACGAGGGATTGGGAAAAGGAGAGCCCCCTTCCACAGGGGCGGAAGGGGGCTTTGAGAGAGGGAAACTCGTGAAGTGGCGTGTCGTTTAACGGTTGCGGTCGGCGGGTTCTTCACTGTTGGCTTTGGCGCGGCGATTGCGCAGGAAAGCGGGCACATCGAGGTCTTCGGTGTTTATCACCACGCGTTTGAATCCATTGCCGTAGTTTTCCTGACCTTCCGAGTGCGCCAGAACAGGCTGTTCCACGCGCGGCTCAACGGCGGGGCGCTGGCGCTGGATGGAGGGGGTGTCCTCAACCCGCATAGGGCGTTTTTCGGATAAAGGGACGGCCGGCCGTTCAATGCTGGCGGTGCGGTCGAAACCGGTGGCGATGACGGTGATGCGCATTTCATCACCGAGGTTGGGATCCACCACGGCGCCAAAGATGAGGTTGACATCGGGGTGGGCGGTTTCTTTGATGATGGCGGCGGCCTGGTTGACCTCGAAGAGGGTCATGTTGGGGCCACCGGTTACGTTGAAGAGGATGCCGCGGGCACCGTCAATGGTAATATCCAGCAGCTGGCTGGAAATAGCCATTTCGGCGGCGATGCGGGCGCGGTCTTCACCTGAGGCGTGCCCGACAGCCATGAGAGCGGCGCCGCCTTCGGACATGATGGCGCGGACATCGGCGAAGTCGAGGTTGATGAGGCCGGGCACTGTGATGAGCTCAGAGATGCCCTGGATGCCCTGGCGTAGAACGTCATCGGCGGTGCGGAAGGCGTCCTGCAGGCTGGCGCGCTTATCAACAATCTGGAGCAGGCGGTCATTGGGGATTACGATGAGGGTATCGGCATGCTCTTTGAGTTTGGCGATGCCCTGCTCAGCAGATTGGGAGCGGCGCGCGCCTTCGAAGGTGAAGGGGCGAGTGACGACGCCGATGGTGAGGGCGCCAACTTCCTTGGCAATTTGAGCAACGATGGGCGCAGCGCCGGTCCCCGTACCTCCGCCCAGGCCGGCGGTGACGAAGATCATATCGCTGCCTTTGAGGACTTCGTACAGATCCTCAGCGGATTCCTCAGCTGCCTTGCGGCCCATTTCTGGGTTGCCGCCGGCGCCCAGTCCGCGGGTGACCTTCTCGCCGATGCGAACGCGGGTGGGAGCTTTGGATAACAATAGCGCCTGCGCATCCGTGTTGACGGTGATGAACTCGATGCCCTGCAAGCCTTCTTCAATCATGCGATTGACGGCATTGCAGCCACCACCGCCCACGCCAATGACCTTGATGCGGGCAAAAGATTCGGGTGTTTGGGGTTGTGTGTTCTGGTCCATTTTTTCCTCCATAAGGTTTGAATGATCTTTTGATGCCAAAGTTGATAGGCGCGCTGGGCGCCTTTGATCACGGGAGAATGCGTTTGACGAGGTCGAAGAATCCATTTAGGAATCCTTTCTCTCCTTTCTTGTGGCGCTTGTCCTTTGAGCCGGCGGAGGTTTCATTCATCATCAACGCCCAGTAGAGCAAGCCAACACTGGTTGAATACGCCGGAGAGTGGAGCTGGTCCACAAGGCCGACCAGGTTCTCCGGGCGAGCGATGCGCACGGGCAGCCCTAATACCTCACTGGCGAGGGCGCGGATGCCCGGCAGGTTGCTTGTGCCGCCGGTGAGTACCATTCCGGCAGGCAGCAGGCCGTCGTAGCCTGAGCGCTTGATTTCTTGCAAAACCAGCTCAAAAATCTCTTCAACGCGCGCCTCGATGATGTTGGCCAGTTCTCTGCGCTTGACGTTGACGGGCTGGTCTTCTCCGAAGGAGCGAACGGCGAGGTTCTCTTCTTCGGGGATTTCTGATTGAACGGCATGACCGAACTGCTTTTTGACATCCTCAGCCTGGGAGAGCGGCAGGCGCAGGCCGTGGGCGATATCGTTGGTGATGTGGTTGCCGCCGACGGCTAAAACCATGGTGTGCCAGACATCACCATCAATGTAAATGGCCAGGTCGGTGGTGCCGCCGCCAATATCGCACACCACGGCGCCCATCTGGCGTTCGGTTTCGGAGAGGACGGCTTCAGCTGAGGCCAGGGGGTTGAGGACGAACTGCGAAACCTCAACGCCGGAAGCAGAAACGCACTGGCGCAGGTTTTCAACCGTGGAGGCGGAAGCGGTGATGATGTGGGCTTCCACTTCCAGGCGGTAGCCATGCATACCAATCGGCGTATGGATTGAATCCTGACCATCCACGATGAAACCGCGCTGGAGAATGTGGATTATCTCGCGGTTGTGGGGGATGGCAATGGCCTGGGCAGCATCGAGGGCGCGGGCTACGTCATCCTGGGTGATTACGCCGCCGGAAATGCCTACCACGCCTCGGCTGTTGATAGAGGAGACGTGCGAGCCTGCCAGGCTGACCAGGGCTGAAGTGATCTCCACGCCGGAGGTGCGCTGGGCTTTCTCGATGGAACGGGCGACCGACTGGGAGGCTGCGTTGATATCCACGATATTCCCCTTGCGGATGCCGGCGGATGGCTCAATGCCGACGCCCAGGATGCGCATGCTGCGTTCGCCTTCAACGCGCGCTACCAGGGTGCAGACTTTGGTTGTGCCAATATCAATTGCGACAACAATCGGTTCATCCATAACTAACGCTCCAGACGGTAATAAGGTGCATCGAGATTCTCGATACTGATGAGGGCGGGCTTGATTTTTTGAGCAGTCAACTGAGTGACGATGGCTTCGTACATCGCCAGTTTCATTTCAAGGTCGTCGAGGGTGTGACCGAAATAAACAGTCCAACCGCGTGAGTCCTTCCAACCAAAGCCGCGGGCGGCGCTGTAGGTGAGGATGGAGCCCTTGGGAACATGCGGGTTGAGGGTAAGAGCAGCCGCAACCACATCCAGCTTGACGCGCGCCCCGGAGTAAAGCACCTTCATGGGGGTGGCGGTGGGCTGGGAGGTGGGCGTTTTGCCGGTGATTTCATCGGATTTGACCACCAGAGAGGGGTAGGGTGGGGGTGCGTCAGAGGACTCGACGGTGACCGCCGGGGCAGCCTCACCACGGGCGGCAAAGGCATAACCCTGGGCGTCAATCCACAGCACCTGGTCTTTCTGCTTCCAGGCGAGGATGGGAGCGCGCTCTGCGGCGGTAACGCTGACGAAAGCTGGCAGCCCGACCTTGATGGAGATATCGGTCAGCTCTGGGAAGGACTTGCCAAGCGAGGCGCGGATGGTTTCAGGATCAACGGAAAAGATCTGCTTGCCGTTCAGCTTAAGAACGGCTTCGATATCGTTGACATTCAGGCGGCTGAAACCGTTCAACTGGGCAGCCTTGACCTTGAAGGTATCCGTAGAGAGCGCAAAGAGCAGGGCGGCGCTGAGGAGCAGGACGAGCAAGCCGGAAAGGATGCGCCAGCCGGGGCGGATGACCGGAACAGCGGGGGTTGCCAGTTCCACATTGGAACCCAGGTTTAGGAAAAAGATACGGCGGGGGCGCGTTTTGGAGGCGCGTTGCATGAGCGGGCGGCCGGTGCTGACGCCGCGGACGGTGACGGGTGGGGTGGCGCGGGGGACCCGAGAATAGGTGTTGACGCGCTCCAGGCGCTGGCTGGTCTGCTCTGTGCGGCGCTGGCGTAATTTTTGCGCGCGGCTGGCGGCGGTGTTGGATGAGGTCATGAGGCGCTCCCGAAATGGCGTTCTGTGCGGTCGCGGTCGGCCTTGCGCTCCATAGCCAGATCAATGAGGCGGTCAATGAGAGCGGCGTAGGAGAGGCCGGAGGCTTCCCACAACTTGGGGTACATGCTGATGCTGGTAAAACCGGGGATGGTGTTGACTTCGCTGACGAAAATGGCCTGCGTTTTGCGGTCCATGAGGAAGTCCACGCGCGCCATCCCACTGCAATCGATAGAACGATAAACCCTGACAGCGGTCTGCTGCAGATTGGTTGTGACCTGTTGCGGAAGGTCTGCCGGGATCATCAGGGCGGAAAGTCCATCAATATACTTGGCTTTGTAACTGTAAAAGTCATCGCTGGGGACAATTTCGCCGGGCAGGGAGGCCTGTGGGTCATCGTTACCCAGGACGCTGATTTCAATTTCGCGAGGATTTTCCAACCCGCGTTCGACAAGGATGCGGCGGTCGAAGCGGGCTGCTTCCATCAGACCCTCGAGCAGATCGGCGCGGGAACGGCACTTGGTGATTCCGACCGAAGAACCGAGGTTGGCAGGCTTGGTGAAGAGCGGGTAGGGAGCCAGGGCTTCGATCTGCTTCAATAGAGATTCTGTAACCTGGCTGACCTCACTGCGGGTGAAGGTGAGGGAAGGAAGAACGGGGACGGCGTTGGCGCGCATGACCTCTTTGAAAAGGGCTTTATCCATGCCGACAGAGGATGCCAGAACACCAGCGCCAACGTAGGCGATGTCGTTCAGCTCAAGCAAACCCTGCAGAGTGCCGTCCTCGCCATAAGTGCCGTGCAGGACGGGAAAAACCACATCCAGGCGGGCGAGCGGCTGGAGCGCGCTGCCGCGAACAGCATAGAGGGTAGCATCACCGGCGGTGGGCAGCAAGACGACGGGGGTGAGCCCGGCGGTGGTGCCCTTCGAGAGGGCAGTGAGGGGATCTTCTCCGGTAAACCACTGGCCTTCTGGGGTGATGCCGATGGGGATAATCGCATAGCGCGAGCGGTCAATCACAGCCAGGACGGAGCGCGCGGAACTGAGCGAGACTTGATGCTCGCCCGACCGTCCGCCAAAGAGAACTGCCACGCTCAGTTTAGCCATTGGGTCACCATTCTCCGACCAATTCAACTTCTAGCTCCAGTTTGACGCCAAATTTCTCAAAGACGGTATCCTGCGCCAGTTTAATCAATTTGCCAATATCAGCGGCGGCAGCCTTTTTATCGTTGATGAAGAAATTGGCATGCACATTGCTGATGATAGCGCCGCCGATGCGGGTGCCTTTGAGTCCGGCTGCTTCAATCAGGCGCCCAGCGTAATCGCCGGGGGGGTTCTTGAACATGGAACCGAGGCTGGCGCCCGGCGGCTGGGTGCGGCGGCGTTTGGCGGCAAATTCATCCATCCTGGCCTGCACCTCCGCAGGGGTGCTGAAGGTAAGCTGCAGGCGGGCTGCCAGGATGACAGCTTCGGCGGGGTTGCGCTTGAGGGTGCTGGTGCGGTAATCAAAGGCCATTTGCTCACCCTTCCAGGTTTCTCTACCCTTTTTACGGTGCAAGATTTCTGCCAGGACGAGGTTGGAAGCCATATCGCCGCCGTGAGCGCCCGCGTTGCCGTAAACAGCGCCACCGACCGTGCCGGGGATGGTTGCAGCCCATTCCAGGCCGCTGAGACCACGCAAAGCCACCTGTCGAGCCAGCGCACCAAGATTGGCGCCGGATTCAACCCATACGGTGGGAGGAGCAGTGTGAACATCAATTTTGACCGTCTTGGCGCGGTTGATGATAACCACCCCGCGCAAGCCGCGGTCGCTGAAGAGGACGTTGGAACCGCTGCCGAGGATGTAGAACGGGGCATTGAGCGCCCACAACTGGCGCACCGTCTCTTCCAGCTCGCCGGCGGTGTGAACGATGAGCAGGCCATCCGCCGGACCACCGACATGGGCGGTGGTGTAATTGGCCATGCAGACGTTCTCCTGGAGGTGGGAGCCGTAGATAGCGCGGAGTTGATCCATCAGCGAAGCGGTACGAGCCATTGATCCTCTGGTTATACCGATTTTAAGAATTCAATCAGCTTGCTGACCATTTCTTTGCGCTCTTTTTCGGTCAGTCGAGCATAACTGGCGGGGGTAATCTCCTCAAGAGAGGGGGTTGCCCGGGTGGAACCGGCAAGGTGGAGCTTGGGGGCGGCAGAGCGCGATTCGAAGGTACGTTTGGTTGTGTCAGGCATGGTTGGTCTCCCGTTTGGAAAGGATATCGAAAACCTGCTGGCTGACCTGGTCGGCATCTCCGGCGGAGAGCACCAGGAGCACATCAGAGGGGCGTAAACCGGCAACCAGTTGCGCGGCGGCCTCCGGCAAGGTTGCGGCAAAGTGAGCACTGGGATGGGGCATCTGGGCCACCAGGTCGGCGGCGGAGAAGCGCGAGGAGGACTCGCGGGCGCCGTAAACCTCAGTGACGATGACCTGGTCGGCATCGGCGAAGGCCATTTTGAAGGCTTCGAGGAGGGTGAGGGTGCGCGAGAAGGTGTGGGGCTGCCAGAGCGCCCAGATGCGGCGGTTGGGATAGCGCAGGCGGGCTGCGGCAAGGGTGGCGCGAATTTCGGTGGGGTGATGCGCATAGTCGTCTATGATGGTCACGCCGCTAGCTTCGCCGCGTAGGTCAAAGCGCCGCCCGGCACCGGTGAATAGAGCCAGGGCATCGGCGGCAAGCTGCGCATCCAGGCCCATGCGGTGCATCAGACCAATAACGGCAAGGGCGTTGCGAACGTTGTGCTGACCGGGTACCTGCAGGCTGACCTCGGCAAGCACCTGTGAAGATTGCTCTCTGGGATTGTAGCGCACGGTGAAATCACACCCGCCGCGCCGGTTGGCGGTGACGTGGACGGCCTGGTAGGTGGTGGTGGAGGCGTAACCGTAGGTGAAGGTGTGGGTGAGGGGCGGATTTGAGGCTGCCAGGGCAAGCGATTCAGGATCCTCGGCGCTGGCAAACAGGCTGCCACCGGGTTGCAGGCGCTGAACGAAGCGCCCAAAAGCCTGGCGGTAGTCGGCAAGGGTAGGGAAACAATCGGGATGGTCGTGTTCGATGACGGTGAGCACAATCCAATCGGGTGAGAGGCCGAGGAACATGTTATCGTACTCGTCAGCTTCGATGACGAAGACGCTGCCTGTTCCGTGGTGGGCATTGCAGCCCATGTTCTTTGCCACGCCGCCGATGATGAAGGAGGGGTCCTTTCCAAGATGGGTGAGAACCCAGGCTGCCATGGCGGTGGTGGTGGTTTTTCCGTGGGTGCCGGCAATGGCGATGACTTCCTTGCCATGCAGCAACTGCTCGAGGAATTCAGCGCGTTTGAGGACAGGGATGCCTGCATTTCGGGCAGCAACCACCTCGGGATTATCATCGGGCACAGCGGAGGATCGTATCACCAGTTCGGCGCCGGTGATGTTCCCGGCAGCATGACCACTGAAGATGCGCGCCCCAGCCCGGGAGAGTTCCTGGGCAAGCGGGGAGAGCACGCGGTCGGAGCCGCTCACGCTGCAGTCGCTTTCAAGAAGAAAGCGCGCAATAGATGAGAGGCCGCTGCCACCGATGCCGATGAGGTGAATGCGCTGTTTCATAGGAAGACCACCAGTACGAAGGCAAATGCGATTGCCACCGCGAAGTAGATGGTGGGGGTGCCCCACAACCACATGGGGGGGAGGAGAAGGAGCATATCCTTGGCGGTTGCGCTGAGATTGTTGACAATCAGGTCCGGGAAGGGGTAACGCGCCTTATCCAGGAAGAACCACAGGGTGCCAATCACCAGGTAACCGTTGAGGGCGCCGAGGAAAAGTCCGAGGAGCGAATCCTGGAGCTTTTCGCGCACGAATTTTGTGGAACCAGCCAGACGAGCGATGTTAGGTCCCTGGTAGCCAAAGAAGACGAGGGCCATCAGGAGCAGGGTGCGGGCCCAGAAAACTGGCTGGGCGTCACCTTTTTCGGCGGCGAGGACGGCATCGCGGATGAAGGGGACAAATTGCTGCAGCACCGCCATGATGAACAGGGCGAGGATGACCGCAAAGGTGACCAGCAATTCCTTGGCCCAGCCGCGAATGGTGCCGATGATGGCAAAGAGGAATACAAACATCCAGAAGATGGCTTCGAGGTAAATCACCGCAGCCCCTCCTTCTTTTGATGAGACTGGTAAGCCAGCTGCCGGGCGAGGTTAGCCAGGTGCCGGGCGGCATCTGGACGGGCAAGAGAGCGCGCAGCCTGGCGCATCGCCTGCAACTCCTGGGGCTGGTTGAGCAGGCGGCGAACCGTTGGAAGAAGCGCCTGGCTGAACTGATCTGCGGTGAGCACGAGGGCTGCGCCGCGGTTGGCGAGATAATCAGCATTGACCTTCTGATAGCGCCAGGCGTACTGGTAAGGGACGAGAATGGCGGGCAGGCCAAAGAGCGGGTACTCGCCGAGGGTTGAAGCTCCGGCGCGGCTGATAGCCAGGTCGGCGGAGGCAAGCGCGGCGCCCATCTCGTAGAGGTAAGGCATGGGATGGTAGCGGGATTGCACTACCGCGGGGAGGGCATCACGGGCGGCCTGGGCTGCTGGCCAATCGGGAGAGCCAGTGATGTGAACAATCTGAGCCAGTTCCAGCAGAGCGGGCAGTTGCGCAAAGACGGGCTGGTTAATGGTGCGTGCCCCCTTGGAGCCTCCGGCGACCAGCAGAATGGGTTGTTGTGAGGTAAGGCTCAGGAAGTCACGACCTTTTTCTTCGGTCCAGGCGTGTAGCTCAGGGCGGATGGGGTAGCCGGTGACCTCGGTATGGGCGCGCGGGCTAAAATACTGGCGCGATTCGGAGGTGGTGAGGGCGATGGTGCGGGCAAAGCGCGCCAGGAATTTGAGCGCGAGACCGGGTTCGATATCCGGCACGTAAAGCAGGGAAGGCACCTTGCGGGCAGCAACCGCCATAGGAGCAGCAACATAGCCGCCGGTGAAGATCATCACGTCCGGTTTGAACTGGCTGAGGATGCGGCGGGAGGCAAAAATGCCTCGCACCAGGCGCAGGGTATTGCCCGGCAAGGCCAGCAAGCCGACTCCGTGAACGCCTGCAGCAGGAATGGCTGCAAAGGGGATGGATTCGCGCTGAATCAAATCAGCCTCCATGCCACCTTCGCCGCCGACCCATAGAGCGGCTTCCACATCACTCCCGAGGGCTTTCAGAACCGAGAGGGCTGGGTACACGCCCCCTCCGGTCCCTCCGGCGCAAATCAACAACCGCACCTTGAGACCTCCCTTCCGGATTTGCAGACTGCATCTTTGAAACACGCGCAATGTTCATGAGAAGACCAATACCAATAAGGGATGAAACCATGCTGGAACCTCCGGCGCTCATAAAGGGGAGGGCATTGCCAGCGAAGGGGAAGAGGTTGACGATCACACCCATGTTAATGAATGCATCGAACGATATCCAGAAGGTGATGCCAGCCGCCAGCAGGCGACCGAGCAAGTCAGGCGCATTTTTGGCGATGGAAAGGCCGCGCCACATGAAGAGAACATACAGCAAGAGGATAAGCACAGAGCCGATGATACCGATTTCCTCAATGATGACGGCGAAGATGCTGTCGGTCCAGGGGTAGGGCAGGCCCTCAAATTTGGCTGAGCCGCGACCAAGCCCTACGCCAAGCCAGCCGCCAGAAAGGATGGCGGGGATGGCGAGCTGGATATGATCTGAAGCCTGTTTTGGGCTGATGAGGCCCTTGATAAACTGGTCAATCCGTTCGCGGCCTGTATCACTGACCAGAAGGAGGAGGCCAATGACCACAATGCCAATGGCGAGGATGATGAGAATCTGGCGAAAATCGGCGCCGGCCAGGATGAAGAGGAGCACACCGAGGATGAGCAGCGTGAGCGTGGCGGACAGGTCGGGCTGCCAGAAAATGAGGCCGGCGTAGATACCCAGGATTATGCCCATCGGCAACAGGCCAAAAGCCATATTGTTAAGCACTTCCTGTTTGGAGACCAGCCAGAAGGAGAGATAAATGACGATGGCGAGCATGGTGAATTCGGAAGGTTGAACTGAACCACCATCAAAGAGGGTGCGCTGGGCGTTGTTGCGAATCTCTCCGACCAGTTTGACGTAAACCAGGGCAAAGAAAATGAGGACCATCATGGGGATGAGCAATTTCTTGTACCAGTGGTAGTCAAAAAGGTTCATGGCGATGATGATGAAAGCGCCAATGCCGATCCAGCGTATCTGGCTGTTCATCACCGCAGCCACATCCCCGTATTCCTTCATGCTGAATTTCCAACTGGCGGAATAGACAAACATGAGGCCAACGACCAGCAAGGCAAAAAGCACCACGCTCAGCCAGAGATCAAAATAGAGCTGGAAACGGCCCAGTTTTCTGATTGGGCGGGTGACGGAGGTTGAAGGCGTCCTTACGAAAGTTGATGTACCCATGTCTTAAAACGCTCTCCACGTTCTTCAAAGTCTTTAAATTCGTCAAAACTTGTTCCACCGGGAGAAAGCAAGACCACATCTCCGGGTTCTGCCACCTGAGCGGCGGCGGCAACGGCAGCCTGAAGGCCGCTGCAGGGCGTGATGCTTGCCAGACGGGCAGCGGGGCGCAGCGGACCGAGGGCTTTAAGGATGATTGGAGCAGCCTCACCAAAGACCACGCAGTGGTCAACGCGCTGATGGACGAGTTCGGCCAGGTCGGTCCAGGTGAGGTTTTTATCGCGCCCGCCGAGCAGGAGAACGAGCGGCTCGGAAAAGGCGTGAATGTCGGCGATGGTGCGCTCGGGGGCGGTAGCGATGGTATCGTTGTACCAGTCAGCACCGCGCCAGGTGCGTACCCATTCCAGGCGGTGGGGCACGCCGGGAAAATCGGCGACGCCTGCCTGCATGGCGGAGGGTGAAAAACCGGCAGCATGGGCAACGGCGCAGGCTGCCAGCACGTTGAGCAGGTTGTGCTCGCCGCGCAGGCGGATGATGGCGGCATCCATTAATTCGGCGGTGACAGCATCGGTTTGAAGCCAGAGCTTGCCCTCAGCCACAAAACTGCCAACCTGCTGCGGGGCGGGACGGGCCAGGCCAAAACTGATGCACTGGCCGGCTACAGCTGAAGCCAGGCTCCAGGCGCGGGGGTCATCCCGACCGAGAACAGCAATATCAGAGGGGCGCTGGTGGGTGAGGATGTTGGCTTTGGCAGCAGTGTAGGCAGCCATGGTGCCGTGACGGTCGAGGTGGTTGGGGGTGATGTTGAGGATTGCGGCAATGTGGGGCGAGATGGTCATCAACTCGAGCTGGAAGCTGGATAGCTCGAGGATGACGAGGTCGTCGGGTTGGATTTGATCGAGGAACTCGATGAGGGGCAGGCCGATGTTGCCGCCAACCCAAACTTTGCGGGGCGGCTCCACGGCCGATTGCGCCATGCGGCCGATGAGGGTGGTGGTGGTGGTTTTTCCGGCTGAGCCGGTGATGCCGATGACCGGGCAAGGGACGGCTTCCATGAAGAGCTGGGAATCGTTGGTGAGCGGAATGCCAGCAACGATAGCCTGCTGCACCACGGGGAGATTGAGGGGCACGCCGCCGGAAAGGCAGAGCAGGTCACAACCCTCAAGCAGAGAAAGGGGATGACCGCCGACCACCCAGGTGATATCCAGGCCGGTCAGCGCTGCGCGGGCACCTTCCAACTGGGCGGCGGGGCGCTGGTCGGTGAGGGTGACGCGGGCGCCGCGTTGCGCGAGGTAGCGTGCGAGCGCCAGCCCCTGGCGGGCTGCGCCGATGATCACCACGCGAACATCCTTCCAGTTTCTGCTCATTTTGACACCGCAATCGCAATACCCAACATAGCTCCAAGCAGACCGACCAGCCAGAAGCGTTGGACAACCTGAGTCTCGGACCAGCCGAGCATCTCAAAGTGGAGATGAATGGGGGCCATTTTGAAGAAGCGCTTGCCGTGGGTGGCTTTGAAATAAAGAATCTGGATGATGTCGCTGAGGGCTTCGGAGACCGGGATGACGGCAATGAGGGGCAGGAGCAGCCATTGACCGGTCATCAGGGCTACCACGGCGAGGGCAGCTCCCAGGGGCAACGAGCCGGTATCGCCCATGAAGAGTTGGGCGGGATGGGCGTTATACCAGAGGAAGGCGAACAGCGCGCCAACCAGCGTGAAGCAGAAGCGACCGAGAAAAACCTGGCCTTGAAGAAGGGCGATGCCGCCGTAGGCAACAAAAGCCGTGGCGGCAATGAGCCCGGCCAGCCCATCGAGGCCATCGGTAAAGTTCATGGCGTTGGAAGCACCGACGATAATGAAAATAGCAATCGGGATGTACCATATGCCAAGGGAAATGGGCTCTTTAACGCCGGGCCAGTACATATCGGGGACGTCCAGCATGTACTTGAGCACAAGAACGATGCCGAGTGCCAGCAGCACCTGAAAGAGGAACTTAGTGCGGGCGCGCATGCCCTCGCCCCGGCGCTTGCCGCGGATACCTTCCCAGTCGTCAACTGCTCCGAGGACGCCGTAGATGACCATGACAACCATCGGGACAAGGACTGAGCGCCCGATGAAGTTGAAGCCGAGCAGGGAGGCGGCATTGAGTAGGATGGTGAGGGTGAGCACCGGGATGATAAACATTATCCCGCCCATGGAGGGAGTGCCCATTTTGACGGTGTGAAAACCGGGCTCTTCCACGCGGATGAGCTTGCCAATTTTAAAGTGGCGCAGGATACGAATGAGCGGACCACCCCAGATAACGGTCATCATGAAGCTGAGCGTGCTGAGAGAGAGGGCCAGCGTGGTTTCGGTCATTCAACCACCTCCAGGGCGGCGACAATGCGTTCCATGCGCAGGCTATGAGAGCCTTTGATGAGGGCCACATCGCCAGAGCGCAGATTGGTTTTAAGGTATTGAGCGGCTTCAATGACGCCGGGCAACCAGGTGATGGCGTGGGAGGACATTCCGGCAGCCAGGGCAGCATCAGCGATTAGTTTGCCCAGCTCACCAACCGCCACCAGCGCAGAGCACACTTCGGCGGCACGGCGGCCAACAATTTCGTGACCTTCCTTTTCGTACTGGCCGAGTTCGTACATATCGCCGAGAACGGCAACCTTACGTCCATCCAGTTCCGCAAGCAGGTTAAGGGCTGCCAGAACGGACTCAGGGGAGGCGTTGTAGGTATCATCCAGCACCAGGGCGCCGTTTTTGGTGTGAACGGCAACCAGGCGAAGCTGTGAACCACCGCGCTGCAGGCCGGCGGCAATTTCATGCCAGGTTAAGCCTTCCACCAGCCCAACGGCAGCGGCGCGCAGGGCGGTATGGACGGAGTGCTGCCCGATGAGGGGAGCGCGCAGGGTGAGCACTTCACCCTGGTAGTGCAGACGGAAGCGGATGCCTTCGAGCCCCATGCCTTCAATTTCATCAGCCCACAGGTCGGCGTTGGCGTTGAGCCCGTAGAAAAAAACCTTTGCGCGGGTGAGCTGAGCCATGGGGCGGACGAGTGGGTCGTCATAGTTGAGCACAGCGACGCCCTGCGGAGCGGTGGGAAGAGCCTGAACGAGTTCAGCCTTGCCCTGCGCGATGGCTTCTTTGGAGCCGGCGCGTTCGGCGTGAACGGTTCCAATGTTGGTGATGACCCCCACAGAGGGTAGGGCCAGGTCGCAGAGGAAGGCAATCTCGCCGGGGACGTAAAATCCCATCTCGAGGACGGCGCGCTGGTGCTGCTGGCCGAGCGAAAGCAGGGTGAGGGGAAGGCCAATCTCATTATTGAGGTTGCCGGGGTTTTTGAGGGTGATGAAGCGCTGACCCAGTACCTCCGCGACGAGCTCCTTGGTGGTGGATTTACCCACGCTGCCGGTGATGCCAATCACGCGCACCTGGCACTGGCGGCGCCAGTAGC
>CAYVOX010000029.1:0-27435 GCA_964453035.1 uncultured Anaerolineaceae bacterium
CCCACCCTGCCCGATGCAGCGGCAGTCGTCAATCCCCAGCGTCTTCCCGACCACCATCCTTTGCATCCCCTTTGCGGTGTGGGAACAGCTTACCAGTTAGCCCGGGAGCTGCTCCAACAGAACGGCATGGGTGAGAAGGAGCAGCTCTTGCGTGATTTGGTGGCACTGGGTACCATCGCAGATGTTGCCGCCCTTACCGGGGATAACCGCTGCCTGGTACAGACCGGCTTGCAGGCTTTGCGCGATTCGCCTCGCCCGGCAATCGCTGCCATGCTTTCCTTATCAGCAGTTAACCCAGCCAGCCTCAACGAGGAGCACCTGTCATTCATCATCGCCCCCCGGCTGAATGCCATTGGCCGGTTGGGCGACGCCAACCCAATCGTCTCATTTCTGTTGACAGAAGACAAAGCGCAAATTTCATCCATCACCCAGGAATTAGAAGCACTTAACGCCCGCCGCAAATTGCTCTGTGACCAGGTTTTCAAAGCCGCCCTCGAAAAACTCCAGCAGGAGAAAACCCTGCAGGATGATGACATCCTGGTGTTGGAGCACCCCAACTGGCCAGCTGGAGTCATCGGCATTGCTGCCTCGCGACTGGTCGAACGCTTCCACAAACCCGTTATCCTAATCTCAGCCGAGCCGGGCGGCACTGGACGCGCCTCAGCCAGGTCTATTGAGGGCATCAATATTACACAGGCTCTGGCCGACAACCAGAATCTGTTGACCGGCTTTGGTGGTCACGCCATGGCAGCTGGTTTTTCTCTCTCGTCGGAAAAAATTCCCCGTTTTCGCCGGGCGATGAATCAAACCATTTGCCAGATGACCTCAGACAATCCTCCCGTTTTCAACTTACCCATTGATGCCTTCGTTGACCTCAAAGATATCACTTTTGACCTGGTCGAATCCATCGAGCACCTTGCCCCCTTTGGCGCAGGCAATCCACCCATCGTTATGGCCTCCCGGGGTTTGGTGATCAAAAGCCAGGCTGTGATTGGAAAAACCAAAGAGCATTTACAGGTAATTGTCGAAGATTCCTCCTCCGAGTCGCGAAAAATACTCTGGTGGCAAGGCGCAGGATCACCTCTGCCCGAGGGCTCATTCGATTTAGCCTACTCTGCCCGGGCTGTAAACTTCCGCGGACAGCGCGCCATTCAGCTGGAGTGGCTGGCTTCCCGGCCGATTGATTCTACTGCCGCAATTCAAATCCAAACCAGGATTGAGGTGGTAGATCGCCGCAGATGTTCTGACCCGGTTAGCCTGCTCACTGCTCTTGCCGGTCAATCAGATACTGCCCTCTGGATGGAAGGTGAAAAAAGCCCCCCGGTTCAGGGCGCTGATCGTTACCACCTCAAGCCAGCCCAGAATCTTATCGTATGGAATATCCCCCCGGGCCGTGACGAATGGATGACCATACTTCGGGCAGTTAAACCCAGGCAGGTGATCCTCTTTGGCATCCGAACTGGCGCGGAAAATCCACAGGCGTTTTTAAACCAACTTGCGGGGCTGGTGCGCTACTGCCTAAAGGAAAACAAGGGAAAGACCTCATACCAATCCCTGGCTGTTGCTACAGCTCAACGAGAAGCCGCCGTCAAAGCAGGTTTACTCTGGCTGGCTTGTAAAGGATTTATTACCTTCGAAGAGGATGAAGAAGGGAGTCTTACCTTCCAATCGCCGGGGAAAGTTGATTCAATCCAAATAAAACGAGTAGAATCTGAATTGAACTCGCTCATGGCTGAAACCAGTGCCTACCGCGCCTACTATTTACGTGCAGATCCAGCTCACCTGATGGAGGACTAATTGACCGGTCGAAATTTACGTTGGGGTTTGTTGAGTACCGCTCGGATTAATAGTGCGGTCATTCCGGGGCTTCAATCCTCGCAAAAAAACGAGCTCTACGCCGTTGCAAGCCGCTCACAGAACCACGCTGAGGAGTACGCTCGCCAGCACAACATTCCGCATGCCTACGGCAGTTATGAAGCCCTTCTCGCTGATCCCAATATCGACGTGATATACAACTCGCTACCCAATCATTTACATGCCGAGTGGACCATTAAAGCAGCGCAGAGGGGCATTCACACACTTTGCGAGAAACCAATGGCGCTTTCCACTTCCGAAGTTGATGCGATAATCGCGACTGCCGCGCAAAACAAAGTCATCATCATGGAAGCCTTCATGTACCGCCACCATCCCCGCACCTCAAAAGTCAAAGAGATCCTTTCACAGGGTTTGCTTGGCGATATTCGCTTTTTACGCGGTTCCTTCACGTATTTTCTCGCTCGCCCGGAAGATTACCGCTGGATTCCTGAATATGGCGGCGGTGGATTGTGGGATGTGGGCTGTTACCCGTTAAGTTATGCCATGATGATCATGGGCGCTGCCCCTAAAACCGTCTTCGGCTGGCAGAAAACGGGACCAACTGGCATTGATGAGTATTTTGCCGCTCAGATGACTTTTGAGAATGATGTGGTCGCTCAGATTGATTGCGGCACCAATGCAGCCGTCCACACCCATTTTGAGATCCGCGGCAGCCTGGGCACATTGTGGATTGCCCACCCGTACAATACGCGCAACAATGCGGTTCCCATCCTTCTTCGCCAGGGCGACCAGGAAACCGCCTTCACCTTTGAAGACGTCAATGGCTACAAAGCTCAGACCGAAAACATGGCTGATGTCATTCTTGGAACTGCCCGCCCCAATATCACCCTGCAGGAAAGCGCAGCCATAAACAAAGCCCTGCTGGCCCTGTTTGAATCAGCCCGAGAGGGTAAAACCCTCTCGTTATGAGGTGGTTACCGAGGTGATTTCTCAACCGCTTTATTGGCGCAACAAATCTGAGGCAGAGTTAGCCAGTTACCAGCAACTCCAGGTAGGCAACAGTTGCGCTCAAAACGCCATCGCGGCTGCGTTTAACCTTTTCTTCAACGCTCGCATAGATGGCAACCACCTTTCCACGCTGGTCAACCAGACTGCGCTGCCGGACCGCATACGCTACCGGTTGTGGTCAAACGGCCCCACCACGCCCCTCAACCAGTTACACTTGCTAATGGATATCGCCCTGCATGAAAAACATCCCATCTCCATCCAGCTTGAAAAAGGCAGCCCGTCAATCCTTCGCCAGCACCTGTCCCAGACCGATTCCCTCACACTTGTGACTATCGGCTGGTTGCCCGGCTCTGCACCCGTCATCACCAGGGGCGTCCAACCGGTGAATTTAAATGCCGCTAGAGGCTTTGGTTTTCATGTGATGATAGCCGCTGCATATGACCCCGCTCATGCCGACGTAAACCATATTATCCGCCCATGGGGATTTATCAATTCATGGAGCAGCGGCGGCAGCGAGTTGTTCTGGATGACTGATGATGACTTTAATCGCTCCTGGAGGTTCTACACCCCCTTTGGGGGCACTTACCCGATGGTGACCATTCAAATCAATCGGGATAAATCATCTGATCAATAGCGCGTTTAGAATAACACCTTCACAAATCAGCGGCAGTATGATAATATTGTTGGCTGTGAAAGGCAGTTAATCCTGCTATCTTTCCGCCCCTGGCTCACCTACGGTGTTGACCGGGGGCATATCCCGAGGAAAGGAGGTTCCCTTCATGCGAAACTATGAGGTATTCCTGATCGTCAACCCTGAGCTTGACGAAACCGCCATTAACACCCTGGTGGAAAAAGTCAAGGGTTGGATTACGACCGCCGGTGGTTCCGTTGAAAAAGTGGATATGTGGGGCAAACGCCGCATGGCTTATCATATCCGCAAACAACGCGAAGGCTTCTATGTTTACATTCTGACTGCTTTCGCCCCGTCGTTCAGTAATGAATTGGAACGCAATCTGCGGTTCCTTGAACCCGTGATGCGCTTCATGATTACCAATGTATCGGCTAACTGATGGGCATTCCCTCAAGAATATGCCCTCCACGCATCAATCAAAATGAGTGCGTAGAATTTTCTCGGTAGAGTTGGCAATTGCCTTTTTATAGGAGTATGGTATGAGCCGGGGATTAAATAAAGTAATGCTTATTGGCTATCTCGGGCGTGACCCTGAAATGCGCTACACCCCTTCCGGGCGTCCGGTCACAACATTTTCGCTTGCCACCGTCCGTTACTGGAATTCCACCGACGGCGAACGGCATTCTGAGACCGAATGGTTCAATATTGTTACTTGGGGCAACCTGGCCGAAATTTGCAAGCAGTACCTCACCAAGGGACAACAAGTCTTTGTTGAGGGCCGCCTGCAAACCCGCCGCTGGGAAGATGCTGATAACGTCAAACACACCAGCGTCGAAATTGTTGCCTCCGAGATGATGATCCTCGGTGACCGCCGTGAAGCCAACCAGACCGGTGAGTCCCATGAAACCAGTGAATTAGAAGACGAATTCCCCTTCTAATGGAGTAATCAAATGTCAGATGATATCAATTTAGAAGCCGAACAGCCGATGGGGCGCCGTTACGTGGCGCGACCCAAGATCTGCCAGTTCTGCGCCGATTCCCACATCGTTATCGATTACAAAGCCGTTGACATGCTGCGCCGCTTTGTCACCGAAGATGGCAAGATTCGCCCACGACGCCAGACCGGCACCTGCGCCCGGCATCAACGCGAGCTGGCTCACGCCGTCAAACGCGCTCGCTTCCTGGCTTTCCTTCCTTACGTCCAGGATACTGGCGAATAAGGTTCCACTCTTCTCACATAGAAGCTATCTGGGACAGGGGTTTTTCCACCCTTCTCAGATGCTTCTGTAGATTATAGGTCGCCCTAATGGCCAAGAAACCAACTAAAAGTATTCCAACGAAGAAACACCTGGCGCGCCTCGAACGCGAACGCATTCAACGCCGGTACATCTTATTTGGGACAATCGCCGTACTCGTCCTCGTCGTAGGCCTCCTTGTTTACGGTTTGCTCGACCAATATGTTCTGCGGGCTTACCAGCCTGTTGCAGCTGTTGGCGATAAAAAGATCACCACGCAGGAATTTCAAACCCGGGTTCGCTTCCAGCGTTACCAGTATATTCAACAGTTCAATCAGTACTACGAATATTACCAGATGTTTGAAGGTGACCCTTTTGGTCTGGCATCCACATTGGAGCAGCTTGCAACCAACCTGGAACAACCTGTTGTCCTTGGAAAAGAAGTGCTTGACCAAATCATCGCGGATATCCTCATCGAGAACGAAGCCGTCAAGAGAGGGATCACCGCATCCGATGCCGAGGTTGAAGCAGCTTACTCTACTTACTTCAGCTACTTCCCCAACGGCACATCAACCCCAACCATCTCGCCAACAGCTGTCGCTTCCTCAACCTTCTCTCCAACACAGTTGGCCATCATCACACTAACTCCAACCCCAACGCCGGGACCTTCTCCCACGCCAACCGCAACCCTCACACCAACCGCAACCAGCACGCCTGGCGCAGGCACGCCTACAGCCGTTCCACCCACTGTAACCCCCACATTAGAGCCAACGGCTACCATCACCCCAACCTCTATCTACACCTCCACGCCTGAGCCTACCCCAACAGCGTCTTCCACGCCCACGCCCTATACTGAAGCAGCTTTCAAGGCGCTCGCTAAGAATTACTTTGAGCAGTTGGATACCATCAAGTTCAATGAGGCCGAGCTGCGCAAGTTGCTTCGCTATCAGGTGTTGCGTCAGAAGGTTTATGCCGCACTGACTGCGGACGTTCCCACCACTGAAGAACAGGTTTGGGCGCGCCACATCCTCGTTGCTGATGAAGCTGCCGCGTTAGATGTGATTAAGCGCCTCAACGCTGGTGAAGATTTCGGCACCCTCGCTAAAACGCTCTCAACCGATACCGGTTCCGGTGCCGAAGGTGGAGACCTGGGCTGGTTTGGTAAAGGCGCTATGGTTCCTGAATTCGAAACTGCCGCCTTCAGCCTCAAGCCGGGTGAAATCAGCCAACCGGTCAAATCGGATTACGGCTACCATGTAATCCAGGTGATTGACCACACTGTTAACCCACTGAGTGCCACCGCTCTGGATGAAGCTCGCCAGAACGCATTTAGTGATTGGATCACCGCAGCCCTGGCTGACCCCAGCATTGTGCGCTATGACACCTGGACCACCCGTGTACCCACCGATCCAGAGTTCACCTCTCCATTATCCGACACAACATCTGACCTGACGGACCTGGACAGCCTGAATCTGGTAACAGCAACCCCCTGATGTAGATTTCATCATAAAAGAACCGCTCCATTTTCAGGAGCGGTTCTTTTATTTCACCAAATCTTCGCCAACCTCATCCAACTTAAGGCTGATAATCTGGCTGGCTGAATCGCGCCCCATCGTCACCCCGTAGATAACATCTGCCGCCTGGACGGTGTTGCGATTGTGAGTGATGATGATGAACTGGGTATCGCGGCTCAATTCCTGCAAAAGGTCGCGAAATCTGCCGACATTGGCTTCATCCAACATCGCGTCCACTTCATCCATAACGCAAAACGGGGTCGGCGATACTTTAAGCAGCGAAAAGATGAGTGCCACCGCTGTCAGGCTGCGCTCCCCGCCTGAGAGCAGCGATAATCCCTGTTCGCGCCTTCCAGGTAGGCGCGCTTCGATATCCACGCCACCCTCTGCAGGATGCTCCTCATCCATCAAAACGAGATGCGCAGAACCGCCCCCAAACAACCTGGTAAAATTTTGATGAAATTCTGCCGCCACCGCCTCAAAGGTCTTGAGGAATTCGCGCTGCATCAGTTCGTCCAGGTCGGCAATCACCAGGCGCAAATCCGCGTCAGCTTTCTTAAGATCCTCAACCTGGTTTTTCAGGAACTCGTATCTTTCTTTTACTTCCTTGAATTCTTGTTGCGCCTCCGGATTGATGGCTCCTATCCGCCTCAACAGTGACCTCTGGCGGTTAATATTTTCCTCAAAATCCTGAGGCAACTGCTTTACCACCGGCAATTGTTCCACCATGCCCTCAAACGGCAACGGCGACTGACCCCCAACCTCTGCATTATAGTCAAAAGCAACCAATCCAAAATCATCCTCAATTCGCCGCCGCAGAGTGTTTAGAGACTCCCGGTTGCGCGAGAGATCCAGTTGAGCCTGCGTATTCAAACGGTCAGCTAGCGTGGTAGCTTGTTGCGCCACCAGGTGGTCTCCCTGTAATTGCGAATAGTCCGCCTCCAGTTCTGCCAGGGCTGCCTCAGTCGGCGTGATTTTTTGTTGCAATTGCTCAATGATACTGTTGAGGGAGGTTTCACGCGCGTGTAGAGCGTTAATCTCACCCTCGGAGGCGGATTGCTGGCTCAACAAAGCCTGCGTTCTGGCCTTCGATGCCTCAATTTGACCCTTGCCCGCCTGAAAGATTTTTTGCTGCTCCTCAACGCGGCGGTCAAGTTCTTTAAATGCGCGGGCAGAGACGGCAGTATTTGTTTCCCAGTGGGCAGCCTGGCGCAGCAAGTCTTCTAGCGGTAGTTCAGCCAGCATCCGGTTTTTAGTTCGGATTTTTTCGTTTTGAACCTGAGTTTCTTCTTCAAAACGTTTGATGTCCAGGTCAACCTGTTCGACCTCTGCCATAGTTTTCTTCAGGCGGTCATCTGCCTCAATCTTCTGGCTTCGAGACCACTCAAGTCTTTGCCTTGATTGCTCAACAGCCAGGCTGGCTTGCTGGTATTCCTGCACCGCGCGGTTCAGTTCATGGCTTTCCTGTCGGAAGGCTTGTTCCTCATCACGCAGGGTAACTTGGAACGTGCTCAGTTTGCGATCCGCCTCTCCCAGTCGAGTCTCGTTGGCGGAAACATCCTCTTTCAGACGCTCAATCCCAATTTCCAATTCTTTCTTCTGCCGCGACCTCGCAATGACGCCGCTCCGTCCTTCTTGCCCTGCGCTGATGACCCCGCTCCCCCAGAATACCTCACCCTTCAACGTCACCACCCGTGAACGAGCATCAATTAGCTCGCTCAAGCGGCGCGCGGCATTGCGGTCTTTCACCACCAGTGTATCGCCCAGCAGTTGTTTCACCAGTTCCTGATACTCATCAGGGACGCGTACCAGTTCCGCTGCGCTTCCCAGGCAGTCAGGGTCATCCACTCTCGGTCGCTTTTCCAATCCCCGCAACGCTTTCGGGAACATCACCGCTCGCCCTTTTTCTCCTTCTTCCAGCAGTCGGAATACCTGCTCTGGCGAGGAAGTTTCATCATAAACGATACCGTCAATAAATTCGCCCAGGATTGCCGCTACCGCAACTTCATATTCCGGCGGAACTTCCAGCATCGTCGAAAGCGCCTGGAATTTCCCGGCCAGCTTTCCCGAGCGGTAAGTATCCAGAACAAATTTTGCGCCTTTATTCAATCCCGTAGCAGATCGCTCCGCCTGGTTGAGTACTTCCAACTGAGCCTGGGCGCGGGAAAGGTCTGCCCGTAATTTTCCAAGCAAATCAACAATCGTCTTACGCTCGGTTTCCTTATCATGGATCGACTTTCGCCGGGCAGAAATTTTTAATTCACTTTCCTTAACGCTCGCTTCCAGTAATTGGCGCTGACTAAAAGCTTGCTCAAACCGGGTTTGAACCGCCTGTTTCCCGCTTTCCGCTTTAACTAACGCAGCTTCCAGGTCTTTTTGAGCAGCTACGATAGTTTCACGTCGGTTGACAAGTTCATCTCGCTTTGCTTTCAACTGTACAATGCGGGTTTCAAACTCAACCAGCCGGCGCCGTTCCAGTTGAACCTCACGCTCAATTTTTTCACGTTCTCCCCGGCGTTCAGTCACCAGGCGCTGCGCCTGTTCAGCTTGCACCCTGGAATCCTCCAACTCCGCAGAAAGACGCGCTATCTCCTGGTTTAGCCCCCCCAGGCGCAACTCCCGTTCAGTCTGTTCATCCTCAAGCCGCGAGGCGTCGACGCCCAACATTTGTAGCTGAGCCGTAATTGCCCTTTGCCGTTCATCCAGAACTGCCAGGTCGGTATTGATTTTTTCGCGTTCACGGTGCTTTTCAGCAGCTTCAGCATGCCAGAGGTTTAACTGGTTGCGCTGCTCAATCACTTCCTGCCGCTTTTTATCCAGGCGAGTTTCAACGTCATTAAGCTTTTCACGCGCCTGCTGCTGCCTTGTTTCCTGCACGCGAGCCATTTCCTGGCTGTGGGCCACTTCTTCCATCATGTGGTTCCAGTAATATCCATACCATTCCCGCAGCAGCACCCGTAAATCTGCTTTCACCCGCTCGTACTCCAGGGCACGTTTAGCTTGCTTTTCCAGGCTGTTAAGTCTCGGCTCTAGCTCAGTGATAATATCATGCACGCGTTCGAGGTTCCGGCGCGTGTTATCCAACCGGTTGATGCTCTCCTCTTTCCGGCTGCGATAAAGTCCGATTCCGGCTGCCTCCTCAAAAAAGCTCCGGCGCTCTTCCGGCTTCAGGGATAAGGCTGCATCCACCAACCCCTGCCCAATGATGGTATAAGTGCGTTCCGCCAACCCAGATTGCGCCAGCAGTTCGGATATTTCCTTCAACCGCACCCTCTGACCATTGAGCAGGTATTCATTTTGCCCATCGCGATAGGCGCGGCGTGTAATGGCTACTTCGCTATAATCTATGGGCAACCATCCATCGGAGTTATCAAAAGTAATCGTTGCCGAAGCCATCCCCGCGCGAGGACGCTGCTCCGACCCGGCAAAAATCATATCCTCCGTTTTGCGACCCCGTAAAAGAGAATAGGATTGCTCGCCCAAAACCCAGCGCAACGCATCCGCGATGTTTGATTTTCCCGAACCATTCGGGCCAACAATTGCGGTGATCACCCCCGGAAATTCGAAATCCGTTCGGCTGGCAAAAGTTTTGTATCCGTGCATTTCCAGTGATTTAAGCCGCGGCGTCATGCGCTCTCCTGGGAATTTGAAAACGGCAAGCCTAATTTTCCCAGCGCATCTCGCGCGGCAGCTTTGGCAGCAGCTTGTTTGCTCGTGCCTGTGCCCGTTCCATATACCACCTCGTTGACCACTACATCCACTTCGAAAAGGCGCTCATGGTCTGGTCCGGTAGTGTTCATCACGATGTATTTTGGAGGGGGATATCCCTTTGATTGCACCCACTCCTGAAACTGGCTTTTTGGATCCTCAATTTTGTGGTTGATAAGCACATCATTTGAGGCTTCTTCAAGGAATGGAGAGATAAAACGCATGACCGCATTGATTCCCTGATCAAGGTACATAGCGCCGATCATCGCCTCGAACGTGTCGCATAGCAGCGGCGTGCGGTCACGACCACCTGCGCTGCTTTCCCCGCGTCCCAGCCGCATGGCGTTTCCCAGGTGAATTTTGCGGGCGAAATTGGCTAATTGCTCGGTGTAAACCAGCGCCGAGCGCATACGCGTCAAGTCTCCTTCGGGCATTTCAGGAAATTGATTGTATAACCACGCCCCAACAATGAAATCTAAAACAGCATCCCCCAGAAATTCAAGGCGCTCATTATCTTCAAGCGCCTCGGGATGCTCATTGAGATAAGATCGATGGGTTAATGCCCGGCTGAGGATCAACCAGTCGTGGAACTTAAATCCCAGGCGTTTCGCCAATTCTTCAGGCGATTCTAATGCCGGGATAGCTGAAGCATTCTCCATACCAACCTCCCAGGAACTCTGGGAGAGCAAGCCCTCCTAATGGGGTAAGCTGGCTGGCTCTCCTGTCGTTCAATTATTGATGTAAAGGATATTTTAATCCCGAACCGGTCAAAATGAGGATAATTGGTTGAGGCAATTTTTGAGCAATTTCCCGAAATGCACACCAGGCCAGCGCTGATGTCGGCTCAACATACACGCCGCGGCGCGCCAGTTCAGCAAATCCCGGTAAAATCTGCTCCTCTTGGATTGCAATGAATATCCCCTTTTCCGGTGGTACTTCTCTCAGCAGCGCCTCCATCCTCACGGGTTGTCGAACACGCACGCCCTCTGCAACCGTGTTTCCTTCATTCAAATTATTGATTGTACCCACACCATTTTGAGCAGCTGCAACCATTGGCGCGCAGCCTGCTGCCTGCGTCACCACAAAGTAAGGCTCACGGTCTGTGACGCCTGCCTTACGCAGTGCAGCAAATCCCCTCACGATCCCCAGCATCAACCCGCCATGACCGGCAGGGGCAATAACGCTTCCCGGAACCTGTCCGAGTTCTTCCCTCACCTCGTAGGCAATCGTTGCAATGCCCGGCAGACCAAATGGTAAGTAAGCATGGCTTGCATAGGGCACGCCCGCTTCAGCTTCTTTCAGCACCGCCAGGGCTGCCGCCGACCTTGGTCCGGGAATGGCAATGAGCTCCGCCCCGTAGCGTTTAATCTGGGCCCGTTTTGGTCCCGATGCAGATTCAGGCACAAACACTCTGGCGGGTAGTCCCGCCTGAGCTGCATACGCTGCAAACGATGCGCCGGCATTGCCGGAAGAATCTTCCACCGCCTGGGTGGCGCCCCTTGCCAGCAACTGGCTGATGAGCACCGCCGTACCGCGGTCTTTATAGGAACCAGTTGGATTGAGCGATTCGAGCTTCAAGAAAACTTCCACACCGTCCACCTTTTGCCAGATGAGCGGGGTCCGTCCTTCCCCAAGTGTGACCATTGGGGCTACCGCAGGCAAATCAAAACTCGATTGATAGCGCCAGAGCCCCGGCAATTTCTCGTTCACAAGCGCAGGGTTATAATCAGGCGGGGTGTTAAAATCAAAAACCCCGCCGCAATCTGGGCATCGAAAGGGTATTCCCTGCTCAGGATAAGGCTGGCGGCAACTTGAACACACAATTTTCGGCATTTACTCAATCTCCCGGCTGAACCTGATACTGTCCATCAATCCACAATTCGCCATCAGGGCCAATTTCCTTCTTCCATACAGGAACAATTTCCTTCAGGCGGTCGATTCCATAACGTGTAGCTTCAAAAACACCCGTGTCGCGGTGGGCTGACGCGCAGGCTATCACCACCGAGGGTGTTCCAGCAGGCAATACTCCAATACGTTGAACAATAGCTATCCCCTCAACGCAAGGCCAACGCTGGCGAATTTCCTGCGCAACCTGCGCCATTTTCGCCTCAGCCATCGGAATGTAAGCCTCATACTCCAGGCTGATGGTGCGGTGAGATGCCCCCTGGCTGGACTCTGCCCTCACAATGCCGGTGAAAACGCAAACAGCGCCTGTGGTGGGAGTGGTGATTTTTGAAATCAGCTCATCCTGGTTGAGCACTTCGCCGGTCACCCGCAAAATCGTTCGCGTCCCATCCCCCCCGCTGACGGGTGGAAAAAATGCCACCTCGGCGCCATCCGGAATGAGTTCCTCGTCAAAGGCAAATTGCTGATCAACCGCCGCCAGTGCGCTTTCCAGGTTGCCCGCCAGGCTTGGAAATTCCCGTATCAACTGCTGGCGTAATTCGCCAACTGTCACAGGTTGCCCACTTTCCCATTCTGTATGGGATGAGCCCATTTTTTCTCTTAGAGAGGCAAAGAATAAAACGTGTGTTTTCATTATGGTTCGTTGACCAGGTCACCGCTTTGACCGCCGTGTTTTTCCACCAGGCGAATATTGGTGATTTTTCCTGTTCTCTCAACTGCTTTCACCATATCATAAACCGTCAAAGCTGCCACTGTGACGGCGGTCAGCGCCTCCATCTCAACACCTGTCTTGCCGGTCGTCTTGATAGTAGCGGTAATCACGATTCCCGGCAGTGAATCATCCACCTGCAGCACAACCTCTGCCTGCGTGATGGATATAGGATGGCAAAGTGGGATTAATTCCGGCGTCTTTTTGGCCGCCATGATGCCTGCCAGCTGCGCTACTGTCAAAACCTCCCCTTTTTTTAACAATCCTTCCTGGATCAGTCGTAATGTATCTGGGTGCAGGTGAATTTCACCATTCGCCACGGCAACACGTACTGTCTCGGGTTTTGCGCTTACATCCACCATGTGCGCTTTGCCGCTCTCGTCAAGATGGGTCAGTTTTTTATTAGCCATATGTGAATTATAACCGCAATCATTTCTGGCTTTCATCGAACCCTTTCGCCTGATATAATACAAACCGTGAGTTTACAGGTTGCCGCCCACCAAACCGAAGGATACCAGATCGAAACGGACCTTTACGCCGGCCCGTTGGATTTGTTGCTCGACCTCATCGAACGGGCTGAGCTGGATATCACCCAATTGGCTCTGGCGCAGGTTACAGACCAGTACCTTGAATACATGCGCCGGTTACAAAATCGCACCCCGGCTGAAGTATCTGCCTTTTTGGTTATTGCTGCCCGTTTGGTGCAAATCAAATCCTCCGCGCTCCTTCCTCGCTCACCCATCTCGGAAGAAAACGCCGAAGAACCCGACCCCGGTGAGGCTCTGGCGCGCCAGTTGATCCTCTATCGCCGCTTCAAGCAGATTGGCGCCTGGCTGGAAGCACGCGAACATGCCGGTTTGCGCACCTTTCTGCGTTTATCTATCCCCGTCACCCGCCCCGAAGCCAAGCTTGACCTCAGCGGTATCACCCTGCAGGACCTGGTCACAGCCGGACGGGAAATTTTCTTTCAGAAAAACCTTTTACCTTCCCTCAATGAAGTGGTTAATATGCCTCGCGTCACCATCCGCGAGAGAATTCAGTCCATAGTGAATTTGCTCCGCAAAGACGGTGCTGCCAGTTTTCAACATATCCTCTCAACAGGCACCCGCCTCGAAATTGTCGTCACATTTTTAGCCGTGCTGGAGTTGATTAAACGCCAGGTGGTTGAAGTCCACCAGGAAAACCTGTTCGCCGAAATTATCCTCCAGCCCACCGGCGAATGGGATGAAAACGACGAAGAACCCATCGAATTCAACGAATGAATATAAAGCTATCCAGCTTAATCAACAAACGCCAGGGTATTCATAGCACCCTGGCGTTTGTTGGTTAAAAAGGGAATTCTTTATTCCTCCGGTTCGTCATCCACCATATCAAAAGGCAGCCGCCCGCTCACCCACACCACCATCAGGCGAATATCATTTTCCACAACTTCCCGCTCTGGGAATTGCTCGTGAAATGCCGAGTCTAACACATCATAGGTCTCTTGCTTGGGCCATCGAACCAGAAAACCCGGCAATTTTGAGCGGTCGGCATCCTCAGTCAGAACTTCCCACTGCCTTGCTGTGAGCAGCTCGTGAACTTGCTGCCTCAATTCATGGTTCAGTTCAGCCCACGCTTCCAAAATTTGAGCCACAAAATCGGAGTGCCGCTCAAATGCCGCGCCGGATTGGCGAACCTTGATTGGCAGCGGGGCAAGGTCGCTGTTTCTGAACCCTGAAATCTTGACATACCTGCGAATAAGGCTGTTAATCGCCGAACGCCTTTGTGATGGGAGCTCGGAAAGCTGCTTCAGCACCGCCTCGATCACGCTCTGGCGGTATTCCGGCAGCATAAACTGATTAATTGCAACAAATGGGGCAAACTGTACCTGGTTTTGTTCACTCATATGCTAAATTATAACCTATCTGGGCTTTGAAATCTGCTCACTGGCTTCATCAAGAAGCGCCGTTTCTTGCTCCGTCAGGCGCCAGCCTAATGCTCCCAGGTTCATCTCCATTTGTTGAACATTCTTCGCCCCGGGGATGGGAATCGCTCCCTTGCAAATGACCCAGTTGAGAGCAACCTGCGTCGCAGACTTTCCGCCGTGGTCAGAGCCCACCTTCTTCAGCAGTGCAACCAACGGCTGAACTTTCTGCAAAAGGTCGCGGTCATATTTATTGGAGCGGAAACCCTTCGGAGGCGTTTGAGGTGTGTATTTCCCGGTCAACACGCCCTGGGCTAGCGGGCTATACGCAATCAGCGCCACACCGGTTGCCTGGCAGTGTGCCAGTAGCCCGTTCTTCTCAACACTGCGGTCCAGAAGCGAGTACTCCATCTGGTTGGAGCACAGGCTCACCCCTTCTTTTGCCAGGGCATCCTGTGATCGGCGCGTTAAATTAAGATCATAATTAGAAACGCCAACTGCCTTCACCCATCCCAATTGCATCACTTCAACCAGTGCTTCCATCCAGGATTCAACCTTAATCGGAGGTAGCGGCTGGTGGATTTGGTACAGGTCCACCTGGTTCAATCCCAATCTTTTCAGGCTGCCTTTCAAGGCACGGCGCAGGCTGTGGTGGCTTAACCGCCACGGAAAGGGCATAAATTTAGTCGCGGCGATCACCTTTTGGCCTGTCTCTCTTAAGAATTTTCCCAGCATCAATTCGGATTTACCCTGCGCGTACACTTCAGCCGTATCAAAAAATTTGACCCCGGCAGCCATCGCAGTGTCGTAAACTGCTTTAATATCCACTTCACTGTATCCCTGCTGGAAACCCCAGAACAACCGGTCGCCCCACTGCCACGCGCCCACACCCATTTCAATCCCACTCAGCAACCTAACCTCTTGTTCCTTTTCTTCGCTCATTCCTGAATTCCTCATTAATCAAATTCTACCCATACTTTACCAGCCCGGTTCATCCTGAAAATATCCTCAAGATTCAAACGGCTAGCCCCCACCGATAATACCAATAATTATAAGGTTTCCACCTGTTTTGTCGATTCAAATCAACCGTTGATTTCCCTTGCATAATTGGATGCCTGATTTTAGAATGAGGATATGTCTGAAGACGTCACTCCCATTCGCCAGCAGTATCTTGAAATCAAACGCCAGTACCCCAATGCCATCTTATTTTTCAGGCTGGGAGATTTTTACGAAACCTTTGACCATGATGCGGAGATAGCCTCTCAAGAGCTTGATCTTGTGCTCACCTCGCGACCGGTCGCCAAAGGCGTGCGCATCCCAATGGCAGGCATCCCTTACCACGCCGTTGAAAATTATCTGGCACGCCTCATCGAAAAAGGCTTCCACGTTGCCATCTGCGAACAGGTGGGCGACCAGCCCAACCGCGGATTGTTTGCCCGTGAGGTGGTGCGCGTGGTGACACCCGGCACGATCATCGAACCGGCGTTGCTCAAGGGTGACCGCAACAATTACCTCTCCAGCCTGGTGGTGCAGGATCAACGCGCTGGCATTGCCTACGTGGATATCACCACTGGTGAGTTTGCCGTCACGGAACTGAGCGGTGATGACATGGCTGGTGCACTCCGCAGTGAACTCATTCGCCTGCGCCCGGCGGAAATCATCTTCCCTGAAGCCTTCAGCCTGCCGGAGGGCTTGCCTGGTCACCTCACCAAATGGCCCACCTGGCGCTTTGAACCTGGTCGCTGCAAGGATGTGCTTAACGAGCACTTCAAAGTAACCACGCTCGATGGGTTTGGCCTGCGCGGGATGAACCTCGCCGTCCAGGCAGCCGGCGCTATCCTCCAGTACCTTGCAGAGACCCAGCCGCGCGCGCTAAACCTGCTCTCCGCTGTCAACACCTATTCCCTCAACGAGTTTATGACCCTTGACGCCGCCACCCGGCGCAACCTGGAATTGACTGAAACCATCCGACAGGGGGATGTGCATGGTTCTCTGCTCAGCGTTCTTGATCTTACCACCAGCCCGATGGGAAAGCGCCTGTTACGCCAATGGGTGAGCAAACCTCTGCTAGATATTTCCACCATTAACAAGCGACAAGCCGGCGTAAAGTTTTTCCTTGAGCAGGGTATGCTGCGCGCGGAGGTGCGTAACGCCCTCCGTTCCCTGGGCGACCTGGAAAGGCTTACCAACCGGGTCATCTCCGGGCACGCCATCCCCAATGATCTCATCGCTGCGCGAAGCACGCTTAAAGCGCTGCCTGGCATCATCGCACTCTTCGCACTAGAGCAAAACCCGCTCGAACCGGTCTATTCCAGGATTGACCGCTGCGATACCGAATTAAACCTGCTTGAAACCGCCATCAGCGACAATCCCCCCGCCACGCTGCAAAACACGGGAGTCATCCGTCCCGGCTACTCCTCCGAACTGGATAAAGTCATCGAAGCCTCGCGTCATGCCCGAGAATGGATTGCCAACCTGGAAAACGTCGAGCGCGAACGAACCGGTATCCGCTCGCTCAAGGTGGGCTACAACAAGGTTTTTGGTTATTATATTGAGATTACCCACTCCAACACCACCAGCGTTCCACCAGATTATATCCGCAAGCAGACCCTGGTCAACGCCGAACGTTACATCACCCCTGAAATGAAGGAATACGAGGCGCTGGTGCTCAACGCCGAAGAGCGTATCCACGAGATTGAAGCACGGCTCTTCAAACAGGTTTGCGCCCTGATGGCCGATTCCAGCCTAAAATTACTTGAAACCGCCCGCGCCCTCGCTGAACTGGATGTGCTTGCCTCCCTGGCAGAATGCGCCGCCGTTCATCATTACTGCCAACCGGTTGTTACAGAGGATACCATCCTCGCCATACGCGATGGGCGCCACCCCGTGGTGGAAGGCACCTTGCGCGGTGAGCGCTTTGTACCCAACGACACGCTCTTTGAGAATGGTGAGTTAGTGCGCATCATCACCGGCCCCAACATGAGCGGCAAGAGCACCTTTTTACGCCAGGTGGCTCTGATTGTGCTGATGGCGCAAATGGGCAGCTTTGTCCCTGCTGCTGAAGCTCACATCGGCCTGGTGGATCGCATATTCACCCGCATTGGCGCCCAGGATGAAATCCACGCCGGTCAATCCACCTTCATGGTGGAAATGGTGGAAGCCGCCAACATTCTCAATCATGCCACCAACCGCAGCCTGCTGGTGCTGGATGAAATCGGGCGCGGCACCAGTACCTATGACGGCCTTTCCATCGCCTGGGCGGTGATTGAATATATCCACAACCACCCCCGCCTGCGCGCGCGCACCTTGTTTGCCACCCATTACCATGAGCTAATCCAACTCAGCGAACTGCTGCCCGGCGTCAGGAATTACAACGTTGCCGTCAGTGAATCGGAAGGCAGAGTCATATTCCTTCATAAGATTGTCGCCGGCGGCACCGACCGGTCTTACGGCATCCATGTGGCTCAACTGGCCGGCATGCCGCGCCCGGTTGTGCAGCGTGCCAGTGAAATCTTGCAGCAGCTCGAAGCCTCCTCAGGCACCGCCGTTCACATCAATCCCACAGCCGCCCAACAATTAACTCTCTTTCCAGAAACCAATCCCCTGCTCGATGAACTGAAGGGATTGGATGTCAACGCCCTCTCACCGATTGAAGCGCTGAATAAGCTGTACGAGTGGCAGCGTAAATTCTTGGAGCGCGAAAATGGGGTTGCCAAAAATTGAAAAAGAGGTATAATATTCCCACGTTGTTCGGGGCGTAGCGCAGCCCGGCTAGCGCGCTTGCATGGGGTGCAAGAGGTCCGGGGTTCAACTCCCCGCGCCCCGACAGACAAGAACCGTATAACCTACGGTTCTTTTTTGTTAAATATCCATTTCTTCATCAATATAATCTTCTAACTGGTCAGCATCCACCACCGTCTCAGAAATCGCAAAATGCCGTACCGAAATCTTCGCCCGGTGCACCGATTCACGATTCCCTGAGATCAGGGGGTGCCAGCTTCGCAGTTCCTTGCCTTCGGCCAGTAGCCGGTAGGCGCATGTTTTCGGTATCCACTTCAGTTCCTTGATCAGTGCCGGTGATAGCACCAGGCAGGTTGGGACGAGCTCTGTGCGCCGTTCATATTCAGTACAGGTGCAGCGGTGCAAATCCAGCAGGCGGCACACCACGCGGGTATGAAACACCTCACCGCCTTCCTCATCCTGGAATTTAATCAAGCAACAGCGTGCGCAGCCATCGCACAGCGATTCCCATTCAGCCTTTGTGAGTTCTGTGATCGGTTTCTTCTTCCAGAACGGCAGATCTGATTGAAGTTCCTTAAGTCGTTTTTTCATTCTTGCCGTAAGTTTATCATGAATTTTCGACTGGTTTTCAGGCATGTCTTTTTCAGCTTGTGCTAGACTTGGTATCATAACATCCACATCGGAGGTTCTCATGGACATTAAGGTCAAACCCGGTCACAAAATTAACCTGAGAAATGTTGACCCTGAGGACAACGGCGATTGGAAGGGGAAGAAAAAAGAAGCGCTGGAGCGGCTCGAAAAGCTGCGCGAAAACCTGAGTGAGCTTCAAGAAGTCATCTTCGCCGAACACAAACACAAAGTCCTCATCATTTTCCAGGCTATGGATACCGCCGGAAAGGACGGCGTTATCCGCAGCGTTTTTAGCGGCGTTAATCCGCAAGGCGTTGTAGTCGCCAGCTTCAAAGTGCCCACCCCCATCGAAGCCGACCACGACTTTCTGTGGCGCGTTCACGCCCGCACCCCAGGCAAGGGGCAAATTGTCGTCTTTAATCGCTCCCACTATGAGCAGGTTCTGGTGGTGCGCGTCAACAACCTTGAACCGGAAAAACAGTGGCGCGCTCATTACGACCAGATTAATGCTTTTGAGCACATGCTGGCAGAGGAAGGCACCACCATCCTCAAGTTCTTCCTGATCATCACCAAAGAAGAGCAGAAAGTTCGCCTCATCGAGCGTATCGATACCCCTCACAAGCAGTGGAAGTTCTCCCCCGGCGACCTGCCCACCCGCGCGCAGTGGGAGCAATACATGGATGCTTACGAAGATATGCTCAATCGCACCAGCACCGATGATGCCCCCTGGTATGTCATCCCCGCCAACGATAACTGGTATCGCGACCTGCTGGTTGCAGAGACGATTGTTAAGACCTTAAAAGATTTGGATCCTAAATATCCTCCCGCCGTCAAAGATATCCAGCAATATCGGATTCAACTGCTCAGCGAGAAAAAATAGCCACAAGCATCACATAACGGAGGACTCATGGGTGTTGGCGAATGGATTGTCATCGGAATAAGCATTGTCCTGGCTGCCTGGTTTCTTATCGGTAGCTACCACAATAACCGCCGCAGCCAGGTCATTCTCGGCTGGCTCGCTCAAGGCGCGCCTGCGCTTGGAAAGGTCAGTGCTGCGCGCTTCCTTGCCTCAACCTCGGCTGGGTTTCGCGCCATGCTCAAGTTTGAAAGCGGTCCTGCCACTCAGGTTGAAGTTGTCATGGGGCTTCGGCGCCGCGAGAACTTGCCGCTCTGGCTCTTCCAGTGGCTCACCCACAAGCCTGATTTGTTAACTCTCAATTTCACATTGCGCAACGCACCGCCGCACGAAAGTTGGGCTTTTCAAACCAAAAAAGCTTCGGGGCTGGTCGAACAGGCTAACCGGTCACAAAAAACGCCTCTCGTCTTCCTTGAAGAGATTGCCACCCACCGCCTGTATGTCCGGCAAAAAGGCGGCGAAGCTCCCACGGCCAAGGTCAAAACCTATCTTGACACCCATCCGCAAGTTAAAATCCTGGCCCTCCAAACCAGGGCTCCCAATTTCATCCTGGCTCTCCCCGTCCCACAGCCCGGCGCAGAAGCCCCTGAAGCATTCTTCAAAGAAATCAACAACTTGCTTTAACCCTTCCGGTTTACTCAAGAACAAAGGTCTGCTGACTTTTCCTCAGCAGACCTTGTTTTTAATCACTCAATTCAGGAACGATCAGTAAAACAGTTTTCCACCCATGCGCTCCAGCATGGGAACGCCGCGTACCTCGGTTTCAAACAGCGGCAGTACCGCGCGCACCCGGTTGCCGAACAGCTTTTCAATTTGCAACATGTACTCATCCTGCATCGCAATCCGGTTCTTGACGAAGTCCGGCGTGCCTTCTGTGACACCAGTTTTGTCAATGACCATGTTGACGACCACCCCTCCAACTGGGATTCCAAACTCATGGAACCAGTTGATAAAGCGCGTGATCACCGCGATGGGAAGCGCTTCAGGCAAGGTCACAAAGAAGAAGGAAGTTAAAGCGTCATCGGTCAGTAATTTTTTAGCGTTTGCCATGCGCTCCCGCATGCTCAGAAGGTAATCCATCAAGGGGTCCTTCTTTTCCTTCTTCTTGCTATAGGAGAGCAGTTCCTTCAGAGAGACAGCCTCTTCGCGGCTCTTGACCATTTTATTGACCCACATCGAATACACGCCCGACATGCCCAGCAGCCGGCGCGCATTGGCTGTCGGTGCGGTATCAAACACATATACATCATACTTGTTCTCAAACATGAGACCAATCATGTTCTCAAACATCGCCGATTCCTCAAACGACGGATTCATGGTCGCCGATTCAACAAAATCCTCCGCCTTCGTCTTGATTTCGGCATATTTAAGAAACCACTCAATCTTCTCCCGGATTTCGTTTTTCGATTTTTCAATTGTCTCTTTGGTATCAATTTCATATGCATCCAGGTTGGGATAGCCCGGCACCGGGGTTGGCTTGCCAAACACGCTAAAACCCAGCATGCTCGATAGGGAGTGCACCGGGTTGGTTGATGCCAGCAGAGTTTTCTTGCCCTGTTTCGCAAACCAGATTGCCGCCGTCCCGGCCAGCACCGTTTTCCCTACGCCGCCTTTACCGCCGAAGAAAATATACTTCAGGCGAGGATTCTCCGTAAAATACGCTTGCATCGTTTTTTCGATCATGCCTCACCCTCCAAAGACTTCTTTAGCCAGGCGCTCAATCATCGGGAGTCCCGTGATGTCGCGCTCAAACTCCGGTACTCGCGCCAGGACTTCAGCGCCAAAGGTCTGGTCAATTTTTTCCAGGTAACCTTTCTGCATCTGCAGCCGGTTTTTCAGGTATTCGGGAATATTCTGCTTTCCCAGCTCAGCGGGAATGACCCGGTTGACAATATAACCAGAAATGGGCACGTTATATTTGGCAAACAAAACAGCCGCTTTTTGCGTATCCAGGATAATCATCTCCTCAGGGATTACCACAAAGAAAAAGGCAGTCTTTTCCTTATCCGTCAGAATGCCCGATGAAGTGTTGATACGCGCTTTGATGTACTGCAGTTCCTTAAGGATTTGATCTTCCTCTGACTCTTTGTTGCGCTGCATCACTGCGGCAACCTGGCCGTATTCTGCCATCTCCGCCCGAAGCGCTGTAATTTTGTCAATCCACTCGTCATACACCGAAGCCATGCTCAAGTAATACAGGGCATGCCCCAGCGGCACCAGGTCGTAGATGTAGTAATCATATTGCCCGCCTACCACAATATCAACCACCGCATCAAAAATGGCGCTTTCTTCCATGGCAGGCTCTGCGGCTGAAGCCTGGATGTAATTCTCAATTTCCTCCGGCACTTCCTCCAACCCGTACATATCCAGGATTTTCTGGCGGATTTCCTGCTGATACTCTTTGATTCTCCGGTCAGCGTCAATCTCCTGAGCAAAAAGGTTGGGCATGATTTCAACCGCGCCTTTGCCGAAGATATCCCGCTTGAAAATATCCGAAAGGCTGGCTTGCGGGTCCACAGAGAATACCAACACCTTGTATCCCTGTTGAGCCAACCAGTATGCGGCGGTGGCGCTGAGGGTCGTTTTTCCCAGGCCGCCTTTGCCGCCAAACATCAAATACCTTCGCTGGGGGTACTTTTCAAAGAAACTTCGAAGGGACATAACAGGCTCCTATCTGTCAGGCTAATGCATCGGTCAGGTCTTTTTCACGCAGCATGCGCCGCTTCCAGGTACTGATTTGCGGAACGACGTACGGTAACAGCCTAAGGCTGTAATACGGCGGTAGAATGGGAATGCCCAGTAAATCACCCATGGTGATCAATATGAACAGGTGCTCCATACTACCGCGCGTTTTCAACGCATACCGCGCCATATCGTGACCAGCCATCCCATACAGGACGCTCTTGAAACTATTGAACCAACCTCTTTTCTTTTCTTCTTCTGCCATGGTCAACCTCCTTTTAAGAATTAACCTTCAACAATACCTGTTTTCCTAAGTAATTTCCTGGTCGCAGAGATCGGTAATATCCCGTTCTCGTAGCATGCTCATTTTCCAGTTGGCAATTCTGGGAACCACATAAGGCAGCAACCGCATCGTGTAATAAGGCGGAAGGATGGGGATCCCCAGAAAGTCGCCAAACACCATCAATACAAACAGGTGGTCTAATTGGGCTTTCTCCTTATTTAAATCCCGCACCATCTCATAAACGGTAGCCCCGTAAAGCATATCCAGTAAAGCTTTGCCGGCATTTTTCAGGGTAGAAGCAATTGGATGGAGTCCGCGACCTTCGGTCATGCAGCGCCCCCCCTCTGGCAACCGGCTTTTTCCAGCAGCCGATCGATTTGGTCGCGTTTCAATCCAACCACTTTGCCGTAACCGCCAACAACAAATGACGGGTATTGACTCACCCGGTGCTGAATCGCCTTCATCATACCTTGGGGTGAGCGCGGATCAAACAAGCGAATCAGAACCTGGTCGCCATATTGCTTTGAAAGCTCAATAACCAGTGTGGATAATGCCTTGAAATCTTCCATCCAATCAGGAGGAAAAGAATCCGTACTTCGGTCTGCAGGATGCGACTCCAACTCTGCCTGGGTGATAAACGCTTCACAGGTTACGCACAATCCCCATCCCTCAGGCATAGGAGCGATGACATCAACAGTTACAGGATTCATTCGTGCTCGATTCCAGTCTGACAGGTTCTTGCGAACCTGTCAGACGGATTTATAACGAGTGTTTAAGCTTCGGCTTTTGCCTGCATCTCTTTGCGATATTTTTGGAAAGCTTTCATCGCATCGTACGCCAGGAATAACGCAGCGACCACAAGCACGAGCACAATTACCCCAATGATGATATTGGCGGTAATCGTCTCAGTTGTTTTGGAAGCCGGCAGGTTCAAGAAGAAGGATTCGTAAGCTTTGTAGAGTAGCGCGGCAATAGTCGTCACAAACATGAAAATGAATGGGTAGAATGTCCATTGATATTTCATGCCCTTCGACATCAGCCACAATGTAACCAAAAGCAGCGCCAGGGAAGCCATCAGCTGGTTTGCAGCTCCAAACACCACCCAGATTTGCAGGAAAGGAACGATCCAGATGAGTAAGAGGGTGAGCAGCAGGGCAACAATCGTTCCAACATGCACATTGCGGAACGCAGGAATAGATTGCCCCAGTGCCTCAGAGCTGGCAACACGCATGAAGCGCACCACCAGGTACATGATAGTCAGCGCCATCAAGGTCAGGAATACCGATCCATAAGCCAGACCAAATCCGCTTCCCAGGATCGAATCCAATCCCCATTTGTTCATGAAGACTGAAAGACCCTTTGAGAAGACCGCTGCCGCCCCGCCGTAGCCGCCCGCATCCATATACCCTTTGAAGCTCCCAAAGGCTACTGTTGCAGTCAGGAAGGCCATGATGGCGAAGAACATTTCAAAGAACATCGCGCCGCCGCCCACATACAGGGCATCAGTCTCTTTTTCAACCTGGCGAGCTGTTCCTGATGAAGAAACCAGGCTGTGCCAGCCCGAGATGGCGCCGCACGCAATCGTCACAAACAGCAGCGGCCACAATGGACCTGCTCCGACAGGCAACTTCTGGTCAACCAGCCCACGCGTATCAAACATGGTGAAAGCCGGGAAGTCGCCCATGCCCGGAGCCGAAATGATAATCCCCACCAGTCCGCCGATGATGCCCAACGTCACAATCCAGAAGGCTACATAGTTAATGGGCTGCGCCCACCGCCAGATAGGAAGAACCGCACCGAAATAGCAAATAATCACTACCAGCAGGCTGCCGATGAACTTAGCCTGGGTTACTGAGAGGAACCACGTCGGGCTTCCGGCCAGGTTTGCTTTTCCATCAACAACTGGAATAGCATACAGAGAGTTGAAGAAATCCTTGGCAAAGCCCTGCGTTCCCAGCCAGATGCCCACAAAGGCCAGCACCACGGTAATCACGCTGGTCAGGATGATGTCCATCTTCCACTTATAGGTCATCTGGCCGGCCAGAATACCAATCAGAATCACCAGGATCACTCCCAATGGAACTGAAGCATTGGTCAGCAAGCTAAACCCTACCTGCACCCCAAAAGCACCCATGATGAGCAACAGGTAAAAATAAATGAACGTGATGAGAATCATCCTGGAGCGCGGAGAAATCAGCCGGTAGCTCAAAGCGCCAAAGCTCTGGCCTTCCTCACGCACACCCAGCATAATGCTGCTGTAATCTTGCACCCATCCAATGAAAAAGGTGCCAAAGACAATCCACAGCAGAGCCGGCAGCCAGCCCCACTGCACAGCGACGATGGGGCCGACAATCGGTCCCAACGCGGCAATGGATTTGAACTGGTAACCAAAGAGTACGTTGCGGTTCGCCGGGGTGAAATCGACCCCGTCCATGTACATCTTGGCTGGGGTCGCTTTCTTCGGATCTGGTTTGATCACCGTGCGGTTGATCCACCGGGCGTAAACAAAATAACCTACAGCAATGGCCGCAATGCCAAAAAGTAGAACTATCAACGCATTCATTTCTATCTACCTCCTTTTAGAAAAACCTTACCCTCCCATAGTTGACGGACTTCGAAGCTTGCATGAGTGACCTGTCGATATCCACCTCCTCAACAATGTGAATAAAAAAATAGAAATACCCCCCCGTGGATATCTCTATTGTTTCAACATAATCAGCAGGACCATAAAATGCTCCGGAAGACTATACTTATGAAAACATAGCGTATTTAGTTGATTTGGCTAAAAATTAATATAAAATTAGAATGGTTATAAAAATTATATGCCGCCCCTCAAAAAATGCAAGCGTTTCTGACATATGTAACAAATTTTTTATGACTTATCACACCTCAGAAACTAAGTTACACTTATCTCACTTTGATCTAACCAGGGAGTAAGTCCATGAGCGTGCCCTTTATCATTCTCTTGGTTGGCTTTCTTTTCACTGTCTTCTTCGGTGGACTGACGTTTATCCGAAGAGAGGGGCTGTCCCTTCGCTTCGCCATCGAAGCGATCCTGCTGACCCTCTTATTCAGCGCTCTAAGTTTTTTCTACAACATCTCCATAGAACCCATCCTCTTCCTCATCCTGTTGTATGTCATCACCATGCGCGTTCGCATCCTGGTGGACCTGGCCAACTTGCTTGCAAGACGCCGTAATTTTAAAGCAGCCGGGCAGGTGTACAACCTGGCAACCAGGTGTTGGCCCGATAAAACCAATAGCCTGATTATTGATGTGAATAAAGGTACCTCGCTGCTGCAACAAAACCAACTGGATGATGCCATCTCCATCTTTAAAACCATATTAGCCAGAACAGAACAGGGCTATCTTGGAATTAAATATGAAACCGCCACCCATTACAACCTCGGCGTGGCTTACCAGCGAAAAAACCTCTCCTCCCTGGCAATCCAGGAGTTTGAAACGGTCATTGAAATTTGGCCCGGCTCAGTTTATGCCCGCGTCGCCGAGGCAGCCCTCAAAAAGGCGCAAAAGAACCAGGAATAATTTACCCGATGATAAGCTCCTCCAGGCTGCGCTTGGGCACATGATGGGTGCCGTCTGGCTCGCGCCAGTATTTGATATCCCCATCACTTCCAACAGGATCAAGCACCACAATCTCGCGGGGTTTGCCCAGCGCCAGCGCCAGTAGAATTTCGTATTGCTCAGGGATTGCCAGAGCTTGTTGCAATCCCACACGTTGGATGGTCGCGATAATGCAACCGCCCAGCCCGCGCTCCACCGCCCCCAGCAGAATAGATTGCGCCGCAATGCCGTGATCCACGCCAAAAGTCGGGCTGATTTCCTTATCTCCCAGAATAAGGATATACGCAGAAGGACGCTCACCTTCAACTGGTCCGCCCCAATCCTTCAGGTACCCCGCCCACCCCAGGTGTTTAAAAATGACCGCATTCTTTTCCTTCTCATGCGAGAGGATGAATTTCAGAGGCTGAGCGTTTCGCCCTGAGGGTGAGAGACGCGCCAGGTCAACAAGGTCAACCAGTGTTTGCCGATCAACTCCAAATTCCTGATAAAACCTGCGGTAACTGCGGCTTTTCGTAACCAGTTCCTTAATCATAAGTTCCCTCCCGGAGTGTGGTAACCATATTCTATATCCATTTCAATTATTACATCATTAAAATCACAACCCGCCTTTCAAAGTTTATTATGGACAATTAATGTCGTAATATTATTTGGTATAATCCAAAAAACATGAAACTTTCGCGCAGAGCGTTTCTTAAATATTCCATCCTGGGGCTGGGCAGCCTGGTGGTTAACCCATTCGGTAACGGCTTTGGCGGCTCCGATACTGGCGACCTGGGGCGGATTACCTACTCAAACGTGAGCGTATATTCCCAACCCTGGGATCAAAGCCGCATCCTGTTCCAACGCTTCCGAGATGACCTCGTCCACATCTATTACCCCGTCATTTCCGAACACGGCCCCGCTTACAATCCCCTCTGGTACAGGGTGTGGGGTGGCTTTATTCACAGCACCTATGTTCAAAAGGTCCGGAGTAATCTTAACCCGGTGCTGGAAAAAATTCCCGAAGGCGGGCAGTTGTCCGAGGTGACTGTTCCCTTCGCCCAGACCTACCGTCACAACATCTATACCGGGTGGACCCCACTCTACCGGTTGTATTACGAATCCATCCAATGGATCCGTGCATTGGAAGAAGGTCCGGATGGACAACCCTGGTACCGCTTATACGACGAGCT
>CAYVOX010000030.1:0-26901 GCA_964453035.1 uncultured Anaerolineaceae bacterium
TTTTACTTCTGATTTGTATAATAAATCGGAAGTAATAAATAGACCGAAACGAACATGAACGCCTGGTCTCCTGACCGGGCATGCGCCTTATTGTATTTACATCCCTCCAACTGTATAATGCTGTTGAATCCACGTCTTTCCTCCACAGTTAGAGCGCATTGAGGTCTATCGCGCCAACGGGAAACCGCCGGGGGATACCACACCTTTCACCATAACCTTTCAACCCAGAATTCCTGCAACATTTGTAGGGCAGGTCTGCCACCTGCCGACACGCAGGAGGTTTTTATGTTCCGCAGCCTTGTTTTGTTCTGCCTGGCGTTGCTCCTGGCGGCCTGCCAGGCGCCAGCCACGCCAGCCCCAACCGCCACGCCTATCCCGCCCACGCTGCCGCCGCCCACCAGCACCCCCCTGCCCCCCACTGCCACGCCCATTCCCTCTCCCACCCCCTTCCCTGAATCGTTGGCCCGTTCCGTGATGGTCAACGGTAACAAGCTGATCATCAACTGCAAGGGCACTGGCAGCGCGACCGTCATCCTGGATAACGGCTACGATTCTATCTCCTGGTCGGATCCCGGCAACTATCCCAACATCACCCGCACTTGTTCCTACACCCGCGCCGGCATGATGGAGAACATCAAAGGTCCGCGCACTACCGCCGATGTGGTTAAAGACCTGCACGATCTGCTCACCCAGGTGGGCGTGCCGGGGCCGTATATCCTGGTGGGGCATTCCCAGGCGGGGTTCAACCTCATGCTCTACACCGGAACGTATCCTGACGAAGTGGTCGGGCTGGTCTGCGTGGATTGCCTGCTGCCGATTGTCTACGGCATCGCGCTGGCAAAAGAAAAACCGGAATTAGCCAAAGACCCTGATCAACTGCAGAAAGAAGTGGAGAAGAATTTGCCGAATGCTGTTGACTCTAAGGAGAAGTTGGATTTCAAAACCAGCGTCCAACAGGCGCTCAAGGTCAAGAGCCTGGGCAGCCGTCCGGTGGTGGCACTGGTGGCGGGAATCTATCCGGTAGATTGGGATCACGACGCATGGGTTGAGGCGGCGCTGCAATTCAGCAAAATGTCCTCCCAGGGGCGGGTGGAAACTGTAGAAGATTATTCCCACCAGACCATACCCACCAGCCTGGCTGTGTTCAAAGCCATCCAGGAGGTGTACAACAAGGTCAAGAAACCGTAATATTGGATGATCAGACCCCAAAGGTCTCGCGAAGCGCCCCGATAGGGGAAAGACCTTTGGGGGTCTGCGACAATCCCACAACCCCTTCTGCGCTATAATGCTCTTACATTCCCACTATTTCCCACTATTTTCCGCAAGGGAGGGCTTTCTACATGGCGCGTCGCATTCCCACGTTTGTGTGGCGCTGGATGAAGGCGCTTAACCGCTCGCTGACCGCCAACTTCGGCGCCAAATCCCCCGACTTCGTGCTGGTGCTCACCACCACCGGGCGCAAGTCCGGAATGTCGCGCCAGACGCCGCTGCAATTTGAGGAGGTGGAGGGCAATTACCTCGTCGCTTCGGCGCGCGGAGCCCAGGCCGACTGGTACCGCAACCTGCTGGCTGACCCCCGCGTGACGGTGCAGGTGCGGGGCAGGCAGTTCGCCGCCCTGGCCGAACCGGTCACCGACCCGGTCCGCATTGCGGATTTCTTCCAGCTGCGCCTGGCGCGCCGCCCGCGCATGATGCGCCTGATGCTGCGCGCCGAGGGGCTGCCGCCCAACTTCACCCGCGCCCAGTTGGAGCAATTTGCCGCTGAAAAGGCCGTGGTGGCGCTGCGGCCTCAATCCTGACCAAACCCCACAGGTTCCGCCTAACTCCGGGAAAAGACTTTTTTCGCGTGGCCTGAGCCCGCTCACCCGCCGCCCACCAGGTCCCTGGCGGTCTTGCCGGTGATGTGCTCGATGCTGATTTCCACCACGCCCACCCGCTCCCAGTCCTTCTCAATTTCGCGCTGCGCTTCGGCGGGGAAGCCCGGCGAGTATTTCTCCGCCAGCAGCTCCAGCGCGCGGCGCTTAGGGCCGTCTTCCTGCAGCAGCCTGGCCCGGCCAAAGACAATCACGCTGCGGTAGCGGGTGAGGAAGGCTTGCGGCACCACGTCATCCTGCGCGATCACGCAAAAGCTGACGCGCTCATTCCGCTGGATGGCATCCAGCTTGTGGCCCTGCAGCGCACAGTGGAAGTACAGCTTGCCATCCCGGCAGGCATAGCTGATGGGCACAGCGTAGGGGTAGCCACCGTCACCCGCCACGGCCAGCACGCCGGATGTGCCGGCGGTTAAGATTTCAAGCGCTTCCTGCGGGGATAATTGCTGTTTCTTTCTGCGCATTTCTCTGAACATCATTCACCTCGAGGCTTTTTTATACCATAAAATTGCGCCCACCTGTGCCGCGCGGGCGTACAATAGCAGTATGGCTGAACTGCTCCTGCTGGTGCTCGGCGCCGCCGCCATCCTGTGGTTTTCCTGGCAGACTTTTCGCCTGTCGTTCTGGCACGGGCTGCCGCGCCTGTTTGCCTTTTGCGCGGTGCTGGCGCTGGGGGTGATGAACTTGCGGGTGTGGTTCGCTGACCCGCTGGCCTGGAACCAGCTCATCTCCTGGCTGCTGCTGAGCGGCTCGCTGGCGCTGGTGCTGCACGCCGTGCTGCTGCTGCGCGCTGAAGGCAAGCCGCAGCCGGGCGGCTTTGAAGCCACCACCCGCCTGGTGACGCGCGGCGTTTACCGAACCATCCGCCACCCGATGTACGCTTCGCTGCTGCTGCTGGGCTGGGGCATTTACCTCAAGGATCCCTTCAGCTGGACGGGCCTGGCGCTGGTGGTTTTGGCCAGCGTGTGCCTCTACCTCACCGCGCGGGTTGAGGAGCGCGAGAACCTGCGCCGTTTTGGCGAGGCCTACCGCGCGTACATGCAGCGCACCTGGCGCTTTATTCCGTTTGTGTTCTAGCCCCCTCCCCTGCTGTGATGTAGGGGGATTGTTTTTACTACACGCGCTTGTCGCGGGCGCAAAAAGAAACCATCCACGCGCGATTCAGCTCCCCCCGCGATTCGGCTATAATTGAATTATTCACCATCACCTGATGGGAGGCCCCGCATGCCCGCATCTCCCGCTTCGCCCCCCCGGCCATCTGATCCCTTCGCGCAAACGCTCCGCCAGCGGCGCAGGCGCATGTTCCTGCGCGTGTTTGTCGGCTCATCCGTGGTCATCTTCCTCATCGAAACCCTGGTGATGCTGCTGCTGGATTCGCCAAATGTTGTTCCCCACCCGCTCATCCAGTACCTGGATGGACTGATTCTGGCGGTGTGCCTGATGCCGCTTAATTACTTTTTCATCCTGCGCCCGCTTTTCCGCAACATGGAGGAGCACCAGCGCACCAACCAGAAGCTGCGCCAGTCCGCTGAGGTGGTGGAGCGCTTCTTCGCCATCACCGATATTCTCGTCGCCTACCTGGATGCCGATTTCAACTTCATCCGCGTCAACCAGGCCTACGCCAAAGCCAACCAGCACGCCCCGGAAGATTTCATCGGCAAAAATCACTTCGACCTCTATCCCAACGCCGAAAACCAGTCCATCTTTGAAACGGTGGTCAAAAGCGGCCAACCCATCTCCCTGCACGAGAAGCCTTTCACCTTCCCCGAGCACCCTGAATACGGCACCACCTACTGGGATTGGACGCTGCAGCCGGTCAAAGATTCTGCCGGCAAGGTGGAGGGACTGGTGCTCAGCCTGCGGGATGTGAGCGCCTCGCGCCGCGCCAGGGATAAGCTGCGCGAGTTGGCCCTCTTCCCCGTGTTCAACCCCAACCCGGTGCTGCGCGTGGATGCAGAGGGGCGCATCGAAACGCTCAACGCCGCCGCCCTTGACATCGGCCTCAAAATTGGCGGCACGGTGCAGGAGAGCATGCCCGACTTCACCCGGATGGACCTGGCGGGCTGCATTGCCTCCGGCTCGCGGCAAACCTTCACCACCCGGCTGGGCGAGCACCTGCTGCTGTGGTCCATCCAGGGCGCCCCGGAGTTGGGATTGGCCTTCCTCTACAGCAGCGATATCACCGTTCAAAAGCGCGCCGAGACCATCCTCCAGGCCCGCTTGCGCCTGATGGAGTTTGCCAACGCTCACACCCTCGATGAACTGCTCCAGTTCACCCTGGATGAAATTGAAGCCCTCACCGAAAGCAACATCGGCTTCTTCCATTTTGTGGGGGCAGACCAGAAAACCCTGCAACTGCAAACCTGGTCCACCAACACGCTGCAGAAGATGTGCACTGCAGCCGGCAAGCACAGCCATTACGACCTTTCTCAGGCCGGCGTGTGGACCGACTGCGTGCGCGAGCGGCAGCCGGTGGTGCACAACGATTACGCTGCGCTGGCCCACCGCCGGGGTATGCCCGCCGGGCACGCCGTGGTGCAGCGCGAATTGACCCTCCCGGTGCTGCGCGATGGCAAGATTGTAGCCATCCTGGGGGTGGGCAACAAAGTGGAAAATTACAACTCGGAGGACGTGGAACTGGCGGCGACGCTTTCCGATTTTGCCTGGGACGTGATTGAGCGCAAGCGGGGCGAGCTGGCGCTGCGCGAGAGCGACGAACGCGTCAAGCGCCTGTACGAAGCTGAAACGCGCGCCCGTCAGCTGGCTGAAACCCTGCGCGAGGCCAGCCAGGCCCTTTCCGCCTCCCTGAACAGCGCAACCGTGTTTGAAACCCTGCTGGATTACCTCGCCCGCCTGGTGCCGTACCAGAGCGCCCACATCGTGCTCTACGACGACAGCGACCACCTGGTGGTGCGCCTGGCGCGCGGCGAAGAAACCTGGGAGGCCGCGCAGCGCCTGCTCAACCAGCGCTTTGAGCTGGAGGATTCCTCGTTTATCCTCCCGCTGCTCAAAGAGCGCCGCGTGCTTCACTACCCCGATACGCAGGCCGTTGCAGACACCGATTTCTTCCAGAGCCACCCGCAGATTCGCGCCTGGCTGGGCATTCCCCTGCTGGCAGGCGAGCAAATCATCGGCGTTTGCGGCCTGGAGCATTCCAGCGCCGGCTTTTTCAGCGCCGAGCAAATCCACTGGGCCGAGACGCTCACCCGCCAGGCCGCCATGGCCATCCACAACGCCTGGCTCTACGAGCAGGTGCAGCAGAACCGCGAGCGCCTGCAGGCCCTCTCCCGCCGCCTGGTGGAGGTGCAGGAACTGGAGCGCCACCACATCGCCCGCGAGCTGCACGACGAAGCCGGGCAGACCCTGGCCTCCGTAATGGTGGGCCTGCGCATGATTGAGCGCGACAGCGCCGACCCGCAGGCCGTCATCGCCCGCTGCCGCGAGGTGAAGGAGATTGCCGATAACGTGCTGGAAAACCTGCACCGCCTTTCGGTGGACCTGCGCCCGGCGGCGCTGGATCACCTGGGGCTGGTAGCCGCCCTGCGCCAGCACGCCGAGATGGTCAGCGACCGGCACAACCTGCCGGTGCAATTTGCCACCCTCGGGCAGATTGAGCGCCTGCCCGGCGAGGTTGAAACCGCCGTTTACCGCATCGTGCAGGAAGCCCTCACCAACATCATCCGCCATGCCCGCGCCTCGCGCGTGGATATTCTGCTGGAGCGCCGCGGCACCGCGCTGGTGGTGGTGGTGGAGGATAACGGCGTGGGTATGGACCCCCGGCCCCCCAGCACCGACCACCTGGGCATGGTGGGGATGCGCGAACGCGCCGAGATGCTGGGCGGAACGCTCACCGTGGAAAGCTCGGCGGGCAAAGGGACGACCATTTTTGTGGAGGTGCCGTGCCAATTCGAATCGTGATTGCCGATGACCACCGTATTTTGCGCGCCGGGCTTAAAAACCTGCTCGGCACGGATGCCAACCTGGACGTGATTGGCGAGGCCACCAGTTTTGAGGACTGCATTCAACGGGTGGGCGAACTGCAGCCGGATATTTTGATTATGGATATCGGCATGCCCGGCATGGACGGGCTGGATGCCCTGCCGCTGGTGCTGGCAGCCGCGCCGCAAACCCGCGTGCTGGTGCTGACCATGCACGAGGACGCGGCACTGGTGCAGGCCTACCTGCGCGCGGGCGCCTCCGGCTACATCGTCAAGCGCGCCGCCGAATCGGAGCTGATCGACGCCATCTACGGCGTGTGGCGCGGTATGATTTACGTCCACCCCTCGCTGATGCGCGCCCTGGTGGCCCCCCCGCCCAAAAGCGCCCCGTCCATCATCGATGAGGGCGAAGCCCTGACCGCGCGCGAGGTGGAGGTGCTGCGCCTGATTGTGCAGGGCTACACCAACCGGCAAATCGGCGATGCCCTCAACATCAGCGTGCGCACGGTGGAATCGCACCGCTCCAATATCATGGAGAAGCTCAACCTGCACAGCCGGGTGGAACTGGTGCGCTACGCCGCGCAGCACGGCCTGGTCAACAGCCACACCGGGTCTGCGTAGTTTCTACGGAGGCCGCGTACAGAAAAAATCCGTAATAACCGTGCCATAAATCCTGTATAACTACGCTTCAACTCTCGCCTGAAAAACGCTATTGTGTATGTGTCGTAAATCTCAGGCGAGGGATTTTTTTACATGGGAATCGTTGTAAAACCGGGGCACAGCGTGCCTGCTGAGACCGCAACAGCGGCGCGCAAAATCTACAATATCCAGCACATCTATTTGCGCATCGGCGACCAGCTCGAGTCCGTCCTGGCAGGCATTGACCTGCCCCGGCTCGACCCTTCCGCCAGCCTGAGCGGTGAAGCCACCTGGCGCCTGGCGCTGGTGACGGCCTTCCAGTACGCCGAACAACTCCCCGACTCGCTGGCCGAGCAGGCCACCCTGAAGCGCCTGGACTGGAAATACGCCCTGCGCCTGCCCATCCAGCACCCGGGTATTTCCGCCGCGGTTTTGTGCCCCTTCCGCCAGAATTTATTCGCCTTCCCCACCAGCGCCCGCGAATTTACCCGGCTGCTGGGCGCACTGGGCCAGGCCGGGCTGTTTTCCCGGTCCGCCAGCCAGGCGCTCACCGCCGCCGACGTGCTCGCCGGAGTGTGCAACCTCACCCGGCTGCACTGGCTCAACCAGGGCATGCGCGATGCGCTCAGCGCCCTGGCCGCGGCTGCCCCGCAGGAACTGCGCGAAGCCGCCCTGCCCCACTGGTACGAGCGTTACAAAAAAAGCGAAGCCGTTCCAGCCAACCCGGAAAGCCCCGCGCAGGAAGTCAATCTGCTCGGCGCGGATGCCCTGCGCCTGCTCCAGCACGTCCAGCAGCGCAAAATTGCAGGCTTCAACCGCCTGTTTGAAATTGAAAATCTCTCCCGTTTGTTTAAAGAGCACTACCAGTACCTGGACGGAGAAATCCACTGGCGCGCACCCGGTTGCCTGGGTTGCGCGCGCGTGGCTTGACCCCCGTCGTATACCTGTTCAACCGCGCAGCGCCGCGGAACCCAGAAGTAATTGGAGGAAAGCATGACTCAACACAAATTTTTTAACCTCGTGGCATTAGCCGTGATGCTGGTCGGCCTCGTTTTTGGAGGCAACATCCCGGCTGCCGCCCAGGCACCCACCCCACCCCCGCCCGGGCTTGAAACGCTTAAAAACCAGCCCGTCCGCATCACCCAGGCGGATCGCGAAGCCGCGGCTGACCGCGCGGCCAACAAGAGCCTGACCACGGCTGAGGTTGGCACAGCGGATATGGCCATGCCTGGTTCCGCGCCGCGCTACTTCAGCGTGCCCAACTACGCCAACAGCCCCCTGCCGGGCAACATTGTGACGGAATGGAACGCCATCGCCCAGGATATCGTCCAGCCCCCTGCCATGCCGGGGATGCCGATGCCGATGGGCGGCACCTCAATGGCGACCGCTTTTGTCTATCTTTCCTACGTCCAGGCAGCGGTGTATAACGCGCTGGTGAGCGTTGAGGGCGGCTTCGATCTCTACGATGCCGTGCCCGAAAGGAAAACTTACCTGCCGATTGTGACCGGCGACGGTTCCACCGTTGCCCCGGACGCCAACACCTCCCCCGTCCAAAAATCAGCCCTGATTCCGGTGCCCACCGCCTCGCGTGAAGCCGCCGTGGCTACCGCTGCGTTTAAGGTACTGATTCACTTCTTCCCCGCAGATACCACCCTGCCGGAAAAATACGCCGATTCGCTGGCTTCCATCCCCGACGGCCCCGATAAGCTCGCCGGTATCGCCATTGGCGAACAGGCTGCTGCCGATATCATCGCCCTGCGCACCGGCGACGGCCTGCTGGCTGCCAGCACCTACACCGTTCCCCCGCCCGGGCCGGGCGTATGGGAGCCGACCAAGCTGCCCGACGGCACCATCGTTCCGCCGGTTGACCCCTGGATGGCTGACCTGAAGCCCTTCCTGCGCGAAACCCCCGAACAGTACCGCCCGGCGCCCCCGCCCGCCCTGGATGACCCCGCCTACCTGGCCGACCTGGCCGAGGTGCGCGATATCGGCGGCGCGATGAGCGCCACCCGCACGCTTGAGCAGACCCAGGTGGCTCAATTCTGGACCACCAACATGGTCGTGCAGACCAACGCCTCCTACCGGCAGCTTTCCGCCACCCGCGGCCTCACCCTGCTGGATACCGCTCGCCTGATGGCCGCCGGTAACATGCTGGCTACCGACAGCCTGATTGCCACGTTTGACTCAAAATACACCTACAACTTCTGGCGTCCCTTCACCGCCATCCAGCACACCAATCCGGATGGCTCCTACTCGGTTGACCCGCTCAACACCTGGATGCCCGCGGTGATGACCCCCAGCTTCCCGGAGTACGTCGCCGGGCACGGTTCCTTCATCTCCGCCCAGGCCGAGCTTTACGCCCGCTTCTTCGGCACCACCCAGATCGAAGTTGACCTGGAAAGCGCCGTCACGGGCACCGTGCGCCATTTTTCTACCGTTGACGACCTGCGCACCGAAATCATCAATGCCCGCACCTGGGGCGGCCTGCACTACCGCACCTCCAGCGAGCTGGCCGTTGCCCTGGGGCAAAAACTGGCCGGTGATGGGCTTTCCATGTTCTTTGGGCTCGACCCCGCCAGCGACACCGGCATGCACAACATCATCTCCGGCGGCATCCGCAAGTTCGTGGATACGCTGCCCGGCCTGAACGAAACCGGCGCCAACAACCTGGGGCAGTACATCCCCGTGGCGGTGCCCGATACCACCACCTACGAAGGCTCAGATTACTACGAAATCGCCGTGGTGCAGTACGAAGAGCAGATGCACTCCGACCTGCCTCCCACCCTGCTGCGCGGCTATGTGCAGCTTTCCACCACGGTGGTGCCCGGGCAGCAAGTGCCGCTTTCCAACACCCTGCTGAACGGCACTGTCGTCCCGCTGACCGGTTACACTGGCGTTACCCCGCCGCATTACCTGGGGCCGACCATCGTCGCCACCAAGGACCGCCCGGTGCGCGTGCTGTTCCGCAACCTGCTACCTAACGGCTCTGACGGCAACCTGTTCATCCCCGTGGATACCACCGTGATGGGCGCCGGCATGGGCCCGCTGGTGGACCCCACCGTGCCTGAAGCCGACCCGCTCAACCCGATGTGCGGCATGGAACCCAAGCCCGCCGAGTGCTTCACCGAGAACCGCGCCACGTTGCACCTGCACGGCGGCATCTCCCCGTGGATCAGCGACGGCACCCCGCACCAGTGGATCACCCCCGCCGGTGAGAGCACGCCTTATCCGCAGGGCGTGAGCGTCTCGCCTGTGCCCGATATGGGCGATTCCGGCGCCCCCGACGACGGCATGATGACCTTCTACTACACCAACCAGCAGTCGGCGCGCCTCATGTTCTACCACGACCATTCCTGGGGCATCACCCGCCTGAACGTGTACGCTGGCGGAGCCGCGGGCTATATCATCACCGATGAAACCGAGCAAGCGCTGCTGACCCAGGGCCTCATCCCCGATGCCGCCAGCACCATCCCGCTCCTCATCCAGGATAAGACCTTCGTTCCCAGCAAGGCGCAACTGGCCGTCTCTGACCCGCTGTGGGATGAAGCCCGCTGGGGCGGCACCGGCGACCTGTGGGTTCCGCATGTGTACGTCCCCGCGCAGAATCCCGGCGATTCCTCCGGCGTCAACCAGTTTGGGCGCTGGGCTTACGGCCCCTGGTTCTGGCCGCCCACCGACGTGCCCTACCAGCCGGTAGCCAACCCCTACTACGACCCCGACTGCGACACCGACGTGCAGTGGTGCGAGCCGCCCATGATGCCCGGCACGCCTTACGTCTCCATGGGCATGGAAGCCTTCAATGATACCCCCGTGATCAACGGCACCGTGTACCCCACCCTGACGGTTGATCCCAAGACCTACCGCTTCCGCGTGCTCAACGCCGCCAACGACCGCTTCTTCAACCTTTCCATCTACAAAGCGGTGGATGCCAACGGCAACGCCTGCGACCTTTCGGCTAACCCCAACCCGGTGGCTGAGGATAGCGGCGTGACCTGCACCGAAGTGGCCCTCAACCCCGCCGAAGTGGCGGCTGCCCTTGAGGACCCCACCATCTTCCCCACCCCGCTGGCTGGCACCGAAGGCCCCAGCTGGATCCAGATTGGCACCGAGGGCGGCTTCCTGCCCGCGCCTACCGTCATCCCGGCGCAGCCCACCACCTGGGTCAACGACCCCACCGTGTTCAACGCCGGCAACGTGGACCTGCACTCGCTGCTGATTGGCCCGGCTGAGCGCGCCGATGTGATTGTGGACTTCTCTGCCTTCGCCGGACAGACGCTCATCCTCTACAACGACGCCCCGGCAGCCTTCCCCGCCCGCGACCCGCGCTATGACTACTACACCGGCAACGGCGACTACCGCGATACCGGCGGCGCCCCCTCCACCCTGCCCGGCTACGGCCCCAACACCCGCACCATGATGCAAATCAAGGTGGCTGCGGCTGCCCCCGCGCCTGAGTTCAACCTCACCGCGCTCGAGACGGCCTTCACCGCCGAAAGCCTGGGCGGCCAGGGCGTGTTCGCCAACTCGCAGCACCCCATCATCGTCGGCCAGGGCGCGTATAACTCAGCCTACGGCACCAACTTCCGCAACACCGGCATCCTCGATGGTTTTGCGCGCATCACCGACTTCTCCCTCACCTTCCGCACCCTGTTCAACTGGGAGACCAACCAGACGCTGACCATCCCCTTCCAGACCAAAGCCATCCAGGACGAAATGGGTGAAGCTTTTGACCCCGAATACGGGCGCATGAGCGGCAACCTGGGCCTGGAAGTGCCCCTCACACAGGCGGGCACGCAGCAAACTCTGATCCTCTACCCGTTTACGAACCCCGCCAGCGAGTTAATTGATGCCAGCAACCTGCCCGCCACCACCTCGGTGACGCCCATCTCGGTCGCCAGTGACGGCTCGCAAATCTGGAAGATTACCCACAACGGCGTGGATACCCACCCGATCCACTTCCACCTGTTCGATGTGCAGCTGCTCAACCGCGTCGGCTGGGACGGCATCATCCGCCCGCCGGATCCCAACGAGTTGGGCTGGAAGGACACCGTGCGCATCAGCCCGCTGGAAGATACCATCGTCGCTATCCGTCCCATCATCCCGGTGGTGCCGTTTGAACTGCCTAACAGCGTCCGCCCGCTCAACCCGATGTTGCCGCTGGGCGCGACGGTGGGCTTCAACAGCACTGACTGGCTGGCCCAGCCCACCGCCCCCATCGTCAACGAGCTGGTCAACTTCGGCGCCGAGTACGTCTGGCACTGCCACATCCTAAGCCACGAAGAAATGGACATGATGCGCCCCATCTCGGTAGCGCTGAAACCCATCGCCCCCAGTGGGCTGAGCGGTGAACTGCAAGGCAGCGATGCCAGCCGGGTTGTGGTGCTCACCTGGGCCGATAACTCGATCAACGAGACCGGCTTCATCGTCCAGCGCGCCACCTCGCTCGCCGGGCCGTGGACCGACCTGGCAACCGTGCCCGCCAACCAGACCACGTTCAACGACCTGATTGGCAACACCGCCAGCGTGTACTACTACCAGGTGGTGGGCGTCAACCAGGTGGGTTACGCGGGCGTGCCCGGGTACTTCACCGTCTCGGCTAAGGCCAACTCCAACATCTTCACGCTGGATTCCATCCCCCCCGCCGACCCCACCGCCCTGCTGGCAACCCTGGAAGTTGGGCCGCAGGTGGCGCTGAGCTGGAGCGACAATTCGACCGATGAGCTCGGCTTCAACGTGGAACGCGCCGACAACGGCGGGGCCTTCGCTGTGCTCGTCAACCTGCCGGCTGACACCACCGCCTACACCGATACCACCGTTCTGCCGGGCACCAACTACGAATACCGCGTCGCCGCCGTCAAGAGCCTGGTCTCCTCGGCTTACACCAACACCGCGGCGGTGAGCGTGCCGCTGCCGCCTGATGCGCCGACCGGCGTGACGGCTGCCCTGGAAGCCGGACCGCAGATTGCGCTCAACTGGACCGATGTTGCAACCAATGAAACCGGCTACATCATCGAACGCTCGGAGAACGGCGGAGCCTTTGCGCCGCTCACCAGCCTGCCAGCTGACGCCGTCACCTACACCGATACGGCTGTGGTCTCGCTCGCCAGCTATGCCTACCGCGTGGCTGCCGTGAATGAATCCGGCGCCTCCGCCTGGGCAGATGCCAGCCCGGCTTCCATCGCCGTGCCGTAACCTTTACCCAAACCCCGCCCTGCAGGCCTCAAAACCTGCCGGGCGGTCCCATCCGCGCGCAAGCCCCGGAGGTCCTCCCGCCTTCGGGGTTTGCTTTGTGGTTAAAACGGCGGGTCAAGGCTATAATAGGGGTGACATCCTGCGCGAGGTGACCTATGAAAATTGCTGTGATCGGAGCCGGTTCAACCTACACCCCTGAGCTGATTAACGGCTTTATCGAGCGCGTTGGCTCGCTGCCGCTGGCGGAACTGGCGCTGATGGACATCAACCCGCAGCGCCTGGAGATTGTGGGCGGTTTCGCGCAGCGCATGGTGGCTGCCAAAGGCGCGCCGTTCGCGGTGACGCTCACCACTGACCAGCGCCAGGCTGTGCAGGGCGCCAGCTACGTCATCACCCAGCTGCGCGTGGGCGGGCTGCAGGCGCGCCGCGAGGACGAGTACCTGGGGCGGCGCCACGGGCTGGTGGGCCAGGAGACGACCGGCATCGGCGGCATGGGCAAAGCCCTGCGCACCATCCCGGTGATTTTGCAGGTGGCGCGCGATATAGCCGAGCTATCCCCCGAGGGCGTGCTGGTCAATTTCACCAACCCTTCCGGGCTGGTCACCGAGGCGCTCAGCCGCTACGCGCCGCAGGTGAGCGCGGTGGGCGTGTGCAACGGGCCTTTTGGACAGAAAATGAGCGCGCTCAATTTGCTAAAGCAACATGGGCGCTTTGACGGCAACCCGGACGAGGCCGAGGCCGATATCATGGGGCTTAACCACCTCAGCTGGTTCAGGGGGCTGACGTATCACGATGTGGACCTGTGGGATGAGTACCTGGAGCTGCTGCTGGGACAGGAAGCCCTGCCGCCCGAGATGCGCCGCCTGGTGGAAACCACCCGCATGATTCCCAGCGGCTACCTGGGCTATTTTTACGCCACGGCCCAAAAAGTGGCCGCGCAGAACAACTGGCCCCCCTCCCGCGCTGAGACGGTGATGGCACTGGAGGTGGAACTGCTGCGCCAGTACGCCGAGCCAGAGCGCATCGAGCCCCCGCCCGGCCTGATGAAGCGCGGCGGGGCGTATTACTCCACCGTCGCCACCCAGATCATCAACTCGCACTACAACAACCTCAGCGAGGTGCACATTGCCAACGTGCCGCACCGCGGTGCAGTGCCCGGCTGGCCCGCGGACTGGGTGCTGGAGCTGCCCTGCCGCGTGGACCGCCTGGGCTTCCGCACGCTGCGCGCCGAGCCGCTGCCGCCCGCCCAGTTTGGCCTGCTGGCGCACGTCAAGGCTTACGAGCTGCTCACCGTGGAGGCTGCCGTCCACGGCGACCGCAAGGCGGCCTTCCAGGCCATGCTGGCGCACCCGTTGGGTCCGGCGCTGGAGAACATCTCCGCGGTGCTGGACGACCTGCTGCTGACCCACAAAGCCCACCTGCCGCTCTTCTGGGCCTGACCCCCATGCGCTACTTTTTGGGCATTGATACCGGCTCCACCAAGAGCCACGCCCTGGTGGCGGATGAAACCGGGCGCGCGCTGGGCTTTGCCGCCGGGCGGCGCGGCAACCCCTACAACTTCGAGGATTACACCACCCTGCTGGAGGAAATCACCGCCCCGGCGCTGGCACAGGCGGGCATCACGCGCGCGCAAATCGGCGGCGCGGGGCTGGGCATCTGCGGCTATGACTGGCCTTCGCAGTTGCCTGAAATGAACCGTATGGTCTCTACATTAAAACTAGGCGGCCCATTCGAGGTCGTCAACGACGCAATGATTGCCCTGTACGGCGGGGCCAGCCAATCCTGGGGGGTGGCGGTGGTGGCGGGGACCAGTTGCAATGCCTGGGGGCGTGATGCCGCCGGGCGCACCGGGCGCATGGCGGGCTTTGGCAGCCTGGGCGAGAACGCCGGCTCGGCGGAGCTGGTGCACGAAGCCCTCAAAGCCGTGACCGCCGCCTGGACGCTGCGCGGGCCCGCAACGGCCCTCTCGCAGGCCCTGGCGGAATACGCCGGCGTCAATTCGGTGGCGGAGATGCTGGAGCTCATCACCCTGCGCGACCACCGCCGCATCGGCCCCGCCGCCGCGCCGCTGGTTTTCCGCGTGGCAGCCGAGGGCGACCCCGTGGCGCAGCGCCTGGTGGCCTGGGCCGGGCGCGAGCTTGGCAGCCTGGCGCTGGGCGTCATCCGCCAGCTGAATTTTGCCGCGCTTGAGTTTGAGGTGGTGCTGGGCGGCAGCTTCTTCAAGGGCAGCCCGGTGGTGGCGCAGCAACTGACCGAGACGGTGCAGGCCGAGGCCCCACGCGCAAAGGTGGTGCGCCTTTCGGTGCCGCCGGTGGTGGGCGGCGTGCTGCTGGGCATGCAAACCGCCGGTGTGGATCCGCGCCCCGCGCGGCAAAAGCTGGTGCAGTCGGTGGAGGGGATAGAGGGACTCGCGCAGACCTGACGCCAGTAATTGATTATCACTCTCAATTCCACCCCCAAAAGGTTGCTAAAATCCTTTTGGGGGTTGCTGTCCTCCTCTACCTGCATCGCCCAATTCTTTCTCGCAACGTATCGATCTATTTTAATCCCCTATAATGTATAGACCAATTCGGCTTTCAGTAATTCGTATTCATACTGTTTGACAAGCGTCTCATAGCCCAGGAAATTCACTCTTCTGTTAATTTCTCGAAAAGCGCCATATTGCATTTTCTGGTTAAATTCCCCCTGCCTTTTTTCATGCGAAACAATGACCATATTGACGAAAAAATCCCTCAGGTCGTAAAACTTCAACAGGGAGTTCTGGATATCCGTCGAGTGCTCCACCTCAAACAGGCTATCGGGCATTTGCCTGTCGTTGAACCAGATCACATCAATGGTCTGGCTTCTTCTCACCAGGCCATCGTGACTGAATTGCGGAATAGTCTGTAATGTTCGAATTTTCCCCAGTTCCCTGCCAACAAAGGCCTTGTGCTTATCCTGGTTCGGGATAAAGGTTGAATATCCCCTCAAGTTGCCGATTGTAACCAAAAGCCCCTGGAAATAGGAATGATCTTGCTCTTCTTCTTTACCCGGTTCGGCTTCTGCTTCGGACAAATTGAGTTTCTTTTTATAAGCTTGCAGAGCCCACAAACCAGGCCTCACTTTAAAAATTTCGGACCTGGTTTGAACGATGCGCCTGATTGAGGCAAAGGGCGTTTTTGTTTTCCACTCGCACCCATCAATTTTCATCGTTTCGATATAGAGCTGGGCCAGAGTGGCCTGTCCACCTAATTTTTCCAGAGCCTGGATCACCGCTTCATGTTGTTTCATTGGGGAAAAACCTCATCTGAAACATTAATTCACTGGATACCTATAAATCATATCCCAGAATCACAAAATTAACGCCAAAACGAGGCTCTAAAAGCAAAGCCCCGGTACTTCCCCACCCCAAATTGCTGTACCCCTACACCTTCAACACCCCGCGGAAGCCGCGCGCCGCGTAGTAAGACGATGCGCCGTTGTGGTACACAAACACATGCCCGTAGCGCCGGTCGGCAAACAGCGCCCCGCCCAGCGCGCGAATATCCGCCGGGGTCTCCACCCAGCTGGAGGTCTTCACATCGAACTCGCCCAGCGCCTGCAGCGCGCGGTACTGCGCTTCCGTCAGCAGGGCAATGCCCATGGCTTCGGCCATCTCCAGCGCGGAGCTCTCCGGTCGATACTCTTTGCGCGCCTCCCGCGCCTGGCGGTCATAACAGGTGTTTCTGCGCCCGGCAGGGCTCTCAGGCGAGCAATCCATAAAGATAAACTCGCCCGTCGCGGCATCGTAGCCGGTCACATCCGGCTCGCCGCCGGTGCGCTCCATCTCGCCCAGCGCGCGCAGCCCGGCAGGGTTGGCTTCCAGCCGGGCGCGAATTTCTTCCCACGCCAGCCCCGCATGGCGCGGCATGTGCTGTTCAAAGCGGGCCTGCAGCCCCGCCAGCAGCGTTTTTTGGTCGTCCGCCAGGTTGTTCATGCTTATCACTCCTTCAATCGTTCTCACCTGAACCGGCATCGCCTGGTTGGGTGTAAATATTAACCAGCCACCTGTCAGTTTCACAAATCTTTACAAGAGGCGTGTTGTCATTCTGAGCCTGAGCGCAGCAAAGGCGAAGAATCTCGTTGTAGATGAAAAACTTGAAGACCGGATATCGAGATCCTCAGGATGAAAAACTGTCAGGTTGCTAAAATATTAACTAATTTGATAATAATTATCATAACACAATCAAATTTCAAAAGCAATCATCCCCGCACCGGCAGCCGCCCTGCCGCGCAAACAAAGCCCCCGGAGGCGCAAAAACCCCGGGGTACGTTCAACGCTCAATCCCCCCTGCCCCCGCCTACACCTCCCCCGCCGCCTTATCCACAAACTGGCGCGCAAAAGCCACCAGCGCGTGACAATCCGCAAAGTTGGAAACGATTCCCACCGAAATGCGCACCGCGCCGGTGGATTTATCGTCAATGCAGCGCCGGAAGTCGGCGTACTCCATGCGCGGCTTGAGCGCAAAGCACGCCCCCAGCTCGCCCGCCGATAGCCCCAGCGCCAGCTCACCGCCGCCCGGGTTGCAAAAACAACCGGTGCGGATGGAGATGTTCTGGCGGTTGGCGCGCTCCTCCACCTTGAGGTGGTCAACAAAATGGCCGCCGGGGTCAAAAAAGTTGAGCGTAATCGTCCCACCGCGCAGTTCCGTCTCCAGCGGGCCGTAGATTTTAACCACCGGCATGCCGTTGGTGTGCTTCAGGTTGTGCAATTCCTCCAGCAGGTAGCCAGCCAGGCAGGTGACGCGCGTGTGGATGGCCTCCACCCCCACCGCGGCGAGGTGCCGCAGGCCAATCTCCACCGCCGGCAGGGTGAGGTAATTGAGCGTGCCGTCCTCAAAGCCCTCCGCGCCCAGGTGCAGGAAGTAGCGGTCGCCCTGCACGGAGGCCACCGTGATGGTGCCGCCGGCGAACCACGGGCGGTGCAGTTTGGCCAGCGCATCGCGGCGGGCAATCAGCGCGCCCACGCCGGTGGGGTAGCCGAACATCTTGTAGAACGAAAGGCACACAAAATCGGGGTGCGCCGCGGTGAGATCCAGCCGGTTGGTCGGGACAAAAGCCGCCGCGTCCAGCAGCACGTCCCAGCCCAGGCGGTGGGCGCGTTCAATCCAATCCAGGCTGTGCTGCACGCCGGAGAAGTTGGATTGCGCCGGGTAGGCGAACAGGTTGTGCGCCTGCGGGTCGGCCTGGCGCAGGAAGCCCTCCAGTTTTTCGGCGTCAATGCGCAGTTCCGGCGGGTTGACCGGCGCGTAGGTGATGGCTGCCCCACGCGCCCGCGCATACTCGCGGATGCCGTTGACCGAGTTGTGGTTGTCAAAGGTGAGCAGGTACTGCCCGCCCGGCGCAAACGGGTAGGATTCCCCCACCAGCTTCAGCGCCCCGCTGGCGTTCTGGGTGAAGATGCATACGTACTCTTCCGGCGCGGCGTTGAAGAAGCTCAGCACGTAGGCCCGCGCCGATTCCACCAGGTGGGTCATGGCCTGCGAGGTGGGATTTGTGGAATGGGGGTTGCCGTACACGTGGTTGAGCAGCAGGTCCATGTGGGCATGCACCTGGCGCTCGCTGTACAGGCCGCCGCCGGTGTAATCCAGGTAAACGTGGCCCTGGCGCTCCAGGCGGGCGTATTCTGCGCGGCGCAAGTCATCCAGGGCGCGGGTGGCGGCGTAGGTGGGGCAGCGCTGCGCAAAGGCTTCGGCAGCCTGCTCAAGCGCAGTTAGCGTGGGTTCATCGGGCGTGTTCGGCATATAAATCTCCCTGTGGAATGTTGGGGTAACGGCTGATCGCTTCCAGAACGCGCTCACGCGAGCGCAAAATCTCGTCGCGGATGCACGCCTCCGCCAGGGCGGGGTCGCGCTTTTTTAAAGCCTCCACCAGCGCCAGGTGGTCGCGGCGCATCTCCTCGGCGCTGTCGCGCAGGTCCAACCCCAGGTGAAAGACACGCGTCAATTCGTCCATCAATTTGGCCACCTGGGCTGCCAGCCGCTGGTTGCCCGAAAGCGCGGCAACCTGGGCGTGGAAACGGGTATTCTGGGCCAAAAAGCGGGCGTAAGAGCGCCGGTTGTGAAAGGTGTAAGTGAAATCCGCCGCCTGCGCCAGTTGCTCCAGCGCCTCCTCCCCCGCGCGAGCCGCCGCCAGGCGCGCCGAAGCCACCTCCAGCGCCAGGCGCATCTCGAAGATTTCCTGCACATCTCGCGGGGTGACGGGGCTCACCTCGTAGCCGATGCGCGGCAGCGCGCGTAAAAAGCCCTCCTGCGCCAGGCGGCGCAGCGCCTCGCGGACGGGCGTGATGCCCAGGCCGTGTTTTTCGGCTAGCTCCGCCTGCGCGATGAACTGCCCGGGCTCCAGCTCGCAGCTGACGATGCTTTCTTTGATGAGGGTGTAGGCGGTGTCTGAGAGGCTGTCTTTTTGTTTTCGCATAATTCGGACTTTCAATGTGATATATTACTGAGATATTATGGATATTCTAGCATATCTTTTCCGCTTCCCGCGGGTTATACTGGTTAAGTTGTACCATATTTCAAGTTAGAGGAGGATCGCATGTTTTCAAGTTTCTTGAACGCTGCCGCACTGGATATTGTGTACTTCATCATCATCCTGGCGCTTTTTGTCGGGGCTATCGTCTGGTTAGCCATCCTGCAAAAGAAGGGCGTCAAATTTGGCAACCGCGTGTTGATTGCGTTGGGACTGGGCATCGTCCTCGGGCTGATCATCAACTTCGTCTTCGGGGCTGCCTCCAACGCCTCTAAACTGGCGTTGAACTGGATCAAGCTGGTCGGCAACATTTACGTCGGCCTGCTGCGCATGATCGTCATCCCCCTGGTGATGGTCTCCATCATGTCAGCCATTGCCAGCATGCAGGGCCGCAAGAACATCGGTAAGATTGGCGGCTCCATCATCGGCATCCTGATGGTCACCACGGCCATCTCCGCACTGGTGGGCGCGCTCATCACCGCCGCCTTCGGCCTCAACACGGAAGGCCTGCCCAAGGACGCCGCCAGCGTCACCTCGCTGGAAACCCGCGCCGCCGACGTCAACAAGACCGACGTCACCAGCCAGATTTACTCCTTCATTCCCACCAACCCGTTCTACGATATGACCGGCCAGCGCTCCACCTCCACCATCGCCACGGTCATTTTCTCGTCCTTCCTCGGTTTTGGCATGCTGGCTGTGGCCAAGAAGAAGCCGGAGCTCTTCAAATCCCTCAAGAACGGCCTGGACGCGCTCAACGCGATGGTCATGGAAGTGGTTAAAATTGTGCTGCGCCTCACCCCCTTTGGCATCCTGGCGCTCATCGCCGCCTTTGTGGTGGGCAGCAACTGGGCGCAGGCGCTCAAGCTGGTCAACTTCATCCTCATCTCCTACCTGGCCATCCTCATCATGTTCCTGATTCACTTTGGCATCCTGGCCGCCTTTGGGCTTAACCCCATCACCTACCTCAAGAAGGCCTGGTCCACGCTCACCTTCGCATTCTTCTCGCGCACCAGCGCCGGAACCCTGCCGATGACCATCAAGACGCAGACGGCGCGCCTGGGCGTGCCCGATTCCATCGCCAACATCGGCTCCTCGCTGGCGCTGAGCATCGGCCAGAACGGCTGCGCGGGCATCTACCCGGCCATGCTGGCGGTGATGGTGGCCCCCAGCCTGGGCATCAACCCGCTGGAAATCGGCTTCCTCATCAAGCTCATCCTGATTGTGGCCGTCAGCTCGTTCGGTATTGCCGGCGTGGGCGGCGGAGCCACTTTTGCCGGCCTGGTGGTGCTCTCTTCCATGGGCTTCCCGGTATGGATTGCGGCGCTGTTGATGTCGGTTGAACCGCTCATCGACATGGCGCGCACCGCCCTCAACGTTAGCGATGCCTTTGTGGCCAACCTGGTCACCGCCAAGACACAGGGCGAGTTGAACCTGGAACTCTACAACCAGGCGCACACCGCCGAAATCGAAGAAGCCGCGTAACCTGGCTTAACCCTATGCAAAGGCGCGGGACTTCACCAGTTCCCGCGCCTTTTCGCGCTATAATTAAAAAAATTTCCACCCGGGAGGGAAACATTATGGAAGCAAAAGCAACCTGGAAACACCGTTTATCGTTTACCGCCAGCGCCGATTCCGGTTTTGAGGTGCCGCTGGGCGTGATTAAAGAGCAGGGCGGCGATGACGACGGCGCGCGCCCCATGGAGCTGCTCCTGATGGGGTTGTGCGGCTGCACCGGCATGGATGCCATCTCGATTATGCAGAAGAAGAAGCAGGACGTGACCGCCTTTGAAGTGCGCGCCCACGCCGAGCGCGCCGCGGAACACCCGCGCGTCTTCACCCACATCACGCTGGAATACATCTTCACCGGCCACAACCTGGATCGCAGCGCCGCCGAGCGCTCGGTAGAGCTCTCCGCCAATCGCTACTGCCCCGCCCAGGCCATGTTCGGCAAAGTGGTGCCCATCGAGCTCAAAATCACCCTGCTGGAGGGGTAACACGCGCCGTTTCGGCTAAATCGGTTCGCGCACAACACCCGTTTTCAAGAAAATGTAAACAGGGGCTGTCCAAAAAGACGATTGTCACTCTGCTCGAAAGCACTCTCACCGGAGGCACGCTTCGGGTTCAAGCAGCATGATAAAACAGACTTTTAGGACAGCCCCCTTTGTTTGCCAGGAGATTGCCTACTTCATGTACAATTGAGGCAGGGCAATGGCCTGCTTTGCCAAATCCCCTCTGGAAAATTTGATGCCCGTGTTAACCTGCCTGCAGGTACAGGTTGTTCCCAGCCTGCGCCTCTGCCAGTGGTGAAATATTCATGCTGATTGCATCCCTTTTATGGATTTTTGAAGCCGGCCTGTTCATTCTGTATGGGCGCCTGGCGCTCTGGCTGCTGCGTCCGCTGTGTGGGCCGCGGCGCACGCCTCATGCCTCGCCTCTGCTGGTAATGTTGACCGGCCTGGTGATGGTCACCAGCCTGGTCTCGCTCGCCTCGTTGTGGACCAACCTCAGCGCGCTGACCCTGGCACTCTTAACCATCGGCGGGCTGCTCATCCTGTCCTGGGAATGGAAAGTTGACCGCCTGAACAGCCTTAAGGCCTTCTGGCAGGTTCCCGCCAGCGGTAAAGGCTGGTTGCTGATTGCGCTGCTGCTGCTCGGACTGGTGCTCGATCTTTCCACCCGCCGCACCGCCAACCCGGATACCGGCATCTACCATGCCCAGGCCATCCGTTGGATCGAAACCTACCCGGCGGTTCCGGGTCTGGGCAACCTGCATACCCGGCTGGCCTTTAACTCGGCCTGGCTGGTGGCTAATGCGCAGTTCAGCCTGGCTTTTCTTGGGATTCAATCCTTCCATGCCCTGCCCGGCCTGATCATGGCTGCATTTGGGTGGCTTGCGCTGACCGGTTTGCGCCGTATTTGGCAGCACGTTGCCCGGCCCAGCGATTGGGTCAAGGCGCTGCTCTTACCCCTGGCCTTTTTCACCATCGCCACCGAATCATCCTCGCCCGGAACTGACTTTCCCGCCATTTTGCTGGTCTGGTTTGTGCTGATCGAGTGGTTGGCAGAGCAGGAACAACCCGGTCAGGATGCCTACCGACCGGTGTTGATTGCCCTGGTGGCTGTATTTGCCGTCACCGTCAAGCTTTCGGTGGCGCCCGTGATATTGTTCACCGTCTTCATTTTTACGCGTTATCTGCGCGCCAGGTTGTTTGGCCTGGCAGGCGCCATTGTGTTGGGCGGCGCGCTCATCCTGCTGCCCTGGTGCGCCCGCAACGTTGTCCTGTCGGGCTACCTGGTCTATCCCGAGCCCGCTGTTGACCTGTTCAACGTCGATTGGAAGATCCCGCTGCAAGTTGCCACGGATGAAAAGGTAACCATCCAGGCCTGGGCGCGCATCCCGCGCGAAGAAAAAACCATCGTGCAAGCCATGCCGCTGGCCACCTGGGTCAAAATTTGGTATTTCAATCACGATAAATCTGACCGGGCGCTGTTTTGGGGTGTGGGGTTAGGGCCGCTGACCGCCGCGCTGGCCTGGCTGGCTTCCCGCAAGACGCGCGCCGCGCTCAAGGACCAGATGCGCCGCTATGCGCTGGCCTACGCGGTGTTTTACGCCGGGTTAGTATTTTGGTTTTTCTCCGCGCCAGATTTGCGTTTTGGTTACGGTTTTGTGCTAGGGGCACTGGTTTTAGGCGGGCTGCCCTGGCTGATCCTGGCACAGCCGCTCACCGCCCGCTGGGGCAAGCCGATCACCGGCGTGCTGTTGGTCATCACGCTCGCCCTGTGGGGGTTGCAAATTCGCTCAGTCGAGCCGCGCACCCTCCCCCAGCGCCTGCTGTTGCCCAAAGATTACACTTCCCTCTCCACCGCGCCCTGCTCGTTGAAGAATAAAACCATCTTCTGCGCCGAATGGTACAACGAATGCGGCTACCATGCTTTTCCCTGCGTTCCATCCGCCGACCCCCAGGTTGGCTTGCGGGGCGTGGATTATCGCGACGGTTTCCGTAATTTTGGACCGTAACTTGCTTTATAAACAAATGCCAATAACCCCCCGGAGAATGATTAACTCCGAGGCTTTGATTCTATTTGTATTCGCACTACATATGGCTACACGCAACTAAATCGCCCTGCGCCCATTCGCGCAACTGCACGCCCCTTCCCACGACGTATAATTAGCTCATGAGTTCGCTCTTGCACCGCCTGCAAAGCCTTTGGGTGCTGTCCGGCAACGACTTCTCGGCCACCATTCGCGTTCGCCAGCGGCTGGTGTTTGCCGGGCTGGCCCTGGCCCTGCTGTGGTACCTGGTGCGCCCCACCCCGCTGGCGTTGATGGCCATCTTCGCGCTGGGCGGGTTCATCCTTGCCGCTTACCTGTGGGCGCGCCAGATGGCCGAGCGCGTCCGCGGGCAGCGCCGGCTGGTTTACGCCGCGCTGCAGGTGGGCGACGAGCTGGAAGAAATCGTCACGCTGCGCAACGACTCATTCCTGCCGCTGCTGTACGCCGAGGTGCGCGACCGGTCGAGCTTTCCGGAGTACACCCTTTCCAGCGTGCGGGCGGCGGGCGCGGGCAGCACCCTGGAATGGCGCGCGCGCGCCGTTTGCTCACGGCGCGGGGTGTTTACCCTGGGCCCCTGGGATATCCTCACCGGCGACCCGTTCGGCATCTTCAGCGTGACGCACACCTACAACCAGCGGGTGGAGGTGCTGGTTTACCCGCCGTTGGCCGCCCTGCCGCCAGGCCTGCTGCCGCGCGGGCAGATGCAGGGCGATGAGCGCCCGCTCCACCAGCCCACGGCGGCGGAATCGCTCAACGCCGTGACCACCCGCCCCTTCCAGCCCGGCGACCCGCTCCGCCGCTTGCACTGGCCCACCAGCGCAAGGCGCGAGGCGCCCTTTGTCAAGGTCTTTCAACCCCAGGCCAGCGCCACCTTCTGGCTGGCGCCCGACCTTGACGCCGCCGCGCAGGCCGGTGAAGGGGCCGATTCAACCCTTGAAACCACTATCACGCTGCTGGCTTCGCTGGCAGCGGAGCTGCTCAAACAGCGCATGGCGGTGGGGCTGCTGACCGTGGGAAGCGAGGCGCAGGCGCTCCTTCCGCAGCGCGGGCAGGAGCACTTCTGGCAGATTCTGCGCGCGCTGGCGGCGCTGCAGGCTGCTCCCGGCTGCCCTTTTGCCGCCACCCTGGCAAAGGCGCGCGGGCTGCTCTCGCCGCAGGATGTGCTGCTGGCGGTTACCCCTTCGCTCTCCACCGATTGGATCGCTCCGCTGCACCAGATTAACCGCGGGCCACAGCGCCGCGCCGAGGTGATCCTGCTGGATGCGGCTTCCTTCGTCCCCGGCGGGGATGGGAAAGCTGCCCCCGGCAGTGAAAAGGCCGCGGCGTTTGTGCTCACCCTGGCTCAGCTGGGCATCTCCGCGCGGGTGGTGCGGCGCGGCGATCTGACCCCCGTGGCCGGAATCTACGGCGAGCTGCAGCGCTGGGAATTCATCACCGGCGGGACAGGACGCGCCATTGCGCGGCGCACCCCGCGCGGCGTCAGGCTTTCACCCAACGCCCGGTGGGGGCGGCCGTGAGCAACCCGCTGGAAAGAGCCTCGCGGGCTTTGCTGCGGCGCCTGGGGGCCACCTGGCCGGCCTGGCTGCTGGTAGGCGGTGTCACCGCGCTGATGGGCAGCAGCCTGGCGGAGGCCGGCTGGGTGGAAAACAGCGCCCCCTTAATCAGCGCGTTACTGTGGGGGCTGCTGTTCGGCGCGCTGCTGGCGCGTTCACGTTTTGCGGGATGGTTTGCCCTGCTCTACGGCCAGGTGATGGCGCTGTGCTTTGGGCTGCAATGGCTGGGCAACCTGCTGCCGCCGCTGAATGTGCTGGCAACCCGCCCGGCGCTGGAATCGGCGGCGCTGGCCAATGCGCGGCTGCTGCTGCTGACCGAGCGCGTGCGCGGCTGGCTTGCTGCGCTTGGCGCGGGGGAAAGCGTGCGCGATACGGGCCTGTTTGTGCTGCTGGTGGGCCTGCTGGCATGGCACGCCAGCGCCTGGCTGGCATGGGCCTTCATCCGGCGCAGGCGGGCGCTGCAGGGCGTGCTGCCCTACGGGGCGCTTTTCGGCCTCAATGTGCAGTTGAGCAACCAGTCGCTGTGGCTTTTTGTCGTATTTTTGATCCTCGCGCTGCCCATGGCGGCCCGCACCGATTCCAACCACCACCACGCCGATTGGGAGCGCCGCCGGGTGGATTATCCCGATGAACTGGGCTGGAGCTGGGGCGGCGCCGCGCTGGGGCTGGCGGTGGTGATTGCCCTGGGCGCGCGGCTGGCCGTGTTCGCCGCCACGCCGGAGGGTTGGAACGCACTGGCGGAAGCCCTGCGCCCCGTGCGCGAGACGGTTGAGGATACCACCGCGCGCTGGTTTGCAGATGTCAACCCGCCGCGTTACCAGCCCACCGAGTCCGTCACGCCTGTGCCACGCGCGCAAACCCCTCAGATGGGCACGGTGGGTGCAGCCCCCGCCCAGGGCAGCGCGCTGGTGATGTGGGTAAGCACCGATGGGCCCATCCCCCCGCCGCCGGACCTGGAAGAGCGCGGCATCGTCGCCAACGCCGTCCCCGTCCGTTACTGGCGCAGCGAAATCTATGCGCAATACACCGGCGCGGGCTGGCTACCACCGCAATTTGAACCCGCGCAACCTGCCCCGCCGCTGGCAGAGGGTTCACCCTTGCCGCCCGCCCTCGAGGACGGTCGCACCCCCCTCACCCAGAACTTTGAGATCCTGGCGCTGCACGGGGATAGCCTGTTTGCCGCCAGCGCCCCCCGCCAGGCCAGCCCCGGCCTGTGGCTGCGCCGCTCCGCGCCCGATGGCTCCCCTCTGCCGGGCGGAGCGCTCTCAAAATACACGGTGCGCTCATGGGTCACGCGCACCAGCCAGGCGGAACTGCTGGCTGCCCCGGCGAATTACCCCGCAGCGCTTGCCGCCGCCTACCTGCAACTGCCCCCCAACCTGCCGGCACGGGTGCGCGACCTGGCAGAGCGGCTGACCGCCGGAGCGGCTACGGGCTACGAAAAAGTGCTGCGCATCCAGAATTATTTACGCTCCACCTATCCCTACAAACTGGATGTTCCCCCGCCGCCAGCCGGGATGGACGCGGTGGATTACTTCCTGTTCCAGGCCCCGGGTGGTTTTTGCAGTTATTACGCCTCAGCCATGGCGGTGATGCTGCGCAGCCAGGGAGTGCCGGCGCGGGTGGCGGTGGGATACGCCATGGGAGTCTACAACGCGGAGCGCCAGGCTTACGCCGTCACCGTCTCGGACGCGCACGCCTGGGTGGAAGTATATTTTGCGGGCCCGGGCTGGGTGGAATTTGAGCCCACCGCCGGGCTGGCCGCCATTGAATATGAGAAAGGCGGCGCGGCGGGCCCGGCTCCCATGCCGCCCCTGCCGGAGCCCCCCACCCCACCCGCGCCCTTCCCGTGGACGGGCGTAGGCATCGGGGCCGTCTTCCTGGCGGCGCTGGGCACGCTGGTTTATTTTGCGCTGCGCAGGCCCTCGCCCGCCCCCTCCCCCGCCGGTGAGGTGGAGCAGCTCTACCGGCAAATGCGCGCCCGGCTGGGCTGGGCCCGCTTGCGCGCGCCCGCCAGCGCCACCCCCGCCGAGTTCAGCGCCCGGGCACGGGAGCAGTTGCCGCAGGGCCGCCTGAGCGCGGCGGTGGAGCAGGTCACGGCAGTTTATGAGCAGGCCATCTACTCACCGCGCCCGCCCGGCCCCCTCCAGGCCGCCCGGGCTCAG
>CAYVOX010000031.1:0-26216 GCA_964453035.1 uncultured Anaerolineaceae bacterium
TACCACATCCAGACCAAGTGGCGCGACGATCCGCGCCCGCGCGCCGGACTGATCCGTGTGCGCGAATTTACCATGCTCGACAGCTACAGCCTGGATGCCACCTGGGAAGGCCTGGACGCCCAGTACCAGGCGCATTACGAAGCTTACTTTAAGATTTACCGGCGCTGCGGGCTGCCTGTGGTGGCAGTGGCTTCTGATACTGGCATGATGGGCGGTAAACTGGCACACGAATACATGTACCTCACCCCCATCGGCGAGGATTCGCTGGCTTTTTGCGACGGTTGCGGCTACTCGGCGAACCGCCAGGTGGCTATCTTTGCCAAACCCGCCGTTGAAGCGGAAGCCCCCCTGCCTTTGCAAAAAGTGGTCACCCCGCATACCAGCACCATCGAAGACCTGGCTGCGCTGCTGGAAGTGTCCACTCGCCGTACCGCAAAAGCGGTTTTCTTCATGGTTCGCTTTGAGCAACCTGAAGGGGATAAAGAGCGCTTCATCTTCGCCGTGGTGCGCGGGGATATGGAAGTGAACGAATACAAGCTGGCCAACGTGCTGTCGGCTCAGCACCGCGGCGCCGTGCTGGATTTGCGCCCGGCTCTCGAAGCTGAGATCAAAACAGTGGGGGCTGCCCCGGGGTATGCCTCGCCCATCAGCCTGGACCGCGGAGACGGCATGTGGGTGGTGGTGGATGACGCCGTGCCCGCTTCTCCAAACCTGGTGGCGGGCGCCAATGAAGAGGGCTTTCACCTGCTCAACACCAATTTTGGGCGCGATTACCAGGCGGATGTGGTGGCTGATATTGCCTCCGCGCAGGAAGGCCATTTGTGCGCTGCCTGTGGCGCTCCGCTGCGCATGAGCCGCGGCGTGGAGGTGGGCAACATCTTCAAGCTCGGCACGCGTTACAGCGATGCGCTCGGCTGCACCTTCCTGGCTGAAAACGGGGAGACGCAGCCGGTCATCATGGGCTCTTACGGCATTGGCGTCGGGCGACTGCTGGCCTGCATTGCCGAGGAACACCACGACGACCTGGGACTCATCTGGCCGGCGAGCGTGGCGCCCTATCCCATTCAGCTGGTGCTGCTCAGCGGCAAATCCGGCCTGCCGGATGCAGCCGCCGCAGGCCTGGCTGACAGCCTGACCGGGGTTGGCCTGGAGCCCCTGTTTGATGACCGCTCTGAAAGCGCGGGGGTTAAGTTCATGGATGCTGACCTGATTGGCCTGCCGCTGCGCATCACCGTCAGCGAGCGCGGCATGAAGCAGGGCACAGTGGAGTTCAAGGTGCGGAGAAGCGGCGCGGTGACGCAGGTGCCGCTGGGTGAGGCGGTGGAGCGCGCCCGGTCCGTCTTGCAGGATTTATCGATGTGCTTATAATTTTACTGGAGGATTCTGGACCATTCCTTGAGGGAGCCTGGTTTGAATCGCAAGCATCGTACTGGCTTTTTTGTTGTTCTGGTGGTTATACTGCTGGCCAATCTCGGCTGCAGCATGGCAGATGCTTTCCCCATCCACCAGGTTACTGCGCTTCCGGGGACAGCCCGGCCAACAAGCCCCAGAATCCCCACAACTCCCACGACCACCCCAACTGCAGTGCTCTCTGCCAGCAGTGAGCCGCTCACCCTGGGCGATATCACCGCCAATATGGAGGGTTTGGAGAGCTTCCGCTCAGAATTTTCAATCAAATCCGAGGGAATCGAAAAAGCAACTTCCAAACCCTATGTTTCTGAACTGAGTTTGTTACAAGAGGTCAATAAAGCCAAAAAAGCGGAGCACTTTCGCATGGATGGCAGCGGTTACTCATCCATTCCATATGATGCGATAGATATGTATGTGATTGACCAACAGGGCCATGTGATTATGAACGTGCCTGGCAGCACTGCTCCCACCTGCATTTCTTTCAACTCTCAGAAGCCCACCTTTGATACCCATGCCCTGTTTTCACTGGAGCATATGCTGGGGAGCATCCAGAGCGGTAACCTGGTGGCGCACGAGGAGCGGGTCAATGGCGTGCTGACCGACCATTACAGGCTCGACCGGATGGTGCTGGGCTTTGGCACTGCCGCCGCTGTTAGCGGGGAGGTGTGGTTCGCGCATGAGGGCGGGTATGTGGTGCGCTTTTACGGGCAGGCCGAGGGTGAGTTTAATATCACCACCCCCTTCACCGGAAAGGTGACCTGGACTTATGAACTGACGCAAATCAACCAGGTGACTGCCATTGAGCCGCCTGCCATGTGCGCCGCGCAGCCTATCAGTGAGGATTTTCCTGTTCCGGCTAATGTCACCCAGAAAATCATCATCGGCGATATGATTTCTTTCGACACCCTGGATGGGGTGACGGTGGTTTCCGAATGGTATAATGCGCAGGCGCGGGCTCAGGGTTGGGCGGTGCAAACCGTCTCCGCATCGGAGTCGTTGGTGGTGCTGACCCTCACCCGCCAGGCCAATTCTTACGCCGTGATGATTTCCGCCCGCAGTGGCAAGCCGGGCAGCGCGGTGGTCGTCACCGGCAAGCGCTAGGCGCGCTGCGAGCGACATTGGTAGCGCCTGCCCGGGTAAGGAAACCTGCCGGAAGGCTAGACCTGTAAAACCTGCGACATCGAGTAGAATTATCCCTATGAGCCAACCCATCCAAGTTCCCATGTCCTCCCCCGACCTGACAGATGCTGAACGGCAGGCTGTGCAGGATGTTCTCAACACTCCCAATCTCAGCATGGGCAGCCGTATCGAGGCTTTCGAGGCCGCCATTCGCCAGCATACCGGCGCGCGGCATGCCATCGGCGTCAATTCCGGCACGGCAGGTTTGCACCTGTGTATCCGCGCTGCGGGTATCCAGCCTGGCGACCTGGTGCTGACCACCCCCTTTTCCTTTGTTGCCTCCACTAACGCAATCCTCTTTGAACGCGCCATCCCGGTGTTTGTGGATGTTGAGGAAAGCACCGGCAACATCAACACGGCGCTGGCAGCCGAGGCTGCCAGTGACCTGATGCGCGGTGGGAGCGCTGCCCAACGCTGGCTACCGCGCCAGTTGCCTTTGCCCGCTGGCCCCCTCAAGGCCATTCTCCCCGTGGATGTGTTTGGCCAACCTGCTGATTACGACCCCCTGCAGCGGATCGCTGCCGAACACAGCCTGCGCCTGATTGAAGATAGCTGCGAGGCGCTCGGCGCGGAATATAAAGGCCGTAAAGCTGGCACCTTTGGCGATTACGGTGTGTTTGCCTTCTACCCTAACAAGCAAATCACAACCGGCGAGGGCGGCATGATTATCACCGACGATGACCGGGCTGCCGCTTTGATGCGCGCGCTGCGCAACCAGGGGCGCGCTCCGGGTGATACCTGGCTTTCGCATACCTACCTGGGCTACAACTACCGCCTGGATGAGATGAGCGCCGCCCTGGGCGCCGTTCAGATGGGGCGGCTTGAGGCGTTGATGCAAAAGCGCCAGCGCGTGGCTGACTGGTACGCAGAGCGATTGGCTGAGATCCCGCAGTTGGAAGCCCCGCATGTTGCACCTTCCACCACGCGCCCCAGCTGGTTTGTCTATGTGGTGCGCCTGCCAAAAACTGCCAACCGCGCTGCCCTGGCAACCCGCCTGGCTGAGCGCGGTATCCCGGTGCGTCCGTACTTCTTGCCGATTCACCTGCAGCCCTACATGGTGGAACAGTTTGGCTATCGGGCGGGGGATTTCCCCGTCACCGAGGACCTGGGACAGCGCGGGATTGCTTTGCCTTTCTCCGGCGTGATGAGCGAAGACCAGGTGGACTTGGTCTGCCGCTCTCTGCGCGAGGCGCTGACAGAATGACCCCTGAGCGGTTGCGGTTATGCCGGTAACTTCCACCTTTTATCCTCCGCGCCGCCGCGGATTGATCATTCATGGGCTGGCCGCGTTGTTGATGGGCATCGGCGGGGGGATTGCCTTCTGGCTGGCGCTGCAGGGAGAGGTGGGGGCGCGTTTTATCCTGCTGCTGATGGCATCCATTTTGCTGCTTGCGCCGCTGCCGCTGGTGCTCTACCGCGCCTATGCCCTGTGGCAGGCCAATTATCACATGGATCGCGACGGCTTGCGCCTGCGCTGGGGCTTGCGGGCTGAGGATATCCCTCTGCCTGAGGTGGAATGGATCCGCCCGGCGGCTGAGATGGGCTTTCGCCTGCCCCTGCCGTTCTGGCGAGCGCCGGGAGCCATCCTGGGGGCGCGCAACATCGAGGGGTTGGGGCCGGTGGAATTCATGGCCTCCGAAGTAAAACCTTTGCTGCTCATCGCCACGCCCCGCCGGGTTTATGCCATCTCTCCGGCTGACCGCGAGGGATTTGAGCACGCCTTTTACCGCATCATCGAACTGGGCAGCCTGACGCCGCTCTCGCCCTTCTCGGCTCGCCCGGTGGCTTTTGCCCAGCGCATCTGGCAGGACCGGTTGGCTCGCATGCTCATCATCACCGGCTTTGGGCTGGGCGGGCTGTTGTTTTTGGCCTCTGCCTGGGTGATGGCAACGCAAGCCAGCATTTCGCTGGGTTTTGCTGCCAACCTGCAACCTTTTGAGCCCGGCCCTCCGGAGCGCTTGCTGCTGCTGCCGGTGATGGGCAGCCTGGCTTACCTGCTGGATCTCACTGCCGGGGTGTTTTTCTACCGCCGCGCTGAGCAGCGCCCGGTTGCTTACCTGGTGTGGGTGGGCTGCGTGCTCACCCCCTTGCTGCTGCTCATCGGCCTGGCTTTCATCTAATTTCTATGGACCAATTCCTTCTCGGCCTTGCCATTGCGCTGATTATTTCATTGCTGGCCTATTGGGTTGGGGCGCTCACCCGCTCCGGGGCGCTGGCGGCAACGCTGCTGGGAACCGTGATCTTTGGCCTGGGTGGGCTGGCCTGGGCTGTGCTGCTGGTGGCTTTTTTTGTCTCCTCAAGCGCCCTCTCGCGCCTGTTTGCCCGCCGAAAAACCCCGCTAAACGCGGTTTTTTCCAAGGGGGGGCGGAGGGATGCAGCCCAGGTGCTGGCCAACGGGGGATTGGCAGGCGGTTTTGTGGTGCTGCACGCGCTGAGCCCCTCAGAAAGCTGGCCATGGCTGGCTTTTGCGGGCACGCTGGCAGCCGTCAATGCCGATACGTGGGCCACGGAACTGGGCGTTCTTAGCCCCGCGAGCCCACGCCTCATCACCTCCGGTCGCCAGGTGGAACGCGGCACTTCGGGGGGCATCACCCTGGTGGGCACGCTGGCTGCGCTGGGCGGAGCGCTGCTCATCGCCGGGCTGGCTGTTGTGTTGCAGCCTGGTTCTGGCTGGACGGTGGCAACCGTTGGGCTGGCTGGCCTGGCTGGCAGCCTGCTGGATTCACTGCTGGGCGCAACCTGCCAGGCCATTTATACCTGCCCGGCCTGCAACCAGCAGACGGAACGCCATCCGCTGCACACGTGCGGCACTGGCACGCTGCTGCAACGCGGCTGGCGATGGATGACCAATGATGTGGTCAACCTGTTGTGCGCCCTCAGCGGGGCGTTCCTGGCCGTCGCCCTGACGTATTACTCCACCGGGCTCTAATCTTTCCCTATGCCAACACTCGCCGCCCAACCCGCTCGCGCTTACCGCGTCTTCCTGGCGTTTAGCGCCATCTCATCGCTTTCCTATTCGATGGTGTTCACCCTCTACAATATTTACGTGGTGTCCACCGCTCAGCTCGACCCGCTTCAGCTGGTTCTGCTGGGTACTGCACTGGAAGTATCCGTCTTCATCTTTGAGGTGCCCACGGGTGTGGTGGCAGATGTTTTCAGCCGCCGCCTTTCCGTGCTGATTGGGCTGTTCATCATCGGGGCGGGGTTTGTGCTGACCGGCGCGTGGCCTGCCTTCTGGTCCATTTTGATTGGACAGGTGCTGTGGGGACTGGGTTACACCTTCACCAGCGGGGCGCAGCAAGCATGGATCAGCGACGAGATTGGCGAGGAAAATGCTGCTGCGGCCTTTCTCCGAGCGGCCCAGCTTGAGAACATTGCTGCCATTGTGGGAATTGCGCTGGGAACCGCACTGGGGGAGGTCAGCTATCAACTGCCGATTATTTTTGGTGGAGTCATCTTCTTCATCCTTGGCAGTTGGCTGGTGTTCAGCATGCCGGAAAACGGCTTTCACCCCACCCCTGCCGGGGAACGCACCACCTGGCAGCGCATGGCGCACACTTTCAAAGATGGCCTGAAAATGGTCAAACGCCGCCCGGCGCTCACCGGCATCCTGGCGATTGGCCTGATTTATGGATTGTATTCTGAGGGTTTTGACCGCCTGTGGACGGCGCACATGCTGGAGCGGTTCACTATTGAAGGCCTGGGGGGGCTTTCCACCGTCACCTGGTTTGGGTTGATGCGCCTGGTGCAAACCTTACTCGGCATCGCCGCGCTGGAAGCCGTTAACCGCCGCGTTGACCTGGCTAAACCGCGTAGCCTGGTGCTGGTGCTCACCCTTTGCAGCGCGGGATTGGTGTTGGCGCTGGGCGGCTTTGCCCTGGCGGCTTCTTTTGCCCTCTCGGTTGGCCTGGTGTGGCTGATCAGCGTTTTAAGGCAATTAATTGGTCCGCTCTATACCGCCTGGGTTAACCACCGCCTCGATCCGCAGGTGCGCGCCACGGTTATTTCGATGAGCAGCCAGACGGATGCCCTGGGGCAGATTGCCGGAGGACCGGTGGTGGGGCTGGTAGCCCAGAAGCTCACCCTGCAGGCCGGGCTGCTGCTCTCCACGGGCATGCTGGCGCCCGTCCTGGCGCTGCTCGGACTGCAATTCAGGTCTAAGGAGGAATAGGCGCGGGGCTACAGTTTTCTGCGGCGCGATTTTTCAGCGCTCACCCCTGCGCGGTAGGGCGGTACGTTGAGCAAGTAGGTGGTGCACAGGCGGGTATCCAACATGCGGCTTTGAATACGCGGGTCAATATCCTTCAACGTCTGCGCTGAGGTGATGACCGTTGGCAGTTCACCGGTGTAGCGGTAATTGAAAATCTGGTAGAGTTTCTCTCGCGCCCAGGGGGTGGCGCTCTGCGTGCCCAGATCATCGAGGATGAGCAGCGGCGCGGAACGCACCTGGTTGAAGAGCTCATCAAAGGCTACCGCGCTGCTGGGGCTGAAGGTGGCGCGCAGGTGATCCAGCAGGTCAGGCACCACCACAAACATGGGGCTCTCGCCCAGCGCCTGGCGGTAATTGCCAATGGCTGCTGCCAGGTGGGTTTTACCGGTGCCGTAATCACCCAGGAAGACCATCCAGCCGTGGGGACGTTCGGCGAACTGCTGCGCCGCGCGGAAAGCCTTGCTGAGGCTCTGCTGCTCATCGGCGGGCAGTTTTTCGCCCTCGCGCAGGCTGAAGTTGCCAAACGAGCGGTTGGCGTGCATGTGCAGCGAGGAAAGCTGCGGTCCACTCGTCTCGCGCAACGGCGTTCGGTAATCCGGCGCGTTGATTTTAATGATGGAGACCAGGTCGGGGTCTTCCAGCCGCGAACGGATGCGCCCTTCGATCTCGTTCAGCGTTTGGTTGGTGGTCACCACCGTCGGGAGGTGGTTGACGTAGCGGTGGTTGATAATCTGATACAGTTTTTCCTCGGCCCAGGGGGTGGCGTTTTGCGTACCCAGGTCATCCAGCACCAGCAGAGCGATGTTGCGAATCTCATCAAAACGAGATTCAAAGTTGGCTTCTGGGGAGCCGTAAGCAAAGCGCAGCCAATCCAGCAGGTCGGGGACGGTTAGAAAAAGTGTTGGCACGCCCAGGCGTACCACCGTGTTGGCAATGGCTGCCGCCAGGTGGGTTTTTCCGCAGCCGTAACCGCCCATGAACACCAGCCAGCCTTTTAAATCGCGGGTGAACTGGGTGGACTGGTTGAGGGCGTAACTGAGTGAGCGCACCTGTTCCTCGCCCAGACCCATGCGTCCCTGGGTGTTGAAGGATTCAAAGGTCATGCCGGAAAAAGCTTCCAGGTTGCTCAAGCGGTAGAGGCGCTGGTGGACGGCATCGCTGGCCTGTTTCTGGCGGCAGGCGCAAATTTGCAGGCGCCCAAAATCGGGGTGTCCGATGGGCACATCCTGGCGCACAAAGCCCACGCCGCCGCACACCGGGCAGTTGGGGTCACCGGGCAGGTCACTCTCCGCACTAGTGTTCGATGAAGTCTGCGAACTCGTCTTGGAGATACCGGCGGCGATCTTTCTGAGAGTCTCGTCGATATGCGTCATCGCGACCTTTCTCCTTCCAGGAGCGTAAAATGGCTTCGATATACCGCCAGGAGCGGGCGTTGCTCTGCACAGCCTTTGCAATGGCCTCCTCGATCCACTCCGGCGGGTAAAGTATTTCGGCATCGTGCAGGGTGTCGGCGATGAGGGGGGTGAGAGGGCCGATATTTTCTTCGTATAGCCGATAGATATTGGGGCGCTCATGCTGCAATGTCAGTCCGCTGCGCTCAATATCCTCCGGGCGCCACTCGCCTGCTTGCAGGGATTTTAGCGCTGCCCTTCCGCGCGGTGAATTGAGGAAGAACACGGCGTTTTCCAGGTTTCCGCCCTGGACTTGTGCCATCAGCAGCGTGCCGCGCTTCACCGCGCGCTGCAGGCTATCCGCCAGGGCTGCCTCAGCCGCCTGAGAGGGCGCGCCGAAACCGGTCAACAGGCGCTCATCACCGGCAAAATCGGCGTAGCGCAAAAAGCGCAGCGTGCCTTCCTGCCGGTCGAGCGCCCAGAAGGCATACAGCGTCACTTTCAACTCGCCCAGGTGATCCACCTGAGCCAGCAGGTCAGTGAAAAATGCCGCTGGCAGGGGGGTGATGCGGACTTTGCCGCCCGGAAAACCCGTAAAATGGTTGCTCACAGGTCACTTCCTTGCGGCGGGGGCAGGGGCAGCGTTATCGAAGCGGGCCAGGTTGTTGAGGAAGACCAACTCAATGCCGGTGTGCGTGGGGCCGTTGCGGTGCTTGGCAACGATGATTTCGGCAATGTTGGCGCGCGGGTTGTCTTTTTCCATTGCATCAGGGCGGTGGATGAACATAACGATATCCGCGTCCTGCTCCAGCGAACCGCTTTCGCGCAGGTCGGAAAGCACCGGGCGTTTATCGGCGCGCTGCTCCACCGCTCGCGAGAGCTGGGCTGCCGTGAGCACGGGTACATCCAGTTCCCGCGCCAACACCTTGAGGTTGCGGGAAATATACGAGACCTCCTGCACGCGGTTATCGTTGCGGGTATCGCCGCTCATCAACTGCAGGTAGTCCACGATAATCAAATCCAGGTGGTATTCCAGGTGCAGGCGGCGGCACTTGGTGCGCAGCTGTATGGGGGTGATGGCGGGTGTATCGTCCAGGAAAATCTTGGTATCGGAGAGCACTTCGATGGCGTGGGTGAACTTGGGCCATTCGTCTTCGTTGAGCTTGCCGCTGCGCAGGCGCTGGGTATCGATAGCTGTCTCCTGGGCGATGAGGCGCTGCACCAGTTGCTCGTTTGACATTTCCAGCGAGAACATGGCGACGTGTTTTTTATGCTTTTGAGCGGCGTTTTTGGCCACCGAGAGCAAAAAGCCAGTTTTGCCCATGCCCGGGCGCCCGGCTACGATGAGCAAATCCGACTTTTGCAGGCCGCCCAGCAGCCGGTCCAGGTCAATGAGTCCGGTCGGCACGCCGTAGATTTCATCATCGCGCTGCGATAAACGGTCCACGCGGTCGTACACTTCGCTGAGCACCTGCTGGATGGGCTGCAGATCTTTGCGGACGCGCCGCTCGCTGATGCCGAAGACGGCTTTTTCAGCGTCGTCAATCACATCATCGATTGGCTTTTGCAGGTCATAGGCCAACTTTGCCATGTCGTTGGCGGAGGTCAGCATCCTGCGCCGCAAAGAGGTTTCTTCGATGATGTGCCCGTAAGCATCGGCGTGCAGGGAAGAGGGCGTCTGGTTGATGAGGGTCATGATGTAGGCGGGGCCGCCTGCATCCGCGAGCTGGTTTTGCTGTTCCAGCTCCTGGCACACCGTCAGGTAGTCAATCGGCGAGCGCCGCTCGTGCAGACGGGTGAACGCCTCCCAGATCCAGCGGTTGCGGATGATGTAGAAATCATCGGGCTGTAAAAACTGGGCCACATCGAAGTAGGATTCCTGGTTGATGAGCACAGCCCCCAGCACGGCTTCCTCAGCCTGCCGGCTGTGCGGCTGAGACTGGACTTCGCCGGGGGTGGATTCATCTGGAGGGAAGAAGGGTTCACTCATGGTTTAACCGTTGGACCTGTGGCTTTATGGGGTGTGCTCGGGCCGGTTGCGGCAGCTTCATTCCACCACCTGGCTGCCTGCAGCCGGAATCATCGCGGAAAGGGATTACTTATCCGCTTTGGGTTCGTCTTCGTCCGGCTTTTCTTCATCTTCGCCAGGCGGGGCATCATCAAGGCTCAGGTTTTGCAGGAAATCCTCAAAAACCGACAGGCGCTCTTCGGTCTCTGCTGCCGCGCCGGAGGCTGCGGATGGTTCCTGGCTCTGGATATCACGCTCCGGTTCAACCCCGGCTGCTTCCATTACTTCGCGCGCCACCAGGATGGGCACGCGCGCGCGCACCGCCAGGGCCAGGGCATCGGAGGGGCGGCTGTCTATATTGATGACGCGGTCGTTGGCCTCCACCACCAGGTTGCCGTAGTAAACATCCTCTTTGAGCGCCACCACCTCTACCCGCATCAGGCGACCATCCAGGGCTTTGAGCACATTTTTGAGCAGGTCATGGGTTTGCGGGCGGGCCACTTCCACATCCTGCAGGGCGATGGTGATGGCTTCTGCTTCGTACGGGCCAATCCAGATAGAAAGGTAGCGCTCGGCATCCACCTCCCGCAGCACGACGATGCGCTGCTGGTTGGTGAGCGATACGCGCACACTATCAATGACGACTTCAATCATCCGGGCCATGGCGCCTTACTCCTGGTTAAAGGTGTCTTTATTCTAACACGGCGGGGGAAGGGATGCAACTCAAAGACTATTTTCAACCCATTTCTTAAGAATCACTTGTCGTTTTGTTAAAGTTTCAGGTATAATAGAAAAACCTTAAAATCGTTATGAATTTTTCTTAACATTAGAATCCATTGCACAACTGCCGCAAGGGTGCCGTTTCTCTCCAGGTGGGATTTGCAGCCCATTTAAGATTTCATACCATCAGGGCATTGAGAGGAACATTTTGAAACGATCCTTGCACCGTATGAACTATCTTTATTAATTTGGTGGAAATAATTTATGAAGGCTAAAATTCTGCTAGTAGAAGGTAAGCGAGCGGAGAGTCCTTCTTTCCTCGTCGGTCTATCCAGGAAGGGCTTTCAAGTGGAGGGCGTGCCCAACGGCAGCGCTGCCCTGGCGCGCGTATCGGAAGAGCTTCCGCACCTGGTGATTGTGAACGCGCCTTCCATGCGCACCACGGGCAAGCGTATTTGCCAGTCGCTCAGGGATAAATCTGTTACCCTGCCGATTGTGCTGATTGTTGATGCCGCTGCCAACAATACCGATAAGGTTGAAGCCAACGTGGTGCTCACTTTGCCGTTTACCCTTCAAAAGCTGGTCAACCGCATCCGGCCTTTGCTGCCCAATCTTGATCGCAAAGACCTGTTGCAGGTTGGTCCGTTGCAACTGGATACAGAGCAGCGCCTGGTGCGCTGCCTCAACCGCCAGGCCAAACTGACCCCGCGCCTGGTGGCGCTGCTTAAGATTTTGATGGAACATCCCGGGCAGTTGATTGAGCGCAAGGAATTGTTTATGCAGGTGTGGGATACGGCTTACACGGTTGACACGCGCACGCTGGATGTGCATATCAGCTGGTTGCGCCAGGCGGTGGAGGACGACCCGCGCCATCCGCGCTTTATCAAGACTATTCGAGGTATTGGCTACCGGCTGGATATCGAACCTCCCACCCGCCCGCTCTCGCAGAAATTCCCCGAAGAAAGCCCTGCGGAATAATCAGGCTAACCGCGTGGCGATCCCCATCCCCAAAAAACAAAACCCCCGGAGAAATTCCCGGGGGTTCCTGTTTGATACAACTACTTAAGCTAAAGTAAACCCGATGTGAGCGCAAAGAGCAGGCTACCAGCCACCACGCTGGCAAGCTGCCCGCTGGTGTTGGCTCCCATAGCCTGCATGAGGATGAAGTTGTTGGGGTCTTCTTCAAGGGCCGTTTTGGCTGCCAGTCGGCCCGCCATGGGGAAGGCGCTGATGCCGCACGCGCCTACCAGGGGGTTGATTTTTCCGCCTGTGACCACCGCCAGCAGCTTGCCGAAGAGCAGGCCGCCCAGGGTATCAATGATGAAGGCCACCATGCCTAGCGCCAGGATGCCCAGCGTTTGCAGCTTGATGAAGGATTCGGCTGTCATCGTTGCGCCGATGGTCAATCCCAGGAAGAGGGTTGCCATGTTGATGATTTCATTTTGAGCGGATTTGCTTAGTCTATCCACCACGCCGGCTTCACGCAGCAGGTTGCCCAACATGAGCGAGGCGATGAGCGGCGCGGCGTCCGGGGCAATCAGTGCCACCAGGATGGTCACCACGATGGGGAAGAGGATGATGGTGCGCCGAGAAACCGGCTTGGGCGCGTATTCCATGCGGATGAGGCGCTCTTTGCGGGTGGTGAAGAACTTCATGATGGGAGTCTGGATGATTGGTACCAGGCTCATGTAGGAGTAGGCCGCCACCGCAATTGGTCCCAGCAGTTCGGGAGCCAGGCGTGTGGTGACGAAAATGGCCGTGGGACCATCAATTGTGCCGATAGCTGCAATCGAAGCTGATTCGTTGAGCTTGAAGCCCAGCAGTGCGGCCAAAATCCACACGGTATAGATGCCAAAGTGCCCGGCTGCTCCCAGCACCGCCATGCTCGGTAGCGCCAGCAGCGGGCGGAAGTCGATCATCGCGCCGACGCCGATGAAGATGAGCAGGGGGAACAATTCGGTTTCAATCCCGGCTTTGTACAGGATGCCCAGGAAGTTATCGCCGTAGGCTGACATGCCCACGTTGGCGAAGATACACCCAATGCCGATGGGAAGCAGCAGCATTGGTTCGTATTCTTTAACCACCGCCAGGGCGATCAATACGCCCCCTACCAGGATCATTACCGCGTTGCCCCAGTAGAAATTTTCGAAACCTTCCGCGAGAATTCTTAAGACTTCATTAAAGTCCATGAGCGTTCACCCCCTAGTCGCCGATCTCGAGCAAAGCCTGGCCGTGTTTGACCTGGTTGCCGGTAGCGACGTGGATTGCCAGGACTTTTCCGTCGCGTGGAGCATTGAGGGCGTTTTTCATCTTCATCGCTTCCAGAATCAGGACAACCTGCCCTTGCTTCACCGCGTCTCCCACTGCCACGTTGATGCTATCCACCACGCCCGGCAAGGGGGCTGTGATGAGCGCGCCACCGCTGGTGGATACGGCTGCCGGAGCAGTTGCAGCGGGGCGGGGGGCGGAGGCAGGAGGGGGTGCCGCAACGACCGGCGCTGCCGCTACAAGCACAGGCGCCGCTTTCTCTTCTTCTGGCCACACTTCAAAGGTCTCGCCTTCGATGGTTGCCAGGATTGGGCGGCTGGCCAGGTCGCCAACCTCTACCTCGTATGAAATATCATGCACTTTGACTTTAATTTTCATTGCTTATCCTCGTTTCCGCAGAAAAACCTGGTTTCGCTGGCTGAACTGGCTGGCGCGTTGCGTGGCCTGCCAGGCGCTGGACTTTTCACCGCTGGAGGGCGGCGCAAGCCGGACGGCGGCCGGACGGATGGCCAGAGCCACCGCCACCGCCAGGGCAGCCGCCTGAATCTTATCCCGGCTATGATCAACGGCTTCGGGCGCAGCCAGAGCGGGGCTTTCTTCGCCCACCTCAACCGCCACTTCCTCTGCCTTTTCAACTTTATCCGGAATCTTGACCATCAGTGCCATCAGACCCCAGATGATTATCATCGCAGCAAATAACAGTACGATGCTAATCAGCGATATCCACAAGACGGATTCCAGAGTGGTCATGAGCCTCTCCTTTACAGCGGAATGTTGCCGTGCTTGCGGGCCGGGGTAATCTCGGTCTTTTCGCGCAGCGCTGCCAGGGCGGCAATCACGCGCTTGCGGGTTTCCTGCGGCTCGATGACGTCGTCAACGTAACCATCCGCGGCGGCGGCATAGGGGTTGAGGAAGGTCTTGCGGTATTCACCTACCATCTTGGCCCGTTCGGCAGCCTTGTCCTCGGCAGCTTCGATCTGCTTGCGATAAACGATATTGGCTGCGCCTTCCGGTCCCATCACGGCGATTTCAGCGCTCGGCCAGGCAAAGGCCACGTCCGCTCCCATCACCTTGGAACTCATCACAATGAAGGCTCCGCCGTAACCTTTGCGCGTCACCACCTGGATCTTTGGCACAGTGGCCTCGGAGTAGGCAAACAGCACTTTGGCTCCATGGCGGATGACGCCGTTGTGTTCTGAGGTTACGCCCGGCAGGAAGCCCGGCGAATCGCAGAAGGTGACCAGCGGGATGTTGAAGGCATCGCAGAAGCGCACAAAGCGGGCAATTTTATCGGCTGAGTTCATTTCCATCGAACCAGCCATCACCGAGGGTTCCTGCGAGACGATGCCCACCGGGTAACCGCCCATGCGGGCCAGGCCAACAAACGCATTGCGGGCGAAGGTGGCCTGCAGTTCAAGGAACGTGCCGCGGTCCACGATGCGCTCGACAACCTCATGCATGTTGTAGGGTTCGCTCGGGTTGAGCGGGACAATCGCGTTCAGGGCTGCATCCATGCGCTGCGGGTCGTCGCCGGTATCCATGTAAGGCGGGTTTTCGGTGTTGTTGGAAGGCAGGTAGCTCAACACGCGCTGGGCAGTGGCAATGGCTTCCAAATCATTCGGCGCGGTGAGGTGAGCCGTTCCGCTGGTGCCCAGGTGTACGGCTGCCCCGCCCAGGCTCTCGAAGTCAACAATTTCGCCCGTCACCGATTTGATGACTTCGGGCCCGGTGAGGAACATAAAGGATTGCTTCTCGACCATGATAATCATGTCGCTGACCGCGGGTGAGTAGGCGGCGCCTCCGGCGCACGGGCCCATCACCAGGCTGATTTGCGGGATAACGCCGGAGTAGAGGGCGTTGCGCCGGAAGATTTGCGCGTAACCCCACAGGCTGCGTACGCCTTCGTGGATGCGCGCGCCGCCCGAGTCAATCATGCCAACCACCGGCGCGCCGGCGGAAGCCGCCAGGTCCATCAGGCGGGCAATCTTGCGCCCGTGAATTTCACCCAGGGCTCCGCCCATCACGGTGAAATCCTGCGCGTAAATGTATGTCACGCGCCCGTTGACGGTTCCCCAGCCGGTGATGACACCGTCGGTCTCAATGCGCTCGCCCACGCCGAAATCTTCACTGCGGTGAGAGGAATACAATTCCAGTTCATTGAATGAATTTGCGTCGAGTAACTGTAGAATACGTTCGCGGGCGGTCAGCTTCCCTTTCGCTTTATGTTTTGCGATGCGGTCTTCGCCGCCGGCTTTTTGCGCCTTTGCACGCCTGGCGCGCAATTCCAGAATTCGGGGATCTTCTTCAGCCATAGCATATCCTTTTCATGTTGTGGAAATTTAAATTGTCATACAATTTCGCTTTTTCTATTCTAGCAAAAAATCCAGAAGGGGTTGGATGTTTAAAGCACCAATTTGCTATGATTTTCATCCTGATTCGTGCATTTACAGGCTGTTTTTGCCAGAAACCCACCATGCCATGCATATCCCCCTGTTTTTGTAGTTCTCTCAGGTTTATTCCACCTGGAACAGCAGCGGCGTGCTTTCTACCCTGTTGCCAGCCAGGTCGTAAGCCTTGACCAGCATCGTATGGCTGCCCGGGAGCGGCTGCCAGGGGAAGGTGTAGGGGGCTGACAGGCGTTCACCTACCAGCAGGCCGTCCATCCAGAACTCCACCCGCTGGATGGCGATGTTATCCTTCACCTCAGCCTGCAAGGTGACGGCTGCTCCGCCTGCTTTGATTTTTTGCCCGGCATACGGCGCGAGGATTCGCGCTGTTGGCGGGGTGTTATCCACCGTCACCTGGATGATGGCTGTCTCGACCTGCTGATTTTGCCGGATGACCTGCAACCGCAAGGCGTACAGGCCGCTTTCTGATGGGGTTTCCCACTCGCCCAGGATACCACTGCTGACAGGCGTGGTGCTCTCCTGACCGATTTGCACCCAGGTTTTTGGGTTTAACCCCGCCCCGGCCTGGATGCGGTAAGACGCAAAGCCGCTTCCCGCCGCCGAGCCGCGCAGTTTCACCTTGCCGCGCACCGCGGAGAAGTTGACCGGCGCGCTGATTTGAACCTCAGCGGAGGGTTGCGGCGGCTGGATGAGATCGTATTCGGCGGGCGGCACGGGCAGCCCTGCCAGGCGGCCCCAGCCCTGGGCTTCCAGGGGCAGCACCAGGTAAGTGCGTTCCTCAACCAGTTCTGGCGGGGTGAACACGGTTGCCAGGCGCCCCGTTTCGCGGTTGACCTGGAAGCGCTGGTAGAGGTTATCCAGCGCGTTGGGCTCATTGCCATTGAGGAATACCTCACTCGCCTGGGTGGGGCAGGCAAGCGTTGGCAGCAGGCCGGAGGGATCGCATACCAGCAGGGTTGAGATGCCTTCCGGCTGATTCCATCCTGAGGGGGGTAAGTTGCGGTTGGCGTATTGCATCAGCGCATGCCAGATGCCCGCTGCCGCGCGGATATCCACTTCGCTGCCGGGCAACCCAAGGCGCACCACCACCACGCGCTGCGGCGTGTACCCGGCGGTCCATACCTGGCTGCCGTCACCGTTCTTTCCGGTTTTTGCGCCTGCCGGACGACCCATCTCCAGCGCATTGGGATGTCCAAGGCTGGGCCAGCGGGCTACTTCATCGCTCAGCACGTGGTGCACCAAATAAGCCAACTGGGTGCTTAACACTGCCCGGCTTTTTGCCTGTGAGGTTTCCACCAGGCGCTGACCGTCCTGGTCTTCCACCAGCAACACCACCACCGGAGAAATACTGTCTTCACTGTTTGTTGCGGCGCTGCCGAAAAGCGTGCCCTGTGCGGCAAAAACCCCGTAAGCCTGGGCCAGTTGCACCAGGGAAGATTCTCCGCCTTCGCGCAGCAGTTTTTCAGGTTCCGGCGCGCGCCCCAGGTTGGTCAGCCCGAGCGATTCAGCCTGGCGCCAGACGTTGGCCGGGCCAATTTCAACCAGCACGCGCTCCAATGGGGTGAGGATATCGTTGGCCAGGGCGCTGCGCAGGCGCAGCGGACCGCGATAACTCGTCCCTTCGGGCAACTTCAGGTCGGAGTTTGGGATGTCCCAGACGAGTGAAGCCGGGCTAAAGCCGGAGGCAAAGCTGGAAACCGCCAGGAAAGGCGTGAGCAGGCTGCCGGGGGCATGCAGGCTGAGCGTTCCACTCTCCCCGCTAGGAGTAGTCGAATCGCCTACGAAGGCCAGCACCTGTCCGCTGGTGGGATCCAGCACAATCGCGCTGCCCTCCACTTCCGCGCTGATGGGGCGCAAACCAGGGGGCAGAGTTGGCAGCAGGCGGGCTGCCTGGCAATCACCCAGCACGGAGGCTGCGCCGCCCTGCACGCGAGTCAGTTGCGCCTGCAGCGTGCAGCTCACCTGGGTTTGCAGATCCATATCCAGCGTGGTGGTGATGCGCAGCCCGCCGCGTTCCAACCGACTGCGGCCCACCTGGCTGGCGACCTGCTCCAGAACCAGGGTGGTGAAGGCTTTGGCCGGTTGCTGTGGGGCGGCGGGCATCGCCAGGGGCGTATAGGTGCTTTCGCGCGCCTGTTCGCGCTGCTCTGAGTCGATGATGTTGCGCTCCAGCAACTGGTCCAGCAGCACTTGCTGCTGTTCAAGGGCAGCCTGGGGCGCGTCCAGCGGGTTGAGGGCCGGGGCTTGCAGCGCAGCTGCCAGCAGGGCTGCTTCCGGCAGGGTGAGCCGGCTGGCTGATTTGCCCAGGTAGAGCTGCGCGGCGCTCTCAGCGCCGTAAGCCAGGTGCCCAAATGACGCGCTGTTGAGATACCATTCCAAAACCCGCGCCCTTCCATACTGGTTGGTGACCTGGGTTGCCAGAAGGCGCATGCGCAGGGCACGGCGCAAGCTGGTAGGTTCATTTTCCAGCAACAGGTCGCTCACCAGCCGCTCTGCCAGCGTGGCGGGCTCGTTCTGGGAAAGGCGCGAAACGTCAGCCCCGGCGTGCTGCCAGAAGGAGGGGTCAAAGAGGGTGATGACCACCTGAACCAGTTGCGGGGCCAGCGATTCACTTTGCTGCGGGTCGAGCAGCAGGTAGCGGCGCTGAATGCCTGGGTTTTCCAGTTTAAACAGCAGGGTGCGCCCGCTGCGGTCGTAGATTGCGGTGGGTTGGAGCAGCATGCCGGATTGAGAATCCAGCAGGAGGGGCAAGCTCTCAATCGAGGGCAGGTTGGCGGTCAGGTTGGCGTAGCCAATGCTCAGTCCTGCTGCCACCGCAATCACCAGGATGGAGAGAATTAAAGCCAGCGCCAGACCGGCGCGGCTGGCGCGGTGCGCTGCGCTGCGCGCCTGGGATTGCCGGCGTAGATGGCGCCTGTTAACCAGCGTGTAAAGCTGCAGCGGCCGCACGGATCATTCCTTTTTAGGGTGGGGTAGGGGTGGAGGAGGCGCCCGGGCTGGCGGTGGAGGTTCGGGTGGGAACAGCTGCGCCTGAGGTAGGCGTGACCGTCGCCAGCGACTGCGCGTGCTGCAGGGCGGCCTGGCGGTAGAGGGCGGGAATTTCGGCGGCGGGTAAGCGGAGCAGGGCTTCCCAGTCTGCCAGCGCGGAAGGAACCAGCTTCATCTGCTCCAGCCCAAGCGCGCGCCAGTAATAGGCAGCGGCCCGTTCAGCGTTGTTGCCTGCCAGCGGCAGCGCCTTGCTGAAGAAGTTATATGCCTCCGGGCCGTCTTCCAGCAGCAGCATGGCACGTCCCCTGCCCAGCATGGAGGGGAAGGAATCGGCTCGCAGCATCGAGGCGGTGACAAAATCGGCCATGGCTTCCTTGCCCTGTTTCAGGTCAAGGTAAGTTGTCCCCCTCTGGATGTAAGCGTCGTGATTCAATTTGTTGACCCCGATGGCTGACTCGAGCGCCCTCAAAGCGAGCTGCAGATCGCCTTCCGCGCCGCGCTCCTGGTAGGCCTGCGCCAGCCACAGGAAGGGCTCAAATTCATCTTCCTTATAGCGCGTGTAGATTTCAAGCGGTTGGATGGATTCGGCGGAGCGTTTGTTGGCCCGGTAGGCTTCTCCCAGCACCCGATAAACTGTAAGCTGGGTGATATCCAACTCGTAGGCGCGCTGCGCGTCCTCCAGCGCGGGGGCAGGTTTGCCCTGCGCCAGGTAATATTGCGCGCGCAGCACAAAAGCCTGAACGTTGTCTGGCAGCAGGTTGGTGGCAAAATCCAGGTCGCGCTGCAGGTCTTTGCTTTCCTTCTTGCGCATCTTCAAGGCTGCCAGATCCAGGTAAGCCTCGCCAAAACCGGGGTCAAGGGTGATAGCTTTCTCTAAGTCCGCGCGGATGGGGTCGGCAGGTTCAGCGGATTGCGCCTGGCGGGCGCGCGCGCGGCCCAGGTAGGCGGGGGCAAAGCCGGGGTTGATCTTAATGGCCTGGTCATAAGCCTGCAGGGCTTCTTTGAGCTTGTTCTGGTTGCGATAAACCTCACCCAGCAGGTAAAAAACATCCGCGGCGGTCGGCTCGATGGTGGCGACCTGCTGGAAGTAACTGGCTGCGCTGCTCCAGTCGGCGCGGTTGTAGGCGCTGATGGCCGAGCGGTAGGCTTCGGTGCGCGGGTGAGGGGTGTTGACGGAGAGCGGCGTTGGCGTGTAAGTGGATTGCAGCAGGGCTGCCAGCGGCGGCAGAGGTCCGCGGGTGGGGGTGGCTGTGCGGCCTACGGGTGAAGCAGTGAGGGCCGGGGTTGGTGAAGGTCCAAGCGTAGCGGTTGGAAATGGGTTTTCAAAAACAAAATCCGTCTTGGGTGGGTTGAGGTTGAGCAGGATAGTCGCCGCAATGGCAACCAGCAGCACCAGAGCCCCAACCACCATCAGAATCTGGTTCAGGCGGGCGCGCTGCAGGGCTTTTTCCGGCGCGGCGCCGCCGAACAGGGCGGCTTCCCAGTTGCGGCGCTGGTTTTGCAGGGGAATAGCCAGCGTTTCATCGGGCGGGTTGACCCCCAGGTAGATTAATCCCCGCCGCGCGGTGAGGTTTGCCGGTTCCAGGCGCAGCACTTCATTCAGGCAGAAAATGCGCTCCTTGGCGCTTTCGACCACGGCACTCATCTGCAGCCAGAACTGGGCGTTATCCTTCTCTGCCCTGATCAGGCGCGTCAGCAGGTCGCGCGCGCGGGTCTTTTCGCCGTTATGGATGGCATTGAGCGCTTCCTGGTAGATGGTATCCTCGGGGGACATGGTTTGAGTTTAGCATAGGCTGGCAGCGCACACAAGATGGTACCCTTAACCTGTTGAGAAGCTGTAAACTGCTCCAAATCGGCTGGTATAATGCCCTTTATGAAAAAATGGTTCGGACTGGTTTGTTTATTCCTACTGGCGAGCTGCGCTGCGCCAACGGCTGGCATCACCCCCAGCGCGACGCCCGCGCAGATGAGCCAGTTGACCCTCTACCGCACAGCGACACCCCGGCTCAGCGCCACCCCGGCGCAAAACTTGCCTACCGCCACTCTGCTGCCCACTCCCACGCCCACCCCTCGCACCCACACCGTCAAGCTCGGCGAGGATATGTCTGGAATTGCGCTGCGCTACCGCGTGAGCCTGGATGCGCTCAAAACGGCTAATCCCAGCGTTAATCCGCGCATCATCATTGTGGGTCAGCAGCTGATTATCCCCGGCACCACCCCCATTCCTGGCACGGCGGCACCCAGCCCCACTGCGGTGAAAATCATCGTCGAGACCCCGCTGTGCCGAAAAGATGAAAGCGGCGGCGCCTGGTGTTTCACCCGCGTGAAAAACCAAAAAACGGAAGCGGTGGAGAGTGTGACGGTGCGCGTGCGCCTGTGGGATGACCAGGGCAAGCAACTGGCTGCCCAGGTGGCCTCCACCGCGCTCAACCTGCTGGGTGCGGGTGCCTCGCTGCCCCTGGCGGTTTACTTCGCCGCCCCGCTGCCCCAGACTCCGCGCGTTTCCGCGGAGCTGGTCAATGCTCTACCGGTGCAGAACCAATCTGCGCGGTACCTGGCGGTGAGCGTGGAAAACCAGCGCATCCAGGTGGCTGCGGATCAACTGAGCGCTGAGGTCAGCGCGGAACTGTCCCTGGTCAAAGCGCCACCCAACGCCCGGCAGGTGTGGGTTGCCGCGGCAGCCTACGCCGCCGATGGCAGCCTGGTGGGTCTGCGGCGCTGGGAAAGCAGCGCCGAACTGGGATCCAAACCGCAGCCGTTCAGCCTGCGGGTGTATGCTGTGGGCGGGAAGATTGCGCGGGTTGAGGTGCTGGCTGAAGCCCGCCCCTGAGGCAGTGAGAAACCCGCATTTTCCAAAGCGGCAGCAAAGAATCGTTCCCCCTCATGGCCCATTCCTGGATCTATTTTGCTATCCCGAATTGGTTTTATTTAAGATTCCAGATTATGAATGAATCAGGCGAGCAGATGGGCTCTTCGGTGGGCAGGCTGAGGCACACGATGTAGGGAATGATTTGCGCGTTGGCAACTCCGTGCATGGGGGGCAAGACGATGTGCGTCTTACCGCTGGCGGCAGTGGGCGGCAGGTTGTAAGAAAGCCGCCTGGCTTCCGGCAGGTTGAGCGTGATAAAGCTCTCGACATCCGCTACCGGCTTACCGCTCTGGGTTTGGGTTACTTCAACCCCGATGACCTGCTCCTGTTCGTTGGTGATGCGCGCCTGCGCTTCGGTGGTGCGCAACGTGAGGGTTTTGGCCGAAAGCACAAACGCCTGGTTTTGTGGGTTGAGCTGCTGCAGATAGAGCCTGCCGATTGGAGCCAGGCGCACATTGACGCCGTCGGCGGGGGAGCGGTCGTAATCCAGGCAGTAATTCTGGAAGCACTGCCGCGCAATAGTTTTTCCGTTGACCTCAACAGCCACCGGCTCCGAAATCGGCGCACCGGAGATTTCAAGACCGCCGTGGGTGGCGATGAACTGATCAAAGTTGATGGGCACGTGGTAGCCAAGTGCGCCCTGGGTGACATAGAAGAGCATGTTATCGGCCAGGGTGTATTTTTGCGCTCCGGGGGGTGTGTAGAGCATGCCCACGCGCTGCGAAAGGTCCCTTAAGCGCACTGTGTTGGGGTTATCTTTGGGAATATAAACCAGCGCGTTTTCAAACAACTGCTCAGAGATGGCGTCTTTCTCAGGGTAGGGCTTGCTGAGCGGGTTGCCCAGGGTGGCGATCCCTCCCAGGCGGGTGAGACTGGTGGCGGAGGGGATATCTGTGTTGGCGCTTAACCCGATGGATGAGCCTGCCGGCATCGCGGCGCGCGGATTATCACGCCGGTAAACGGTCACGCCGTAGGGCAGCAGCTGCACTGTGGCTTTCGGGTCGCGCGTATCCAGCGCGAAGGCCATTTTTTCAAAATACTGGATGAGGCGGTGCTGCTGGCTATCGTAACGCACTTCGGTGAGGGCCTTGCCGGCATAAAGTGCCCCAAAGAAGCGATCCCGGTAGGTGGACAGGAAGGCTTCGTAAACGCGGATTTCCGGAGTGGGGGGCACAGCAGGCACTCCCAACACGTCATAGCCGATATTTTCCAGGTAAACGCGATTGAGCTGGTCGGTGGCGGTGAGGTTGTAGCACATCAGCGCCTTCTCCATATACTGGCAGCCGGTGCCGTCCTCGCGTTTGAACGGCTCAGAGACGGCAACCCCCAGCGCAGCCTCCCCACCCAACTGCTGGTACAGGTCGCGGAAAATCGAGGCGACCTGGTACGTCCAGGTGGCGGTGGGGGTGCGCAACGGCAGGCGACTCACCAGGCTGTCACAGCCCGTGAGCCCTGCCAGCGCAATTATGGCGATGACGAGGATAATCAAGCGTATTTTTAGACGCATCTTGCGTTCTCCTGCTGGAATCACCGTTCTCTGCAGGTTGGCAGCCGGAACGCCACCCATGCATGATTTTAAGGTATAAGGCAGGTTTTTACAACCCTCAGAGCGCCACCAAACCACTAGATATGGGTTGTTCGCGCTACTGCACCGCCACAGGTGGCGAAGACGGCTTCTTTTTTGTGTAGGTGTCCAAATATGGAATTTTTCAATTGGCGGGTTGTTCGGCTCTTTTAGCACTCGATGGTAGAATGATGATGGATGATCTCACACTCGGAGGCGAACCCGTGAATGATGTCTTTCTGATTGATGCGCTGCGCACCCCCATCGGAGCCCTGGGTGGCGCCCTGGCAGCGGTGCGCCCGGATGACCTGGCTGCGCACGTGCTACGCGAGCTGGTTCAGCGCACGGGGCTTGAGCTGGCTGCTGTTGACGAGGTTTACCTGGGCTGCGCCAACCAGGCTGGTGAAGATAACCGCAATGTGGCTCGCATGGCAGCCCTGCTGGCGGGTTTTCCGGTCAGCGTGGCGGGGTTAACCCTTAACCGGCTGTGCGCATCGGGTCTCTCGGCGGTCAACCAGGCTGCGCGTGCCATACGCGCCGGAGAGGGCGACCTTATCATCGCCGGCGGGGTAGAATCGATGTCGCGCGCGCCGTATTCACTGCCCAAGGCTGAAGCGCCCTATGCGTTTGGCAACCTCACCGCCTGGGATACGGCTCTCGGCTGGCGTTACCCCAACCCGCGCATGGTAGAACTCTACGGTACCGATCCGATGGGGGAGACCGCCGAAAATATCGCCGTGGAAATGGGCATCTCGCGGGCTGAGCAGGACGCCTATGCGGTTGAAAGCCACCGCCGGGCTGTTGAGGCGCAGAATTGCGGTAGATTTGACGCGGAGATTGTTCCCGTTTCCATCCCGCAAAAGAAGGGCGATCCTTTGATCGTCAACCGGGACGAACGCCCGCGCCGCGATACCACCCTCGAGTCGCTTGCGCGCCTGAGACCTGCTTTTCGCAAAGAGGGTACGGTGACGGCGGGCAATGCCTCCGGGATGAATGACGGCGCCGCGGCTGTGCTGCTGGCCAGCACGGCTGCCGTGCAGCGCCTGGGACTCAAACCGCTGGCTCGCTGGGTTTCTTCGGCGGCGGTTGGCGTGCCGCCGCGCCTGATGGGTCTGGGACCCATCCCCGCCACTCGCAAGGCGCTGGAACGCGCCAGAATATCCATTGAGAAAATCGGCCTGGCAGAAGTTAATGAAGCATTCGCCGTGCAGGCGCTGGCCTGCCTGCGCGAGCTGGGTTTGAAGGCGGAACTGACCAACGTCAACGGCGGCGCAATTGCCCTCGGACACCCCCTGGGCTGCTCGGGCGCGCGCATCCTTACTACCCTGTTGCATGAAATGTCTCGGCGCGCGCCGGGGAGCCCCCGCCCATTCTACGGGCTGGCTGCGTTGTGCGTTGGGGTTGGCCAGGGTGAAGCCACCATCATCGAGTGGGCGGTTTAGCTATGAAGGTTCTGGTCACCGGTTCAACCGGCTTTATTGGGGCGCAGTTGTGCCGCGCCTTGCTGGAAAAGGGCCATGCAGTGCGCGCCTTTCACCGCGCCAACAGTCCACTCAAGTTGCTGGAAGGGTTACCCGTTGAGCATGTGATTGGTGATCTGACTCAACCTGAGTCATTGAAACCTGCTTTGCAGGGGGTGGAGGCGCTCTTTCATGCGGCGGCGCTGCTGGGCAACAACAATACCCGCGACCGCGCCGCGCGCATGTATGCCGTCACCGTGGAGGGAACGCGCAGCCTGTACCATGCTGCCCTTGAGGCGGGTGTGGGGCGCGCCGTGCATACCAGCAGCGTGGCAGCGCTGGGCGTGCCTGATAAAATTGGCGGCAGCCGCGGCTCAGCATCCAACCTGATGGATGAATGCCACACCTGGAATTACCATCCTCAGGGTTGGCCTTATGGATACAGCAAATACCTGGCTGAACTGGAAGCGCAAAAGGCGGTTGCCCGCGGGCTGGATGTGGTCACCGTAAATCCGAGCATTGTCTTTGGCGCCGGGGATATTTACCGCCAGAACAATTCCATCCTCATCCAGGTGTCGCGCCAGCATGTGCCGTTTCTGCCAGAGGGTGGAGCCAACGCCGTTCACATTGCCGATGTGGTTGATGGGCACCTGGCAGCCCTGGAACGCGGACGCAGCGGCGAGCGCTACATCCTGGGCGGCGAGAACCTGACCCACGTTGAACTGGTGCGGATGATTGCCAGTGTGGTGGGGGCACCGACTCCGCGCGTGATATTGCCCGGCAGCGTGGCGCGCGCGGCAGCCGTTCCGCTGCGCTGGTTTGGCTCATTTCTGGATTTGCCCCTCGGCCCCGAGGAGATGGCGATGGCGGGCTGGTATTTCTATTACGATTCGCATAAGGCTCAAAGTCAGTTGGGTTTGAGGGCGCCGCGCCCGGTGGTAGATGCCCTGCGTGAAACCTTTGAATGGTTCAAGCAGGTGGGGGCGGTATGAAGCCCTTAATCAAATAACCGACCGCGGCTAACACTATGGCGTAAAACGCGTGTGATTTTATGGGCTGGCCGATCCAAAACCCACCAGGGCAATTGCCACCGGCCCCTGGCCGATGTTTTCGACCAGGATGGTGTGGGCGCTCTCGGGCAGTCCTGCGATCTGTAAATAGACGATGTAAGCTTTATCGTACTCAGGCCCCAGCCCGCGCGTGCTACCCTGCCATACCTCCCTGCCGTCAATGCTGACGCGCGCGATACCATCATTGGTGGAACCCCACCATTGCACGCCAACCGCTGTGGTGGGATTGCTATTAGTAACGGTCAGGGTTTGACCGGTTTCCAACAAAGAAATCAGACCCCCTATACTCCAACAATTCTGTCCACCGGGGTCATTGGGAAATGGGCAGTAGGGTGTGACGGTGATGCCGGCAGGGGGAGCCTGGTACTTTAAGTTTGGATAGACGATGATATCCGGTTTGTCCTTGAATTTAATGGCTTCACCTTTATATGTATTTGTTCCAGGGGGGATAGCGGAGGTTGATTTTTGAACCTGCTGGGCGGTGAGGGTGCGATCTGCTGATCTAAGTGTGGGTGTGACCACCGGTGTGGGCGTGCGGACCGGGGTACCCGTACGCTGCGGTGTGGTGGTGCGGGTTGGCTCCAGCGTGGTCCACGGCATGGGCTGCTCGCGCAGCGGGTTAGCCGGGTTCATCCGGTTGAGGTCCGGCGACTGCCCGCACAGGCCCGGCA